>JAZQOJ010000109.1:0-26635 GCA_045627805.1 Bacteroidales bacterium
AAGTGTACAGGAGTGTCCGTTTGACGAGCCGATATACCTCGACTTCTTTCAGCAGGGGGAAATCAATAAACTCACAACTATGGAAAAGGAAGACTACGCCAAAAGCATATTCGATTACCAGGACGTAAAGGACACCATTGAATTTGAACGCGAATGCGCCCGCGCCGAAGGTGAAGCCAAAGGTGAAGCCAAAGGCATGGCCAAAGGTAAAGTCGAAGGCCTTGTCGCCACGGCAAAAAAGATGCTCGAACTCAATTTTGACATTGCCACCATCGCCCAAATCACCGGACTTTCCGAAGCGGAGATTGGGAAGCTCTAAGGCGGGAAAATCAAGGTGCCGTGTTTCAGTTGGGCAATCACCACCTTATTTCATCGCCTTCCAATACAAAACCGGCAACACAGTGACCACGAACACCATTGAAATCCAAGTGCCGAAACAGATGACCACGCCCATCGGCGACCACAATGCGCTGTGGCTGATAATCATCGGCACCACGCCCATTGAAGCGGCCGCACTCGTGAGGAAGATGGGACGCATACGACGCTTGCCCGCCTCCATAGCGGCATCGTGCACACTCCTCCCCGCCTTCAATCGCAACGTCTCCGCATAATCGTACATAATGATCCCGTTTCGCACAATAATGCCCATCAACGCCACCAGTCCTAAAACCGAGGTCAGCGTGTATTCCATCCCCATAATCTGAATGCCCAAAGCCGCGCCAAAGATAGACAACAGCGTGGCACTCAATATCAGAACCGCCAACTTGATGCTGCGGAAATGGAAAACCAAAATCACGAAAATAATCAACACGGCAAACGCCAACCCTTTGAAAATCTGAGGCATAAGCACGTCATCCTGCATTCGACTGCCGCCCCAACTCATTTCAACTCCCTCCGGAATCGTGAGTTTCGACAGCTGTTTGTCAATCGACTTGGTGGCATCGGTCGTGTTCACGTTGCGTTTCACGTCGGCTTGCACCGTTACCGTATAAACTCCGTTTTTGTGATAAATCTGGCTCGGCGAAAACTCCTCCGACAGGTCGGCAAACTGGCGCAACGGCACCGATTTGCCACTCAGCGAAGAGATGTACTCGTCGGCAATCTGGTTGAAATCCCCTACCGAATCGCGGTCCGACTTCACCACGACCTTCACTGGATAGTCTTTTTCCCATAACGTCGTCACGGGAAGTCCATCGCCATAATCAAACGCCAAATTGGCCATAACGGTCGGCTTGGAAATCCCCAATCTATTGGCCTCCAGATGATTGATATCAATATTGATTCCCGTTGACCAATTGTCGTTGGTGGAGGTCACCATCAGCAGGTCGTTGCGTTTGCGCAGCTCAGCCATCAGAAGCTTCTCCATTTTCTGCACATCGGCGCGGTTATCGCCCTTCAGGTCAATTTCAATGGGAAAGGCCGTCATCACATAGTCAAGCTGTTTGAAACGGACGTAAGCATCCGGGAAATAGTTGATGTACTTGTCCTCGTATTCGTCGAGCAGCTTGTTGGTCATCTCCTCCGAAGATGTAGTGACGATGAGCTGCGCAATTTGCTTGGAAGGGAACTTGGGCGCATAGCACATATGAAAACGCGGTGCGGAAGTGCCCACAAACTCGGTGACGTTCTCAATGCGGTCGTCGTGGCGCAGAATATTGGCCACCGAATCGCAAATCTTTTCGGTACGAGCCAATGGCGACCCGCCCGGCAGGAAAATCTCCACCACAAACTGGTTGCGCTCCGTGAACGGCATCATTCTTTGCGGCAAATGTACAAAAATCAGGCAACCCACCGCCACTGCGGCAGCGCCCACGAGCAGTGTCATTTTGGGAAAGGCAAAAGCGAGATTGATGATTTTTTCAAACAATGTCTGAATCTTGTCGGGGATGTTGAACTTGCGCGGTTTCGCGTCTGGCGAGTGAAATCCCTTCTTGATAAAATCGTATTGCACAAAAGGAATGAACAAAAGAGCAACAAGCAGCGAAGTGAACAGCGTGATAGTGATGGTGCCAGGGAAACTGCCCAAGAACTCGCCGAAAAGCCCCGTGCAAGTAAGCAACAGCGGGTAAAAAGTGATGGTGATGGCCAGCGTGGCCGAAACCACCGACTTAAACAGCTCGGTGCCACTCGACAAAGTGGCTTCAAAACGGGGCACTCCGTGGTCTAATTTCTCCACATAGTTGTCGATGACCACCACGGAATCGTCAACTATGATGCCCAAAACGACTAACAGCGCAGCCAAAGTAACCGTATTAATCTCGAAACCAAGCAGATACAAAATTCCGAGAGAAATAAACATCGTAATAGGAATGGTCATTGCGGAGATGCCCGCCACGCGCATCGGCTGCATCAGCATAATCACAAGGATAACCGTGATGATGGCAATGAGCATTTCGCGCAGGAACATATTCACGGAGTGAGAGACGACTTGTGCCTGGTCGGCGACGCGGAAAACGGTGACCTCCGGCGGAAGCGTTTTCTCAAACTTGTCGAGCTCGGCCTTCACCTCTTTCCCGTACTCCACAATATTGTTGCCGTCGCGCATCTCGATGGAAAGCATCACGCATTTCTTGTCGCCATTGGCGATGTAGCTGCTGGGTTCGGGATATTCTCGCACAATGCGCGCAATGTCCTTCAGCCGAATCACACTTCCCGATGGGTCAGAATAGACAATCTGCTCTGCCACATCGTTTTCCGACGAGAAAGTTTCGGAAACGTGAAACGGAGCCAAGCAGTTCTCGTCCTCGAAAGTGCCACTAATAGTGGTGAAATTCTGTGCCAATAAGACCGACGACAGCGAGGTGGCATCAATGCCGTACTCAATGAGTTTCCGCTTGTCAACATAAACCGTAATCTGCTCGTTCTGAACGCCATACCGCCGAAGATTGGAAACGGAGCCAATGCTGCGAAGCCGTTTTTCCAAATCAGAAAGATAGCCATCCAACTCGCGGTACGTTTTTTCCTTCGACTCAATGGAGATGAGGAGCGCGGAAGTGTTGCCGAAGTCGCTGCTGGTGAAAATGCCCGCAACACCCGACGGCAGACTGCTTTTGAAATCGGCAACGCCTAAGCGGAATTTCGCCCAAAACTCGTCGTCCGATTTCACACCATCATCCAAAGAGACATACATCACCACCATTCCATCGGAAGTGACCGAATAGGTCATTTGTCTGTTAATTTCCTTATAACTAAAGAGATATTCTTCCAACGGAGCCGTCAATTGCTCCTCCACTTGTTCAGAAGTCGCTCCCGGATAAACGCCCACCACCAATCCTTGGCGAATGGAAATGGCAGGAAATTCCTGCTTGGGCATTTTTACCAAAGCGAAAATGCCAAACAACACCGATACGACCACCACTAAAATGATGATGGACTTGTGTTGTACCGAAAATTCGACTGCGTTTCTGACGACCGACTTTGCCATAACTACTGGATTTTGACTTTTGAGCCCGTACTCACTTTCTGTTCACCATTCACAATGACCGAATCGCCGCAAGAAAGGCCTGCGGCAACGATGACGCCGTGCTGAGAAAGGCCGCTGGTGGTGATGGCACGCTGCTGGGCGCTGCCATTCTCAATCACCCACACAAACTGGTGCCCGTCGGGGGCAATTTTGATAACTCGGTTGGGAAGGGAAATCAACTGCGTGGAGTCAGCCGACTGGAGCCGAACGTTGCAAACCATTCCGGGCAGCAGCACGCCATCGGAGTTGTTGAGCGGTATCACCACTTCGTAATTGTGCGACAACGGATTGGCAATCACGCCCTTGCTACGGATTTTTCCTGAAAACACGCGCTGGTTCAAGGCGGAAACCATAATGCTGGCAGGTTGGCCGACTCGCACCTCCGCAATGAGGTTTTCAGGAATGGGCACGCTGACATTCACCTGGCCCACCTTCAGCAGACTAAGGGCGGTCATACCCGGCATTGCGTTCATCCCCGCTTCCAGTTCGCACTTCCCTACCACGCCACTAAACGGCGCATACAACTTGCAGTTATCCAGGTTCTTGCGCGAAATCGACTCCATCGACTTGGCCTGTGCCAGCTTCGTTTCGATTTCCACCCACTGCACTTCAGTGATGCTTCCCTTGTCGTGCAATTGTTTCAGTCGGTCGTAACCGTCTTGCGCTTGGCGGAGTGTAGCTTGCGCTGCCACATAGCTCTGCTGGAAGGAAGCATCGTCGATTTCGGCGAGCAACTGTCCTTGCGCAACACGCTGGCCCTCACGCACATACATTTGCGCTACTCGGCCTGCTACCGAGAAACTCAATGCTGCCTCGGAGCTGGCTTGCACCGTGCCCACATAATTCTGTGAAGCGGCCTCGCCCATCTCGCTAATGACCTGAACCTCAACGGGAACCACCTCCACACGATGCTGTGGCTTTATTATTTTATTGCAACTTATTGATAATGAAATTAATAGCAGCACAACAATTTTTATAAAACTGATTTTTTTCATAAGCATCATATTTAAGCAGCGATTATACGCAAAATTTCTGAAAAAGTTGTATTCAGTATGAATATTTTTTGGAATGGCTTTCCCTGCAAAAATCATTCCACTCTACGGGTGGCAACGGGCATCGCCTGCCACGTACTGTTTAGCGGAATATATTCCAACACAACACTTTGCCCGGTGCTGTCGGCCAACAATATTTTTTTAATTCTGCCAGGGTGCAACTTCGGGTGTTATCAATATTGAGTCTTTTCCAGAATCGAAGCATTACGGAAACCGGCTGGAAGCCAGCCGACGAGTAACCGGGGATGGCGTCTCCGGACGAAACGCGGCTCTTTTTTCACTGGCGAAAAAAAATCCTCCATCGTGATTTCGCTTTGGATATTGTTCCAATACGCATTGTGGTGCGCACCGTGGTGGAACCCGCCAAGGACAAGCTGCTGGCCGACCGCGACAACGAAGAGGTACAGGCGATGCTTCCCAAGGTCGGAATCTCAGTAGTGCAGGACGAGACCTTCTACGTGGAACCGAAAAAGGAGGAATAAACGAATTGAACAATTGGGTCTAATGGTCATTTTTGGTGATAAATCATCTATGAAAAATCACTAATGGTCATTTTTGGTGTTAGAGGTTTTTGCGAAGTATTCATCAATAAATTTCGGCTTAATGGTCAAATAAAAAGAATCTTATATTATTTGTTTTCAGTATTTTACATCTAAAACAAAAAAAGCACCCTTTCGAGTGCTTTTTTGTTTTGTAGGAATCGCATTATTTGATTTTCTTTGATAAGATTTTCCCCATATTCATTCCCATATCGTCGAAAGCGAATTTTACTCTGTGTTCGATAATCGGTGTCATCAAGAAACTGTTTGCAGCCAACTTGGTGAAAGTGATGGTGGCAACAGGCTCGGTTTTTCCTGTGGCTACAAAGTTGATGTCTGCCGTTATTTTGCAAGGCACGGAAAACGGACCTGCAAAGCTTCCCGGATCAATGTCGATGAACTTTACAACAGCTGTATAAGCTGCGTTCGGATAGTCGCCGCCCTCAAGACGCTTACCCGATAATTCTTCATTCAGTTTCTCCAAAAATATAGTTTCCCACATATCATTGCGGAAACGCGATGTCCAATTGGTTTTCCATTCCTCAAAATCATCACGGTCGCTGTTGTCTTTGAAAAATTCAGCTTCCGAGTCGCCATCGTAAGTAACTCCGTCATAGACGAAAACGACATTCAACTGTTTCTGACCCGTCAGAAATGAAAAGTCGCCTTTCGCTTTTTGTGCATTGGCACAAACACAAATACACAACACTAAAAATGATACCAAAACTTTTTTCATAATATTGATTTTTAAATGGTTATGATTTTACTTCCCGTTTCTTCTGAAAGAAGTCCCAAGTCTAAAGTCTAAAGTCTTACAAAATGCTTTCAATCTCCTCCTTCGTCAGCTGCGTGTATTTCAAGTCGGTCGGCATTTCGTCTTTCACCTCGAAATCCACCCGGAACATCTCCTCGTCGTAAAAAGAAAGCTTCGAGTTGGTGTCGGGATTGCACTCTACATATATTATATTGCGCAAATCCAATTTTTTGGCTTCGCAAATCTGCTTGATAAGCGAACCGCCGGCGTAGGTGATGGAACTGCCCGGATTGTCCTGATACAGCTCCGTCGCCAAAACCACGGTTTTGTCGCCCCTCTTCACAATTTTCAAACCACATTTGGAAGGCATTTCCCACTGCCCCGCAAAATCAAAAATCTCATCAAAATATTTATCGTTTACTTTCATTTTTCAGTTGTTGAATTGTTGAGTTGTTGAATTGTTGAATTGTTGAATTGTTGAGTCGTTGAGTTGTTGAATTGTTGAGTCGTTGAATTGTCAAACCGTAATTAACCGTTTAACCGACAATCTACCTCAAATTCACCTTCGACGCACTTCTGTCAACATCTTTGCCGAAACTCTTGTTGGCGAGTTTGCGGTCGCGCGGACGATAAGTGCCGTCTTCCATTTCGCGCAACATCACCTTCGTGAACAGCTTGAACATCTTTTCTTCCTGAGTTTCATCGTGATAGAACGATTTCCAAGCGTATTCGTAAAGTTCCTGCAAACGCTCGGGTGACATATTTTTGGGCTGATAAACCACCTGGCCGGCGTTGTAGTGATCCCAATCGTGGTCGAAAATTCGTCCCTGGCGCATCAGGTCGTCGTAGGCCTTGGTGTGCGGGAAGGGCGCCAAAACGGTAAATTCCGCCAAATCCAAATCAATGCTCAACAAGAAGTCGATAAGGCGCAAAATATCGTCTTCTGTCTGATTGTCAAGCCCTAACAAAATGGTTCCTTCCACGCCGATGCCGTAATCGTGATAGCGTTTCACACGCTCGCGGATATAGTCGGACGTGTCGTAAACCGCCTGATAGACGTACCAAGCGCCGGCTTGCGCGGCAAGGTCGAGCACTTCGGGCTTGTCCTCAATGGTGTGGGAAATCCATTTTTTCTTGAGCGGAATCATCTCTTTGAAAAGGTCGAGTTCCCATTCCGTACTCTGTGCCAGCGAGTTATCAACGATGAAAAGACGGTTGTTGTCGATGGTTTCCAATTCCTCGATGGCCTTTTCGATGGGGCGCGGACGGAAGCAGCGGCCGCCGAGGTACGAAACGGCGCACGGATAGCAGCTGAACTTGCAGCCGCGTGAAGCGTGGAAAAGGTCAACCATCTGCACGCCTTTATGGTTGTAAAGTTCACGTTTGTAAAGGTCGCGGCGCGCCGGGCCCACGAGTGCGATGTCGGGCTGCTTGCCCATATAGTTATAGACTTTCTTCAGCTGGCCTTTTTCCCAATCAGCAATCACCTGCTCCATACGGCCTTCGGCTTCGCCAAGGAAAATGCTGTCGGCGTGCTGCAAGGTTTCCTCGGCGTGCAACATCGTGGAGATGCCGCCAAACATCACCTGCTTGCCACGGCGACGGAACTCGTCGGCAATGGCCCAGCCGCGTTTCACCTGCGTGGAAAGCATCATCGAGATGCCCACAAAGTCGCAATCTTCTTCAAAATCAATATCTTCCACATTTTCATCCGTGAAAGAAACGTCAACGCGCTCGGGCAGACAGGCAGCGAACACCACCGGCCCGTGAGGCGGCAAGTTAAAAGTAGTTTGTCCAGGAAGCTTTTTCCATTTAGGATAAATGAGTTTGAATTTCATTGTATATTAATTATTTGATTTTCAATATATTATTAAGGACGAAGGGTGTTGATGGGGACGACATAAATGCCATCTTTCCGGCGATAGGCGGCTCCTACTGCAGTGAGAACCATCAAAAATGAAGGTGCTTTTTCGTCACTTTTTTCACGGATTTTACGTTCAAGGATTCTCAATGAAGATGCGCCCTCGTCAATCAGTTTGTCGCCGCCCAACTTGATTTCAACCGCGCCCCATCGACCGTCTTCCAGATGCACCACCGCGTCGCACTCCAAGCCGGCGTTGTCGCGGTAATGACGCACTTCGCCGCCCAACGTGCCGGCATAAACCGACAGGTCGCGCACGGCGAAATCCTCAAAAAAGAGACCGAAACTCTCCAAATCGCGTTTCAAGTCGTCGGGGCTGATGGAAAGCGCACGGCAAGCGATGGAAGTATCCACGAAATGCCGGGTGGGCGACGTGCGGATGGCTGTTTTGGAACGAATGTTCGGATTCCAGGCCGCAATGTCGTCAATGATGAACAAATCGCGGAGCGCCTCCATATAATCGTCAAAAGTTTTCGCATCCATTGCCCGCTCATTGCTCTGTTTCACATCTTCAATGATGGTGCTTGCGGCAGATTCTGTGGAGATGTGGCGGGCATAACTGCGCAAAATCATTCGCAAAACCTCTGGCTTCTTATTTCTAAATCGCTCATTATCACTATCTTCAAATAAAAAGAGACTATTGTAGTAATTTTTTGTGACTTCCAAAGCAATTTCACGGCCCGCCAAAACGGAAATCGGCCAGCCGCCACGGCACATCAAAAAAGCCACATCATCCAGAGTGAAATCCGCATTGGCATCAGGCGCGAAATCCAATTCTCCGCTGAAAAGTTCTTCCAGAGAAACCGTGCCTTTCGATTCCTGCGACTCCCACAGTGTCATCGGGCGCATTCGTACCAGCATAATCCGCCCCGCGCCGCTGTGATGCACGTCCGCCTTGTCGGCCGGAGTGGAACTGCCTGTGAGTATGTACTTTCCGAACTCATAATGCTCGTCCAAATCTTCTTTTACCTGGTTCCAAATGTCGGGAACCGTCTGCCACTCGTCAATCAACCGCGGTTTTTCACCTGTCAACACCGACTTCGGATTCAGTTTTGCCAGCGCAATGGCCTGCTTTGTATTCAATTTTGCAAAACTTTTCTGATAGAGCATACAGGTTGTTGTCTTCCCACAAAACTTCGGTCCGGAAACCAAAACGGCACCCGAACTTTTCAGTTTTCTATCTATCTCTTTTTCAATAAGTCTTGTAAAATACATTGCGGCACTTTTTAATTTTTACGCTGCAAAAATACAAAATTCCTATAAATTTCAATACAAAATTCCCAAGATTTTCAATTTAAAATTCCCAAGATTTTCAATTTAGTTGTTGTTAAGTGATCTGTGATCAGTGATCAGTGATCAGTTGTTAGTGATTAGTTGTCAGTGCTTGATTTCGTTTAATTGATTTCGTCCTTTCTACCTTTCCACCATTCGTCCATTTTAACCGTTTAACCGATTTCCACCTTTCGTCCTTTCGTCCATTCCTCCTTTCGTCCTTTTCACCATTCCACCATTCGTCCAATTTAACCGTTTAACCGATTTTAACCGTTTTCACGAACCTTCCACGAAACTCAGATTCTCCGGACAAGCCGCACAATTCCGCGCCACCTCCAACATTTCGGCATCGCTGCCCACCGCCGTAATCTGCAAATCCTTCTTCACCAAGGCCGCCAACAGCGCGAACTCGCCCTGCCCGCAGTCGCGAAGCACCACGCTGCCAGAATCCGGCAATTCTGCAATTCTTTGTTCAAACTGCTGAAAATGACGCATTTGCCGACGGCATTCGCGCGCCACCTCGGTCCCTTTGTACAGATAGTTGGCCTTCACCAACTCCTTGAAATAGGCCGGCGTTTCCACTTCCTCACATATCTTTTTGTATTCTTCAATAAAACGATGTCTGAAATTTCGCGTAACAGACAGCATTCGCTGTTCAGCGACAACCTCTTGATTATCAATAACAAATGCTGATAAGATGGTAACATCCACCCGGCCTTTGTTCAGAATGAACTCCCGTTTCGGGAAGACGTGGCCAACGCCGTGCAACACAATGGGCACCACCTCCACTTGCAGTTGCTCAGCCAAGGCGAAAGCACCCTGGTGGAACCGTCCAATCGTGCAGTCGGCCGAGCGCGTGCCCTCCGGAAATACCAGAATGGAATAGCCCTGCGCAACCAAATCCTGCAATTTCGGCAGATTCTGCTCCCACCCATTATCCACCGGCAGACAGTCGGCATAACGGATAATCCAGCGGTAGAACGGACAATTCCACACCCATTTGTTGGTGAGTGCCACCACTTTCGGCGACAGCATCAGCGTGTACAGCAAATCGAGATGCGACTGGTGGTTGGCCACCAAAACCGCCGGTTTTGAAAAATCATAATGGCTGTCATTATGAACAAAACACGCCACTTGCGGCATCAATTTTGCAAAAATCCGAAACAAATTCGACAGCATTTTATGAAAATGCGCCTTCATTTTGGCATTATTTTTGAAGAAAATGATGCAGAAAACGGACCAAACGGAGAGGAGAATTGAAACGATGAAGAAAACCGTGAACGCGAAAACCGTTTTCGCCCAATTCCAAAGCGTAATGGGAATGCGACGGCGCTCTCCCCCACTGGTAGTCAGCCATTTGAACAAAAATGGAGGGAAGATGTAAGCCATCAGCACTACCGAAAACATTCCAATCATCGTGACTTCGGCCAACGAACGCATCGCCGGATGTTTGGCGAAAATGAGCATTCCAATGCCGATAAACATTATGGACGAGGACAAAATGATGGAATTTTTGAATTGCGACAGCATTTTTTTGCCCGTCCGATACTCATACATCACGCCTTCGGTCACAAAAATGGCATAATCGTCGCCCTGACCGAAAATAAATGTCGCCAGTATGATGTTGACAATGTTGAACTTAAGGTCAAACATTCCCATAATTCCCAAAATCCAGATCCAGGCGACCGTGAGTGGCACAAAAGCGGAAAGCGCAATCTCGAGCCGTCCGAAAGAAAACAGCAGGAAAACGAAAACGATGAAACCGCAAATGTACAGCACATAGTCAAAGTCGCCCGACAATGCGTTCACCATTCGGGTAATGACCGATGAATCAGTGAACGCAAACACCCTTGAATCTACAGCATTCAACTGTTTTTCGACTTCAGCACATTTCGATTTATCAACCGTCAACACTGTGTAAACCAACGATTTATCAACATCATTCATCAAGTATGAGGAAGCCAATTGTTGGCCGATCGGGGCGAAATACTCAATTGGCTGGGGTTCAAAATCGGTGTTGAGAACGGCGAAAAAATCGTCGAAAGCGGCCTCGCTATAGCCATTTTTCTTTGCGGCTCTGCTGAAATCTGCAAAAAACTGTTCCTTTTTATCCTTCCAAAAAGCATTCCACCGCGCAATTCGCTGCTTCTGCATAGCTTGCGAGGGAATGAAAACGCTAATGCCGCTCGTTCGCTGTATCAAACTATCTGTCAATAAATTATCAATTACTGGAACCGATTTTTCGTACGATTGCAACGCTTCGTCGGGAGTTGTACCCTCCGCAATGCAATAAATCGTGTTGACGGTCGTGTCGGCCTGTGCTACCAGTTTTTCAAATTCAACACGCTGTTCAGCCGTCATATAGTTGATTTTGTGCATATTCGTTTCAAAAGAGGTTTTGAAACTGAACACAAAAAAGAGAACCGTCAACGCACAAACCACGACCATCAGCCAGGGGCGGCGTTCGGGATGAAATTCCGCCACCCGCTTGAACGAAAGGTCGGCCGTTTGCCAATTCTCCGGCCGTTTGCCCAAGATGTGCGGCAGGAAAACCAGCACGAAAAGAATGGTGCCCACAAGCAAAAGAGCAGCGAAAAGTCCCAAATCGCGCATCGCATCGGAACTGATGAACAGCAAACTCAGAAAAGCACCCACCGTGGTGATATTTCCAATCAGCAAAGGATTTACTATATCCTTGATAATCTGCTGTTTATCTTCAGTTTTCTTAAAATGCGAAAGAAAATGAATGGGATAATTGATGGCAATGCCCACAATGATGGAAGCGACACCGACCGCAATGATGGAAATAGGATTTTTGAAAAGCACAACCGCGCCCAAAGCCAGCAATCCACCAAAAGTTATTGTACAGATTATCAATAAGATACTCTTCAAATTCCGGTAATAATAGAGAAGCAAGGCGAGGATGAGAATCAGCGAAAATGCGACCGCCCAAAAGCTGTCCTTTTTGATCTGCTGCGAATTGGTTTGCGAGATGAGTGAAGCGCCGAAGGGCTTCACTGAAATCTTTCCATCAAACTGTTTCTCAACAACTTGCGCAGCATTCTCAATATTTTTTGCCAGCACCACGTTGTTTTTTGTCTCGCTCACCGGAAAGCGGGAAGTCACCACAACGATGGCTTCGTCGCCCGATTGATTGAAAATGTGGCCGTCGGACTCCTGATATTGCTCGTTCAATTTGAAATTCTCCAACTTTTTCAGCGCACTTCCTGAAAAAAACAGCGGATCCGACAGCACAATGTCTTGCAAAAAACCGACGGGGGCACTCAGAATCTCGTTGCGATCGTAAGCCAACTGATGGTCTATCTGATTGTAATCCAGCAAGGTATCCAATCTTTCATAATCTTCTTCCTGCAAGAAAAAAGGCATATTCTGCACCACGAATCGGCTGATGTCCACAATCTGCTCCTGATTCACTTCGCAAAGCAAATCCTTCATCAAACTGTCGCTATCCAACATTTGGAGCTGGCTGGCCAACGAGTCGGCGGCTTCGGCAAGCAAATCGCAATCGGGCTCTTCCCTCTCCGTTTTTTCAGCAATGCTAATCACAATGCGATTGTCGGAACCGATATGCTGATAGGCATAGTTAACACGCTCATTATCACCATTTTTCGGAAAGAAAGAGCCAATATCTTCCACAAAATTCAAACGAGTGATGCCGAAAACGAGCCCGGCCACGAAGGCACACAATGCCAACCAAAGCACCCAGCGATGTTTCTCCAGAAATTGATACAAGTTGACAAAAAAAGCGCGCATAACTATTTTTTGAAGATTTTATGGAACAACATCGACGGATAGCCATAAACGAGGGCCACGAGGCACAGAATCGTATTCAGGACGGAGATACGAAGGAAATCCACGCGCGGACGAAAATGCGAAACCCGCTCATTCTGAGGAGGATAGTAAACATCCACTTCCAATGGAAGGAGCGCAATGCCACGCCAGGCGCAACGTACCAGGAGTTCCAATTCGGCTTCGTAACGGGAAGTCAGCAAACGCATTTTGCCCATTTTGCGCAACGGATAGGCGCGGAACCCCGACTGTGTGTCGGGCAACCGATGCAAGGTCTGGACCGCGAACCAGAAATTGGAAAACCGATTGGCAAACGTGTTCTGTTTCGGCATATTGGGCGCTGTCAGTGAGCGACTTCCAACGATCAGTGAATCAGGATTTTGAGACAGTATTTTGGCAAATTTCTGTAAATCATCCGCTTTGTGCTGGCCATCGGCATCCATTGAGATCACATAATCGTAGCCAAACGACAATGCCTCGCGGAAAGCGAGTTGCAGGGCGTGACCTTTCCCCTGATTTTTATCGTAGGACAATCTTATCACTCTGTTGTCCAGCCGGTTAAGCAATTTCGGAGTAAAGTCCGTGGAGCCATCGTTCACTACCATCACGGCCGGCGCAAACCGCAGCGCATCGTTGACAACCGCTTCCAACGTTTTTTCGTTGTTGTAAGTAGGAATGACCACGCAAATCTTCAGTTCTCTAAAATTATTCATTTGAAAAAGTGCAGTTTATTTTAGAGAAATTAACAGAGTCATTGGAAACAATGCATTTTACCGAAAAACCGCAATCAACGGGCAACCAGTCGAAATGGAAATGCACGGTGGGCACTTCGTTAGGACGAATCACCTGCATAAATTTCACATTTTTTAATGCGGAAATGACACATTTTTTCTGCGCAACGAGTTCGAAAAGTTCGCACGCGATTTGCAAAATGCAAACGCCCGGAGTGACCGGATCGCCAGGAAAATGTCCCTGATATATCGGATGATCCACATTCAAAGAGATTTCGAAATCGGCAGAAGATTCCGCCATTTGTTTCTCGTTGATGCAATACAAACTATTTTGCAACATCTTATTTCACAATAAAATACACACCAATCATAATAATCACGACACCGATCCAACGCGTGAAGGGCACCGTTTCGTGAAGGAAAAGATAGGCGATGAAAACGCCCAAAACGTAACTGATGGCCGTGAGCGGATAAACCAAGCTGAAATCGTGCTTTTTGAGCAGCGTCACCCAAATGGCCAGCGCCGCAATTCCGCAAATGCCCGCCAAGCTGATCTGCCAGTTCAGCAAGATGCTTCTCCAATAACTCCACGACCATTCCAAACGGCCGATATTTTTCACGCCCAATTTCAAGAAAAATTGCGAAAGCGTCAGCAGAATAGATTGGGCGAGGACTTCGAGAATTAGTTGTGGCATTTCGACAAAAGTGTTAGTGAGTGATCATTATTCTGGAAATGATTAACAATCAACAAGTTATTAATTTCAGCTCCCGATTTTTCATTGAAAAAGAGGAATTCGGGCGTTTGATTGACATTGAGCAGATGGCTGCCGGCGTACAAGCCGTAAGCGGAAGCGCAAAAAGATTCTCCAAAAAGATGCTTGTACCAAAGCCGTTGCGCGGCCGGGAAGGCCTTTTCCAAAAAAGCGTGGTAAACGCGGTCGTTGGCATCGTCGCCGCTGAAACCACACATCACGGCATCCATCTGAGCAGCCGCAAAATGGTTTCTTTCCAGAAAACGCAGAGCCGAGTTCTGGAATTCGTCTGTTGTTTTACAGGTCAAGACATCGGTATCAACCAACTGACAGAGAGAGTTTTCTGACCGCTGATTGCTGAGAAGGATGGAAACGGAAGCACCGCCGGAAATAGAGCCGCGGGCACCCGATTTTTTCAATTCGCCAACGTTCACGATGCCATCGCGCCAAAAGCCCAGCTTCGCCAGCATTTTGAAATAGGCAGGCGTCATTTCGTCGTAGCCCCCCACCAAGGCGGTGGAAATGCGGCCGAGTTGGAGTTGCATCACGGCATCGAGCAACGCACTATCGAACGAGGTGCCGCGGTGCGAGTAGGTGCTGTTGTAGCCGTGGCACTGCAATTTGAGTGCGATTTGCGAACTGATAGTATTGTGGGTGCTCTGCATAAACGGAGTCGGCGGCAGGCACTCTTCATCGTTGTCAATCACTGCGTTAAGGAATTTTTCCGTATTCTCCACGCAGCCAAGTCCAGTGCCCGAAATGATGGCATCAGGCATTTCGCAGCCGCCCTTCTCCAATGCGTCGAGTGATGTGGCCACGGCGCGCTTGAGCAATTTTCCCATCCTGCGCGATTCAGCCGGAGCAACGAAACGCTTGTAGTCTGGCTCAATCGGCTCGTTGAAGGCCTGTTCGGGCAGAATCGGCTCCCGCATCCAATCTTCAGAAAGCGGTTGCTGAAAAGAAATCTGAGAAGCCGACTGGATATAAATGCTCATAACTACTTGATTTTCGAGAATATACAAGAAGAATCGTTGCCTCCAAAACCAAAGGAATTGGTAAGAACGTGATTCAATTGAACATTCGTTTTCGTTTTTGTGACAGGCGTAAAATTCAATGAGTCAATCTTTTCTGTAAAATTAAGGTTGGCGGGCACAAAACCGCGGGTGAGTGCGAGAATGGAGATGACGTTTTCCACTCCGCCCGCCGCGCTGGTAGGATGGCCCGTGAACGCCTTGCTGGATGACACCATCGGCATCTGGTCGCCGAAAACGCGCATCATCGCTTTTCCTTCGCTCTCATCGTTGTTGGGAGTTCCCGTTCCGTGCGCATTAACATAGTCAATATCAGATGGTTGCAATCCAGCATCGTGGAGTGCCGCCATCATCGCCTGGTAAGCGCCTTCCCCCTCTGGCGAGGAGGCCGTCTGGTGAAAAGCATCGCAGCGGTTGGCGCAACCCGACAACTGGCAGATGGCTTTCACACCCCGACGAGCTGCGTGCTCACGGCTTTCCAGCACGATGTAAGCGGCGCCCTCGCCCAGATTCAGCCCTTTGCGGGCTTTGTCGAACGGCTTGCACGGCTCCGAATCGAGAATCATCAGCGTGTTAAAACCATCTAAGTGGAATTTGCTGAGGCATTCGGTGCCACCCGCAATCACAATATCGGCACGACCCGTCCGCAACAGGTCGGCACCCAAAATCACGGCATTGGCCGCGGAAGAACAGGCCGTGGAAATAGTGGTCTGCATAGCGATTTTTCCTTGAAAACCTTGCGAAATCATATCGGTACACGCGCCGCAATCGTGCAACGCAATGTACTCGTTTCTGTCGTCGTTTTCCAAAAAGTCGTGATAAAACTGCTCACTTTTTTCCATCCCTCCAACGGTTGTGCCCGATAGGAAAGCAATGCTGTCGGCAGTTTCCGAAGCGACGTCCAAATGCGCCATTGCCACCGCTTCATTGAGAGCGGCGCGCCCCAACAAAGAGGTGCGCGTAATAGCGAAATCATCGCTAATATTCAATAAATCACGAAGTTGTCTATCACTAAACGGAACTTCCCCAACGGGAATGTCTGCGTGTTTTGTCCTCAAATAAGTCATTTTTCCCACGCCAGAACGTTCTCGCAAAAGAGCGTCCGCAGTGGCCTCAACGCCGCAACCAAGGGCGGAAATGATGCCCATTCCCGTGACAACAATTTCACTCACCATTATTTGGTTCTGTGTTCCTGGATGTATTCGGCCATCACGCGAACAGACTTGAAAATCTCCTTGCCCTGTTCGGCATTCTGCAACTTGATGCCATAATTCTTCTCCATCAACACAATCAGCTCCAATGCGTCAATTGAATCAAGCCCCAGACCTTCGCCAAAAAGAGGAGCATTTTCGTCAATGTCGGCAGGAGTCATCTCCTCCAGATTCAGAACTTCAATAATCTCTTTCTTTAATTCTTCTATCAGTTGTTCCATATCTATCTATAATACAATATTTTAAGTGCTTAATTATCTCAATTACCCATTTTACAAAATGAAGATGCAAAGATAAGCAAAAATATTGGAAATCAGGAAGATTATTTTATCAGACGAAGAGGATGACGAGAATCGTGATAATCGTTACGAGCCCCCCGACAGAGAGGCCCGCAACAGAACAGATCTTGGCCGCGTGGTACAAACCAGGCGACGCATAGCGTTCGGGTTCAAGCGCGTACAAGTTTCTTCCCTTATTGGTAAAAGCGAGCCCCAAAATGCCGAAAACGACTCCCAAAATGCTGACAATGGGGATAAGTGCGAAAACTGCTGCAAGCCCGCCCCAAACCATAGCCGTAATTGCGCAAGGTGCGGTAGTTCTTCTCATTTTCTCACAAAATTAACCATTAATAAATGGAATTAGAGATATCGGATACCGCTGAAAAAGCAATCCAAAAGCACAAAGCAAAAAATGCGACCCAGAAGATGACACCTATGATGATGCAAGGAGCAATCCAACGTTTTGATTTTCTGGCTGATGCCAACGCCAAGTCATAATTTTTGCGTTTCCAGCGCAAACGAGCTTTGCAAGCATTGATCAAAACTGGCAAGCCAAAAACCGAAAAGAGCGCCGTGAGAACAATTCCCGCCACCAAATGGTCGTAGTTTCTGGGCAGGCGAGCTGGACGTTCTTCCATCATCTCGGCTGACTGATTTGTAAATTCCTGATTAACAGTTTCTTGATTTACAATTTCGTTGTTAGTAAATTCTTCCATTTTTAATAATTTAAGGTTAATAAAATTTATTGAATAGGTTTTTCTTTTTCAAAAGCAAACATTCTCACATCGCAACGGCCGCCATCGTAATCCACCCAGCCAATCAGCACATTTTTTGCAGGAGTAAACGAAAACAATTCTGTTACAATACTTTGCATCATATCATAGTCGAATTGTTCCATCACATAGCACGAGCTCTCGCCCTTTATCTTATGCCGTATCGCGATTTCGCCCGTCACAATGTTTGACAACGTATAGACGAAAACGGACGGACTCGGGAAAAAATTGTCGGACGATTGAATGGTTTGCTGATAATCGCGGTCGTCGTCGAGCGAGCCCGCCGAATTAAGGCAAACCGTCGCCCAATCCTCCTTCACCTCATCGGCCGGTTTTCCGCACTTGCGCATCAGCAACTCAGCCGCCAAAGTGCCCGCCTTGCACAAGCGGTCCATCTTGAAAAACTTGGGATACTCCATCCCGATTTTATGATAAATATCTGACAACCAAGTATTTGAATTGTCAACATTTTCCCATATCGTTTCACCATCCAGCTGAATGGAACGGTTGTTGAGGACGACTTCGGCAACGCAGCGGCTGGCAGCCGATTTTGCAGTGGAAGCCACTTGCAAAGCTGGCTTGCCCATTTCTGGAAGCTGCACGCACATCACGGCATTGCTTCCCCCGAAACCCGATATCATCTTGACGAACAACGACTTATCAGTCTTTGCGAATTGGGTTACAACATTCAGTTGGGCCACGGTGCCTGGCGTTTGGCAACCGCGGGTAGGAAGGATCTTTTGCGCACGCAGCTCACGCACCGAAATGATGGTTTCCAGTACGCCCGCAGCCCCCAACGTGTGACCGAAATAGCCCTTCAAACTATTGATCGGCAACTGTTGGAGTCCCGCTCGTTCCATCGCCACCGACTCCATATCGTCGTTGTAACGAGTGGCGGTTCCGTGCGCGCTTACAAATGCAATTTGCTGTGTATCAAAATCTTCTATTTGTTCAAAAGTTTGTTTCATCGCCTTCACCAATCCTTCGGCCGTGCGCGACGGAGCCGAAATGTGGTTGGCATCGTTGCACAAGGCGCCCGCAACGAAAACGGGGGCGTCGGCAATCGGGGCGGCCGAATAGACGATCGTGGCAGCGGCCTCGCCCAAATTCAAGCCCGTACGCTCAGCATCGAAAGGCCGGCACAACTCTGGCGACAGCGCCTTAAACGACTGGAAACCAGACACAACAAACTTTGAAAGGCAGTCCACACCCAGTACAACGGCGTAATGGTATCGGCCAGCGGAAAGCAGTCGGTCGGCCGTAATCTGCGCCGCACAACCCGAAATGCACGCATTGCTCACCACAATGGGCGCATTTTTATTGCCAAAAAACTGCGAAATCACCTGCGCCATCCGCCACAAATAAGGCCTATTTTCCTCGAAACCTGCCAGATTTTCCAGCAATTCAACATTGCCTTTCGTAGTGGAAATCACAAAAATCACTTCGGGCGATGCCGCATCAATGCCAGCGCGCGCCACCGCATCAGCAACCGACAGGATAGCCATCTTTTCGCACTTCGTAAAATGCTGATCACGAGAAATTTGACAAAACCTGTCCTCCAATTCCTGCTCGTTCAGAAAAGAGCCGAAAAAGGGCTCCGGCAACTGGAACAAATCGCTATGAAATTGCAAACCGGACTGACCGTCCGCCACGGCCGACCAATTCTCTTCCGAGGTCCAACCCAAAGGCGAAACGATATTGTCACCGATATTCCAAATCATAACTTATTGATTTTGAGATATAAAAACTTTCATCGAACAAGACGCCAGCACTTCATCCGCACAATGGATTTCAGCGGCCACCACGAGAGCAGCGCCCATATCGGCCACCACGCGGATGGCCGTAGTGATCACCTCCCCTACCCTCGGCCTGCGGTGCAACTCGAAATCGCTGATACCGCCAATTACGCCAATCGGAACCTCATCGTCGGAGGAGCAGAAACCGATGCGAGCAGCGCACGTCTGCGCAATATTCTCCATCATTCCGCTCTCCCGAAAAACACCGTCCTCCACCAAAACATTGTCACCCCGGATTTCAAAATCCGTGACAAAACGCTCATCGCTATTTTCCAAAATATTGTCAATCATCACGATAGGTGGACGCTGCGGTATGTATTTCTGTGCGGGAACTCGCATCTTATTCATATTTTGGTAAAATCATCATAATTTGCAAACCATAATGCTGTGGCCCAATCCCAAGCCGTCGTGAATCGTTTCCACCTGAAGCCCAGCGCTTTCCACGCAGCGCGCCATATCTTCCGAATAATACATCTTGCTGTTTCCATTGGCCAAAGCCGTAAAATAGAGACTGATTTGTGCCAGACAATAGGAAGCGGTTTCAAAGCGCTGGCGGTCCCAGAAAGTTTCCATTATATAAAGCCGTGTGGATGAAGACATTGACTTCGCTGCGCGGCTCAAAATGCTCACCACCTGCTCTTCGGAGAAGCAATCTAAGAACTGGCTCATCCAGATGGCCTCGAAACCTTGCGGGAAGGCCGTTGACTCGTCGAGCAAGTTGCAACCGTGCCCGTGAATGCGGTCGGCGCCGTCAACATCGGCTGTCGCCCTGCGCATCATCTCAAGCTGCTGCGGCAAATCCATAATCGTGACCTCCACTTCCTTGTCGAAAGTGACGCACTGCGTCGCCCATCGGCCCGTGTTTCCGCCCACGTCGAGCAAAGTCTTCGGATGATTCGCAAAAACGAGCCGCAAGGCCTGCTCGAATGAGTTGTCGGAGTAGAAATGGTCGAAGCCGAACCAACTTTTCTGCACTTGCGGAGGCAACTGCGAAAGCCCTTCGTAAATGGTCGGCCACTCGCCAAAAACCTTCAATCCTTCCGGTTTCCCATTCAAAATCGCCTCTTCCAAGTTGAAAAGCCCCAAATAGTTCACGTCGTGGTTGAAGTCCATATTCACACGCGCCATCTGGTCGTTCAGCAGGAACCAACCCGCTTTTGCAAGATAGAACTTGTTGTTTTTCAATAAAATAGTACCAATCGTAAGCGAAGATTCCAGCAGCACTTTGGCTCCGTAAATCGACAGATTCGCCTTCTCGGCAATCGTTTCCATCGTCAAGCCATCCTTATGGTCATCCAACATTTGAAAAATGCCGAATTTCACCATCAGGCGGGAGACCTGAAACACGACGGGGCCGAAAGCGATTTCTTGTGCGAGCCGCTGCGCCTGAAGCGCCGGGCGGTCTTTCGCATACATTTCTTTTTGAGGGGATGGAAGGTTCATATTGTTCGGTTAAATGGGTTAAGGGTTGAATGGGTTAAGGGGTCGGCTTCCAGAAGTCGTAAAAGTTGAACCACTGTTCAGGATATTGTTGGAGAACGGAGGTCAGGAAACTGGCGTATTGCTCGGCGATGAGTTTGCTGCGGGTGCGGATGTTCGACTTTTCGATGGGCTGCTCGAAAACCTTGACCCAGCCGCGGTAGTGCGTGCCGCGCTGCTTGACAGCGGCGAGCGAAACGACAGGGCACTCCATCTGCGCGGCCAGCACAAACGGACCGAGCGGGAAGGCGGCATCCTTCCCCATAAAATTGATTGTCAATGTTTTAGCACTTCCGAAAACCCGGTCACAAGCGATAGCCACGATTTCGCCATTGTCGAGTGCCTCCTTAATGGCGAAGATGTGCGATAGGTCGTCGCGAACGGGGATCATTTTCACGTTGTGCGCGAGGAACGAACTGCGGCGCCGGTTCTGCAACGCCTCGTTCTCGCCATCGTACACCACAATGTTGATGGATTTCTTATCCTGACTGAAAAAATGCCCCATCAGCTCAAAATTGCCGACGTGAGAGCCGGCCGCGATGAAACCGCCTGGCCGCTCCAGCAATTTCAAGAAATCCTCATTGTCGCACACCTCAACGCGGAACTGGCGGGAATTGCCCGCCAAAATGGCGAAACGGTCGAGCACCACTTTCCCGAAAATGAAATGATTTTGGATGGTTTTCCAAAAAGATTTCCATTTTGAAAAATGATGTATCTCATTGAAATAACGCTTGATACACTGGAATGCGGTTCGGTTCACGATGCAATAAAACGGCACCGCCACCGCCAAAGCCGGATAGAACGCGCGAACAGGAATGCGCTTCAAGGCAGACAACAGGAAACGCTGCCCGAAGTTTCCACCGTCGGTACGGCCACTCCACTGATGTTCAAGCTGTTGCGCCATTATTGCAATTTGCTTTCAACGTAATCGTAAAACTGTCCCAACGTCTTCACGCCCTTCATATCCTCGGGCTTGATCTTGATTTTGAAATGTCGCTCCACCATTACGGCAATGTCCACGAAATCCAAACTGTCGATTTTCAGATTCTCTTTCAACAAGGCATCCTCTTTCAACAAATCGGCATCCACTTCTAATTCTTCTGTCAAAAAATCATTGACAATCTGGATAATTTCTTCTCTATTCATAGTTTTTTCTGCTTATTTTGAAGGTTTTTTTTCTTCTTTTTTATGATTTGGGCGTTCCGGCTCCCGCTGGTCGCCGTCGGGCTTTCCGCACTAACTTCGCGCTGCGCGCTCGTAAATGTGCTTCAATCCCTAACGCGCGCTACGCCAGCCGGTTATCTCGCCCTCCGCACCACCAGCGCACTGTTAGTCCCACCAAAACCAAATGAATTGGAAAGGTAGGTTCTGATTTTCTTTTCCGTTGTTTGAGAAACGATATTCAACGACTGAGAATGTTCGTCAGGATTTTCAAAATTAATATTGGGAGCAATGAAGTCATTGAGCATCATTAAGTTAGAATAAACGATTTCGCTACCTCCGGCCATCCAGCACTCGTGCCCCGTCATTGATTTGGTAGAGGAAATGGGGGTTTGGAATTGACCGAAAAGCTGCTGAAGTGCGTCGGCTTCAAAAGCGTCGCCCTGCAAGGTGGAGGTCGCGTGCGCATTCACATAGTCGATGTCGGCTGGAGAGATGCCGGCGTCGGCGAGGGCCCGCTGCATTGCGATAAAAGAGCCCAAATCGCTCGGCTGCGAGATATTGGCGCCGTTTGACGAAAAGCCGTAGCCAGCCACTTCGGCGATGATGGGCGCTCCACGCTTCACGGCGTGCTCGTATTCCTCAAGAATCACGGTTGCCGCGCCGCCGCTGGGCACCAATCCGTCGCGGTCGCGGTCGAACGGACGCGAGGCCTTCGTCGGAGCATCCACTCTCGTCGAGAAAGCGCTGATCGCGTCGAAACTACTCATTGACAAATGGTTGACTTCTTGCGCGCCGCCACAGATGATCATATCCTGCAAGCCCTGTCGGATGAACATCAGCCCCAGCCCGATCGCGTGAGAACTGCTCGCACACGCCGCGCTGATTGTCATATTGATGCCCTTCAGCTTGAAAATGGTGGAAAGGTTCATCGTGACAGTGGAATTCATCGACTGGAATATGGCGCCAGAGCCCTGCAACGTGGTGTCTTTCGTTTCCAATGTAAGCATATGGGCCTCAATGACCGACTTGGCGGAAGAATCATTTCCGTAGAGCACGCCCACCTCGTTTTTTTCAAGGTAATCGAGGTCGATGCCCGCGTTTTTCAATGCCTCGGCGGTGGCCATATAGGCATACTCGCCCTCTTCGGCGAGGCACACGCGCGAACGGCGGTCCAAGACACCTTTCAGCGCCGGCCGCTCCACAATGCCCGTGAGCGGTGAGCGATAACCGTACGCAATACGCTCAGGATCAACGCCTATGCCCGATTTTCCTGCATACAATGACTGCCGCACCTCGTCCAAATTCTTGCCGAGACACGAATAAATTCCCATTCCAGTTATGACAACACGCTTCATTGATTCCGCATTCTGTTTATTCGTTAAGTGTAAAGTCCGCCATTGATGGAGATGACCTCTCCGTTGATGTACGCCGCCTGGTCGGAGGCGAGGAAGCCCACCAGATCGGCAACCTCTTCGGGTCGTCCGAAACGGCCGCACGGGATCTGCTTTTTCAACATCGATTCGTCAAGGTCTTTCGTCATATCGGTAGCGATGAAGCCGGGAGCGACCGCATTGGCTGTCACCTTGCGAGGGCCGACCTCCTGCGCGAGCGCTTTCGTGGCGCCAATCACCGCCGCCTTCGCGGCGGAGTAGTTCACCTGGCCAGGCATTCCCTTGATGCCGGAAAGCGAAACCACATTCACGATACGGCCGTAACGCTTGGTGAGCATATTTTTCAGCAAACGCCGCGTAATATAGAAAAAGCCATTCAGTGTTGTATCTAAAACACTGTGCCACTGATCGTTTTCCATAAAAACCATCATCGTATCGCGACGGATGCCCGCATTGTTCACCAGCACGGCGATATAGTCGTCGGGGTGTTGCTCCTGCCACGCTTCCATCGCCACATCCGCAGCGGCACCGTCGGCCACGTCAAAGGGCAGCAGCTCGGCCGCCACACCCTTTTCTTCCACCATTCTCTTCGTCTCCTCCGCCGCTTCCGCATTGTGAGCGTAATTTATCACGACAGGATAGCCCATCTCGGCCAGCTTGACGCACACCGCGCGACCAATCCCGCGCGAGCCCCCTGTTACCAAAGCATATCTCATACCCTATTTATCTAAAAATCAATAATTCTATTTTTCAAAAAGTGGATGACCGCCGCCACCTCATCATACTTGGGAGTGTCCTTCACAAAAACGGGCACGATGGCACGAATCTCATCGTACATCTTGCGCGAGCAATCCGAAAGTCTATCCGCAACTTTCAAGCAATCAACGGCTTGTGCCAGACCGATGTAATGAATGGCCATCACTTGGTAAGCATTGTCAATCACGCGCTGCGCTAAAATGGCGGAATTGGTTCCCATACTCACCACATCCTGATTGTCGTTGTTGTTCGGGATGCTGTGCACATACATCGGATTAGAGAGGGTCTGGCACTCGGCGGTAGTGGAAGTCGCCGTGAATTGCATTGCCTGCACGCCATAGTTGAGCCCCAAAGTGCCCAGATTCATAAACGGAGGCAGGATCTCGTTGATTTTGTCGTGGCACAAGTAATTGAACTGGCGTTCCATCAGCATTGTCAGCTTGGTGATGGCGATTTTCATCTTGTCCATTTCAAAAGAGACATAATCGCCGTGGAAATTGCCGCCGTGGTAAACCGTCCGCGTGTCGATGTCCACAATCGGGTTGTCGTCAACGGCATTCAGTTCTTCCTCAAGTATTTGAGCCGAATAGCGGAGCGTGTCGGCAACGGGGCCGAGGATTTGGGGCGTACAGCGCAAGGAATAGAACGGCTGCACTTTATGCTGGAACACCTTTTCCTGATGCGGGTGATACATTTCCACCTCGCGTTTGCGGAGCAGGCGGGAACCGGCGGCCAGGCGGCGCATCCAGTCCGCGATTCGGGTTTGTCCCTCGTGGTTTTTGAGCTGGTTCAGTTCCGGAGCGAGGAAATCGTCGTAAGATTCCACGACCTCGTTCACCATCACGGAAGCGAGCGTGGCGTAAGCAAGAAGTTTCTGAGCGAAATGCAGGTTCACGATGCCGACGCCGGTCATCATCGAGGTACCGTTGCAGAGAGCGAGGCCCTCGCGCAGGTGCGGCTGGATGGGGGTCAGTTTTTCTTTGCGCAAAACGTCGGCGGTGGGCTGCCATTCGCCCTTGTAGAAAACCTTTCCCTCGCCGATAAGCGTCAGCGCCAGATGTGCGAGCTGCACGAGGTCGCCGCTCGCGCCCACGCTGCCGTGCTGCGGAATGAACGGCGTGATGTCGCGGTTGATGAATTCCGCCAGCAACTCCATCGAGTCGATGTGAACGCCCGACTTCCCCTGTGCGAAAGTGAGATAGCGTGCCAGCATCGCCGCCTTCACGCAAACGGGGTCAAACGGCTCACCCGCGCCCGTGGAGTGGCTGCGGATGATATTGTATTGCAGCGCTTGCAAGTCGCCGTCGCTCACCCGGTACTGCGCCATCGGGCCGAAGCCGGTATTGATGCCGTATATCACTTTGTCGCGAGAAAACTCCTTTAGGAACGCATAACTTTCCTCCTGTCGCCGTCTTTTTGATGGAGTGATTTTCAATTTTGCATTTTCAAACAAAATTCTCTCAACATCTTTCAACCGCATAACTAATGTATTTTACTAATTATCAATATTTTACAATAAAAAATAGGAAACCTTCACTTTTCAATGGAAGCTACTACTTATTAATTTGCAAATTTACAAAAAATATGAAAAAAAGACGTAATTTTGCACAGTCAATTTTGAAAATATAAATAGTTATGAATAAGGTACTTAAGGTTTTCAACAAAAACGTAATCCTCTCCTATTTTCTCCTAACCCTCGGCAGCTTTCTTTTCGCTGTGGGCGACGTGATGTTTGTGAATCCGTATTTGCTGGCCCCCGGTGGAACGTACGGTCTCGCCAACGTGTTCAACACCATCTGGCCCTGGCGAATCAGTTTTTACGCCATCTGTATGGACATTCCGCTCTTGCTCATCGGCACTTGGATTTTAGGGTCCAAATTTGGCGCTAAAACCGTGATTTCCACCATTTTGATTTTCTGTTTCACCTGGATTCTGGAAATGCAGTGGGGCTACAATCCCGTCATTCACGAAGGCATCCTCGCCAATCCGGAAATGACGCACAATATGGTGCTGATTCCGCACAGCAACAACCTGTTCTTCCAGCCCGACTACTTCCTGAACACCGTGGTGGCGGGCGTGATTTACGGTTTGGCCATCGGACTCGTGTTCCGCTCCGGAGCCACTTCCGGCGGCAGCGACATCATTTCGATGATCCTGCACAAATACACCAAGATTTCGCTGGGAACCCTCGTGATGATTGTGGATTCCATCATCACGCTCACCACGCTCCTCGCATTCGGCGACATCCGTCTCCCCATCTATTCCATCATCCTCATCGTCATCGAAAGCAAGGTCATCGACCTCGTGGTTGACGGCATCAAATCGTACAAAACCGCCTTCATCGTCACCGACAAGATCGACGAGGTGCGCAACTTCGTCATCAACGATCTGGAGCGCGGCGGCACCGTGTTCGCCGGCACCGGGTTGTACCAGGGGGCAGAGCGCCGAATGATTTACGTCAC
>JAZQOJ010000110.1:0-16002 GCA_045627805.1 Bacteroidales bacterium
TTAAGCCGCTCGTCCATTCCACCATTCGTCCATTCATCCAATTAACCGTTTAACCGACGTTAACCGTTTCCACGTCTCATAATTCCCATTATCGGAAGATTCTAAAATTTCAGCATACAAATTGACAAGACTAAAAGGGATAATTCCGTTTTTTTTTGCTATGCGATAAGATTTTCCAGAATGCGCTCCTTGCCTCTTGTACAATGCGCTGCACCTCGGAGAGGTGCCACAACGGGCTTTTCAGCGAGAAGCCATCGAGGTGGCGCACCGCAGCGTTAGGGATTGTAGCACATTTATGAGCGGTGGTTGTGAGAACGGGAAGCGGTGGTGCTGCGACTTTGCGAGTGGCCGAAGGGAAGAGCGCACAGGCAGGGCGTTGAGCGAAATTAGTGCGGAAAGCCCGACGGCGACCGCAGGGAGCCGGAACGCCCAAAAAGGAGAAGAAACAAATATTATTTCCAGAAAGATGTCAGCCAGCCGCGGCGTTCGGGCGGGGTCTGCTTGCACCAGGCGATGCAGGCGCTGCCGTTGATGAACAGATACACAATGTACAGCGTGAGCGTGACATAATTTTGAATGCAGATCATCTGGATGATGCCCGTGACCGAGAATAGGAGCCAATAAAACCAGGCATCGGTTCTTTTGCGGATCATCAGGAAGTTGGCTTGGGCGCTGCTGGCCACGACGCACGCGCTCATCAGGTTGGCGAGGTTGAAGCAGGGCTGCAGAACCAGCATATCGAGGATGATAATGTCGGCGAAGATGAAGATTCCGATGAAGAGCCCTTTCACGCCCATAAAGGAGGGAATCGAGTGCTTGTCGTCCTTGCTGGTGCCTTTGCTTGCGGAAATCCATTTCACCAGCGTGAGCAGCTGGCAGGGGATGAAGATGGCGCAATAAAGCAGGGTCTGGTCTTTCATATTGTTTTCGGGCGTGCTTTCCACATAAAACTGGATGGCCAGCAGAATGGACATTATGACTCCGAGCACGAAGCCGAAATAGTTGTTGGGGTTTTTAACCGTTAGCACGTAGGCGGAGCCGATGACGCCGGCGGCCAGTTCGAGGGGCAGCCATCGGTTGAGCAGTTGCCCGCTGCCGTCCACAACGAGTCCGAGAAAATAGAGCAGTACCACCACTCCGACAAATATTGCTATGGCAATCAGCAGGTTTGCCGCCACTTCTTTCAAGAGTTTTCCAATTTTTTCTTTCATTTTGCTACAATATTAGTTAATGTGATTGCTTAGTTGATTTTCGCATTCCGAATTTTCTGATGGGAATTGCGACACTTGAATTATTTGATAAAATCGAATTTGATAACGTCGAACAGTCCCTTGTCGGTGATTTTGAGTTCGGGAATGACGAGCAGTTGCATAAAGGCGAGGGCCACGATGGGGGAGGAGAGCGGGCAGTGGAGTTCCTTCAGGTGTTCCATCAGTTCGCGTTGTTTCTGAGCCACATAGTCGCAGGTGGCGTTGGCCATCAGTCCCGCAATCGGGAAGTTGAGCGAGGTGGTCTTCTTCTCGTCGGTGACAACGATGCCGCCTTGCAACAGAATGAGTTCGTTGATGGCTTTGTGGATGAGTTCGTCGCTGCTTCCGGTAGCGATCACGTGGTGGCTGTCGTGGGCGATGGTTTGCGCGATGGCGCCGCCGCGGAGGTTGAATCCGCGGATGTAGCCGATGCCTACCGACGGTTTTTCCTGGTAGCGGTTCACCACTACAATTTTCTGAATGGTGTCGTATTCGCTTTTGGGAACGATGATGTGAGGTGTAATCAGTTCTCCGTCAATTACTTGGATAACATCCAATTGTTCTTTCTGCTCAATGTCGTCGCGGATTTGCTCAATGGGCAGTTCGGTCAGTTTGAATTGGTTGATGGTTTTCTCGGCCGCTTCGTAAGGCAGCTGAGACACCATTTGGCCGTCGACGTATGTTGCGGACGGAGCGAAATCGGAGAGGTTGTCGCAGACGATGAAGTCGGCGGGGTCGCCGGGTTGCAGGAGTCCCATCGGGATTTTGTAGTGCTTGACGGGGTTGAGCGAGGCGATTTGCAGCACGTCGAAGAGGTCGTAACCGAGTTCCACCGCTTTTCTGACGATGGTGTTGATGTGTCCGTTTTCCAGGTCCATCGCTTTCATATCGTCGGTGCAGAACATCAGCATATCCTTGTGCTGGGCGATGAGCGGGTGCAGCGCGTTGAAGTTGCGTGCGGTGCTGCCTTCGCGGATGAGGATTTTCATACCGAGAGCGATTTTCTCTTCGGCTTCTTCGAGATTGCTTGCCTCGTGGTCGGTGGAGATGCCGGCGGCCACGTATTTCCGGAGGTTTTCCCCTTTAATGAGGGGGATGTGCCCGTCAACGGGTTTTCCGGCAGCGAGTGCGGCATTCACCTTCGCGATGCACTGCTGGTCGTTGTGGATCACGCCGAGGAAGTCCATCATTTCGGCCAATGCGTAGGTGCGTGGGTCTTTCAGCAGTTCGGTCACGCTGTCGGCGTTGATGGTGGCGCCGGAGGTGCAGAGCGGAGTGGCGGGCACGCACGAGGATACGGCGAAGCAAATCTTCATCGGGCTCTTGTCGGCTTCGTCCATCATAAAGCGGATGCCTTCCATTCCGCACACGTTGCCGATTTCGTGCGGGTCGGTCACGATGGCGATGGTGCCTTGTCGGAGTGCGTAGCGGGCGAACTCGCGTGGGGGCAGCATTGAACTTTCAATGTGGTCGTGCGCGTCCACGAAGCCCGGCAGTATGTAGTTTGTGGCTGAAGTCGAGTGTCCGCTCACCGACTTGATGCGTCCGTTTTCAATTTCTATTGAGCCCGGAAAAATCCTGCGGGCGATGATGTCAACGATGTTTCCTTCGATTCTCATATTAGTAGTTTTTAGTTGTTCCAATTAAAGATGACGGGTTCCACGGTGTACCCTTTTTTGCGTAGCAGCGACAGAACGCCCTTCTCGCCCGCCAAATGCGCGGCTCCGACACCGCAGAACACGCTTTCGCGCAGCGCGATCTGCTCAAAGTGGTCGGCCATTCCCACGTTGCGGTCGATGAGGAATACTTTGTTGAATTTTTTTGGCATTGACGGGTCGTTGCTGAGTTCCAGCATCTTGTCGAAATCAAATGTCAGGTAGGCATTGAGAAGGTCATCAAAACCGGTTCCCGTGGTGTCGCTTTTGTCTTCGTCGAGCGTCGCCACGAGCATCTTCACCTGGTCTTTCAACGAAATCGCGTCAATCGCATCGATTTGCGTCTGGAACTTCTCCACTCCGTAGCAGTTCTTTTGTGCGGAGCGGGCGCGCTTCAGGAAATAGAGGTCCAGGGCCTCTTCCTGGTCGGTAGGGATTTGTGTCTGTCCGAGCATACTTGCCAGGAAAAAAGGTTTGAGTGTGTTGACAAGGTACGCGCTGACTCCGATGTCCTTTTTGCAAGTGCTGTCCAGCCGTGCGAAGTCCTCTTTCGACATCATCTTCGAAAGCATCTTCCCTTTCGGCATATACATTCCCGCCTGCATTTCTTTCGCATTGATTTCGTCGAGCAGAATTTCCATAGCGAAGGCGTCGCACGATTGCATCGCGTTCAACACGACGGTGGAGTCGAATGAGAACACGCGTGCGTCCTGAATGTGGATCGTGCCATAAACATACGATGGCTTCTGCAAGTTTCCTCCCGTCACTTTCCATAAAAGTGATTGTGAATAACTTGCTGTTAATGAAATGATTATAAAAATAAAGGCGATAATTTTTTTCATCGTGATGAATTGTATTAATTTGTTGAAAGTGGAACGGATTAAAACCGTTTGCCGTTTAACTACTTGGATGCTTTCACGAATTCGGTCGTGCGTGCAGGAAGAACGACATCGGTTGCAGCACGCGGTCGAAATGATAGAATTGTACTTTGTAAACTGTTGATTTATCGTCGTTTAAAATTCCATAGCAGCGATCTCTGTTGTACAAGTATTCAATGGCTGTCAGCTTGTCGCCGTTCTCATCGTAGTAGTCGTTATCCTCAGGCATACGGTAGAGCGACAGCTTTTTGGTCTTGCCGTCCACGTCTTTTACCGTGATGATCTTGAACAGGTTTTGTGTTAAAATGGTGTCTTTCGCTTCGTCTGACAGTTCGGAAATGCCTTCGTAGTTCAGGTTGCGGAACTGCGACATAAAGTCGATGACTTTGGAAGTGTCGTAATGTTCAACTACTTGATTTTGGGCATCGTAAAGGCGGAAGAAGCGGGTGTCAACTTTTTCAACACGGAACGATTGTGCGCTGTTTTCCACATCCTGGATGGAAACTTCCTGCAAGCGGGTGAGTTTGGTTGCGAAAAGGGAGTGGCTCACCCAATCGTCGCGGAAAGCGGAATAGCGCGGGGTGGCGAAGCCGCGGAAACCGGGCAGATAGACGATGCACGGGCAATCTTCCATTCCTTCCAGAATCGCGTAGTTGCCCATATTCGATTGCGTGGCGGGGCCCATATAGTAGGTTTTCACTTTGCGTTTCTCCACAAAGAATTCGTGGCCGAACAGTTTGAATTTCGGTGCGTTCTGGTAGATTTCCACCTTGATGGCACCCGCCGCCATCATTCGGTTGATGTTGTCGATACTGCTCTTCGGAGTGGGGTGGTCAACGCGCAGGTTGAGCATTGTCCCCAGCAGCGCCTCGATTTTCTCTGGCATCACGTCGGCGCCGTCGTTCAGTTTCCAGGCGCCTTTCTCCTTCACCAAAAGCACCACGTTGTCGTTCATATCGGCCAGCAGAATCTGGTTCACTTTCGAGGAGTCCTTGATGGCGAACATATCTTCGGAAAATGGGACTTCGTTGGAAAAAGTTCCGGATTTCCATAAAATCAGCACGATGCAGCCCAATAGCAGCACTGCGCTCGAGATAAGTATGATGAGATTTTTTTTCTTCATAATAAATTGATTTTAAGCGGTTCTCCGATTGCTGTGCGTGTATCTTACGCGGCGTGTGATGATGAGAGCGCCGCCGATGATGGCGAAAATCAGCAAGGGTAATACAATGTTAATGAATTGGTAGCGCGCCTTGATTTTCGGCTTGTAAATCTGCTCCTGGTCGAGCAGCCCGATTTGGAACACTTTCGATCTCAAGTCAATGAAGTCCTTGTTGTCGCACAAGTAGTCCACGCAGTTGATGAGGAATTCCGCGTTGTCGTAAGTGCGGTTGGTGTAGATGTCGAAACCGGTCGGCTTGATGCCGAAGCGGAGCATCGTCTCGTCAAGGTCGATGTAGTCGTTCGGCTGAAAACGGGTGGGCATAAAGTGGTTGAACACCATATCGCCGTCGGCAATGAAAATCTGTTTGGTTTCCGGGCTCTGGTGCTGATAGTTGAACTGTTTGACGGTATCGAATTCGATGGGAAGGCGGCCGTTGAAGGCGGACTCGAATTTTCCTTCCACCAAGACGGCGATGGGCTGATGCTCCAACGTGAACTCTTCCGGATTGGGTCGGTTCAAGCCCACTTTCAAGGAAACGATGCAGGGCGTTTGAATGACCTTCGTTTTCGTTGAGGTGGTGGCCAGTACGGTCTTTTTCAGGTTGTCGTCTTTTCCAACGAAGTCAATGGTGCTGGCGAACTGCGAGTTCAAGGATTCGATTTTCTGCGTGATGGGATGCTCTTCAAAGTTCACGATGTTGAGCGCGTAAGGGTAAATCATTGTCTGGTTTGACGAAAGGGGAATGGCCTGGCAGCTTCCGATATCCTGAATCAGGTTGGGGTTGATGCGCACGCCGTAGCGGAAAAACATTGATTCCAGTCCGTGGCGGGCGAAATTCTCGTAAGCCATAAACTCCGGCTTTCTTTCCAAGCTGTCGAGTGAGGCGTTGGTGGCATCCACGAGCCAAAGCACGCGTCCTCCGCGCATAATGTGCTGGTCGATAGCGTATTGGTCGGCATATTTCAACCTGTGCGCGGGCTGAGCGACCACCAGCAGGTCGTATTTGTTGCCGAGGTCCTTCACTGTCATTTCCGTGCTGTCGTCGATTGCGATTTTGCGCAGGCAGTTGATGTTCTCGTTGATGGTGTCGCGGGTCACGCGGTAGTACTCGCCCAACTTGCGACCCAGCTGTGTCGCAAGCCACGAGGTGTGGTAGGCGTCAATCTCTCCGTGGCCGTCAATGAAGGCGATATTCGACTTGTGCGGGTGGATGAGCGTTTTCAGCCCCAGCATAAAGTTGTATTCCAAGCGCATAAAAGAATAGTCCTCGGTGGAATATTTGTTGCGGTAGTCCTTCTCTATCAGCGTGACCACGCACTCGCGGCTCTTGTACGAAATCTCCGCGCCGGGAATCAGATACTGCGTCTGCGTTTCCGTGGCCGACTTGTACTCCTTGCGCAAGGGCAGCGGTGTCAGCCCCTTGTGGGCGAATTCCGACAGGATCGCCTTCTGCTCTTCCTGCGACTTTCCTTCAAACGGGTCAATGAACTCGAACTTCACGTTTGACGTGATGTCGCGGAATTCCTCCAGCATCTCCTTCGCCTTCGACACCACCGGCTCGTATTCCACCGGCAGGTTCTCGCCCTTCAAGTAAATCTTGATCAGGATCATATCCTCCGACTGCTTCAGGAGTTTCGTGGTGGATTCTGTCAGCGAGTGCCTTTTGTCTTGCGTGAGGTCGATTTTGGTGAACCAGTACGACGAGACGACGTTGATGGCGATCACGCCCACCAAAACCGCAATGATGGAGATGAGTGCGTTCGTTTTATATTGTTTGCTTTGCGTGCTTTTCATAACTAATTGATTTTTACCATTTTCTGCTTAAAAGAACCAAACGTGTGCCAAAAAGGAAAACAAAGGAGGCCGTGATGTAGTAAACCAGATCTCGCGTGTCGATAACTCCTTTGCTGATAGCAAGATAATGGTGCTCAATGCCAAGATTCTTGATAAAATAGCCGGCACCGCCGAAAATTTCAAGGTCGTAAATGAATTCGAAACCGAAATGCACCAGGAAGCAGAAAAAGGCGCCTAAAATGAAGGCCACAATCTGACTGTTGGTAATGGAGGAGGCGAAAATGCCGATGCAGATGAAGATGGTGCCCAGCAGGAAAAGTCCCAGATAGGAGCCCCAGGTGCTTCCCATATCGATGTTGCCGGGAGTGGCCCCCAGATTCCACACGCTTATTACATATATTAATGTAGGAAGCAGCGACACGAGAAGCAGGGTCTCGCAAGCCAGGAATTTGGCTCCGATGATTTGGTTGTCGGACAGCGGCTTGGTGAAAAGCAATTCCATCGTGCCCGCCTTTTTCTCCTCCGAAAAACTACGCATCGTGATGGCGGGAATCAGGAAGAGGAACAGGAATGGCGCCAATTCGAAAAATCCTTGCAGGTCCGACAATTGTCTTTGGAAAATGTTCGACATATTGGGGAAGACCCACAAGAACAATCCGCAAATTACCAGGAATGTGCCGATGATGACGTAGCCGATCACCGAATTGAAAAAGGATTTGAGCTCTTTAACGTAAAGTGTGAACATAGTTTATTTTTTTGCTTTCTTTGCTGATTTTTTCTGGGCGCTTTCGTAAGCGGAAACTTTGTTGGCAGCATCGGCGGCCGCTTTCACGAAGGGGGTCGCACTCAGCTTTTCGCCCACTGCTTTTTGAAGCCAGTACTGCGGAATGAGCTTTCCTTGCGAGAACATTCTCTCCACTTCCGTGCCTAAGTTCTTGTTTTTGAAATAATTGCCCAATTGGAATTCAATCAAATAGCCCAGCGGATAGGCGCACAGATAGAGTGGCGAGTCAATCATATGCGAATAAACAGCCAGGATGGTCTGATCTTTGGTTTTGAAGATGGGGGCGTAATACTTGTTCCAGATTTCTTTCGACAGGTCGAGCACCGCGGCCTTGAGTTGTTCGGCGGTCGCGTTCGGATTCGCGTACATCCATTGCCATACGCGGATGTCGAGCAGCGAGACACCCATTATCTCGTAGGTGCTCCAGAAGTTGTCCAAAATGTCGTAGTATTCCCCGATTGTGTCGTTATTGCTAACGCCAAGTAATTGCAAGTCACGTTGTTGGAAGTTGAAGGCGAGGGCTTCGGTGAAGGCGGTGTTGGGCACGCCAGCCAGAAAATAGCTCGGAACGTTGTGCAGCGAGAAGGTCTGTTCCACGTTGTGTCCGAACTCGTGCACTCCGATGTTGTAGCCCTTGTAGTCCATTCCCTTTTCGCCGATTCTCGTGCGCAGGCGGGCGTTGTCGCTTCTCATCATTGATTCCCAGGCGTGACCGGCTCCCACCGAGGCGTCAACCGTGACGTGGGAGCAGATGAATTCCGCCTTCTCCTTCGTGAATCCTAATTTTTGCAGGATCTGTGGCAGGTCGGCGGCGAAGGCCTCCTTGTTCGGGTATTTCTGGCGAGTGAGCACGTCAAGGTCGCTTTCCGCAATGGAAGAACGGTTCTTGAACCCATTGTACCAAATGTCGAAAGGTTGCAATTTTCTTCCTAACTTCTTGGAAATGAGGTTCGCAACGTTCTCCACTTCGGGAGCCGACAGGAAGGCGTCGAAAAGTTTCTCGATGTCTTTCTGCGAAAATTCCAAATCGTCGTTGAATCTTCTGTCCAAAAAGGTGGAGTGGTCGGCATAGTAAGCGTCCGCAGCGCTTTCCGCCTTGAAGTTGGCTAAAAGGTATTCGTAGCGGGTGTCTTTTTCTCGGGGAAGAAGGAACTCGATGGTTCCCTTGTAGGTCTTGTTCGCCGACGCGTACCAGAAGTACTCGTTGTTGTCAATCACGTCTCTCGGAATGCTCTGGTCGATGATGTGGCGCATAATGTCGTAAATGATCTGCTGCTTTTTCAGCCCGTTCTCCTTGTCGGCGTAGCAGGCCTTGAGCTCGTCGCGCAGCCCCCAGTGCGTAATCAGTTTGAGCCCCTTGTCCCAGTAGAGTTGGCCATCGTTCCCCTTCACATTGCCCATATGGATGTTGTAGTTGGCGATGTAGTTGTCGGCGGCGGTCGTCGCGGTGGTGATGCCCTGCGAGATGGCTGCGGGCACTCTTGAGGTGAACCAGTCGCCAAGGCGCGCGTAGCCCCACTCCAGCTCGCTCCACTTCTCTGCGTTCTCCGACTTCTCTTTCAAAGTGTAGTGCGGGAAGTTGAGGGTGATGATGAACGCGATCTTGTTGGCGAAGAGGTCGTCGGTGAAGTGCGCGAGCCCGTCGTAAGCTGCGAATCGCTCGTCAATCGGAAGGGTCTCGTAGCCCGTCACGTGAATGGGCAGACTCAGCTCGATGGTCACTCGGTTGGAATGCCCCACGATGGCTTCGAAATTGTCGCACAGCCGTCGGTAAAGCACCTCCTTGTCGGACGAGCTGGCGCAAAAGTTTTCCGCACAGAACTCAGTGAACTCTTCCTCGGTTCCGTCTTCCGCGGTCCAGAGAGCGGCCGTCTGCGTAACGCCGCGCGTGATCATCGGCACTGCAATTTGGGTGCTGGCCTGTATCGCCTTGATGGTCTTCTGTACGGTGTTTTGAGAGATGAAATTGTTTTGAGCATTCATAATGAAACTGATGCAGAGAAGGAGGGTGAGGAAGAGGATTTTCTTCATAAAGTGTTGGCGGATTTATGCAAGAGACGGAGCGAACCCCGTCTCTTTGATGATGGATATAAAATTTAATTATTTACAAATCAATGAATTGTACTTTTTCAGGCATTCCAATACATTGGTTCTAACGTGAATGAAGTCGTCGGTGCCAGCGGCTTTCAGCTCTTCGGCGCCTTCGGCAGGATTGCCGGCCACGATGAAGAGGAAGCCGGCTGCCTTGGCTGCCTTGGCCGCCTCAACGCCGAGGGTCGCGTACTCTTCGTCGGAACTGCAAATCACCACGATGTCGGCTTTGACGGCCTTCGCGGCCTCGATGCCTTCCGCAACAGTAGCGAAACCGGTGTTGTCGAGAATCTCGTAGCCCGCACAGCCAAAGAAGTTGGTGACGAAGCCAGCGCGTGCCTGACGCATCGCCAGGTTGCCGATTTTCAACAGGAACACTTTCGGACGGCCGTTCGCTTTTGCCATTTTCTCGGTCGCCATACGCAATTCCTCGAAAGCGCGTGCGCCGCGGTACATCTGCAAGCCGTTGTGCTGGTCTTCCTCCATCGGCTCAACCTTGTCGAGCATTTCGTCTTTGCTGTTCGGATACTGGTTGGTTCCCAGAAGGATGTATTTTCTCGTGGCGATGTCCATATCGCGCTTCTGACAGCTTTCCTCGATCGCCTTCTTGATGTCGCCGGCAAGGATGAGCTTGATGATACCGCCCTGCGCCTCAACGTCTTGGAACAGTTTCCAAGCGTGTTCCGCGATGGAGTCGGTCAGGTTCTCAATGTAGTATGAGCCGGCGGCGGGGTCAACAACCTTGTCGAAGTAGGACTCTTCTTTCAAGATGATTTGAACATTGCGGCTGATTCTTCTGGAGAAATCGTCGTCGGCTTTGTAAGCTACGTCGAAGGGCTGCAAGGCGATGCTGTCAGCTCCGCCGATGGCGGCGGCCATTCCTTCGGTAGTCGTTCTCAACATATTTACATAAGGATCGTAAATGGTTTTGTTCCAGCGAGATGCAACGGAATTGATGCGCACTTTGCAGGCGCAGTCGCATTGCGGCTGGTAGGCGTTCACCATCGTGGCCCACAACAGGCGGAAGGCGCGCAACTTGGCGATTTCCATAAAGTAGTTGGAGGCGATGGAGAGGGTGACTTCCATCTTTTTCGCCATCTGGTCAACGGTGAGCCCGTTGGAGGTGGCGTATGCGAGGTATTCGTTGGCGATGCCGAGGGTGTAGCCGAGCTCCTGTACGATGGTGGCTCCGCCGTTATGCATCTGCAAGCCGCGCACGTTCACCACTTTGAAGTTGGGCATATCGGCGGTGAGTTTCACCAGCTCGAGCGCCGTGTTCATCGCGTCTTCCTTCGTGGTCTTGAACGCGCCGTTGCGCAGGCAGCAGGAGATCCCGTCGTAAGAAAGCGTGCCTTTTACCGCACCCTTGTCAATCTTGTTCTCGTTCAAGTAGGCGATGAAGTCCTGCGCGAATTCGATGGCGCGACCGCAAACGTGGCGGAAAATGACGCCGACCTTCGGCATCTCGATGCCCTTCAGGATTTTTGCCAGGTCCTGACCGTTTCTCACTTCTCTCATATTGAAGGCGACCGCAGTGGCACCCGCCTTCACCGCGTCATTGGCGATTTTGTTGGCCGTCGCAAGGTCGGCCACCGTGATTTCCTGCACGATTTCCCAGCTGTTGTCGACCTTCGTTCCACGAGTGAAGGGAAATTCGTTCGGCACAACGTTCAAATAATCAACGCTTTCCAAATCTTCTGCGCGATAGTAGGGGCGAACTTTGAAACCTTCGTCGGTGCGCCATACCAATTTCTTCTCGTAGTCGGCTCCCTTGAGGTCTTTCAGGATTACTTCTTCCCATTTTTCTGTCGGAATAGGTTCGAATTCGTTGAATAATTTTTCGTCTGTCATAACTTTTTATGGTTTAATTTATACTTATTTTTTCTTACAGGATATGAGCGGCAAAAATACGATTTTATTTGCAAAGTACAATGCGTCTGCCACCAGCTTTTATCGTTTTTTTCAATAATTTTTTTCTGATTTTTTTCAACAAAATCATTATCTTTGCGATTTCATTGTTTATTGAAATTTTATAATTGCAACAAATGGAATTTCAATCTGTAAGAGATTGGGTGTCAGGACGTTTAGGAAAAAATATTTTATTGTTCCTAAGTTTCTTTATTGGCGTTTTTGGTGCTACGGTTGCGATTGTGGTGAAAAATCTGTTGCACTTCACCAACACGATGCTCGCCACTGCCTTTCCCGAAGCGCAAGTGAACTACTACTATCTGGCCTTCCCGATGGTGGGCATCCTGCTTACCGTTCTGTTCGTGAAACTCTTTGTGCGCGACTCGCTGAGCCACGGCGTCAGCATCGTGCTCAATTCCATCAGCAACTACAATGGCAAGCTCCGCTCGCACAACGTCTTCAGCTCCGTGATTGCCAGCTCCCTTACCGTCGGCTTCGGCGGCTCCGTCGGTATGGAGGCCCCCATCGTGCTGACGGGTTCGGCCATCGGCTCCAATGTGGCGCGCCTGTTTAATCTTACCAACAAGCAGACAATCATACTGTTGGCTTGCGGCTCGTCGGCCGCGATGGCCGCTATCTTCAAGGCCCCCATCGCCGCCATCGTCTTCGCCGTCGAGGTCCTTATGCTCGACCTGACCGCCGCTTCCATCGTGCCGTTGCTCATCTCGGCCGCCACGGGAACCATTCTTTCAATGTTCTTCTTGGGCGAGTCGGTGATGCTTACCAACGCACCTATTGCGATGTTCCAGATTAAAAACGTGTGGATCTACCTCGTGATAGGCATCTTGGCGGGCTTGCTTTCGGTTTATTTTCTCCGCACGTCCCGTTTGATGGAGGGCGCGTTTGCCAAGATTACCAACCCATACGTGAAGTTGGTGGGAGGAAGTCTTGTGCTGGGCGGCCTGATTTTCATTTTCCCCGCTTTTTATGGCGAAGGTTATGAGAATATCAGCGCTTTAATGCACAACGATATGAGCGTTTTGTTCAAGAATTCCCCGTTTTTCGACGCCATCAGCGGCAATTATCTCATAATGATTCTTTTTATTGTGGGTATTTTGATGCTCAAGGTGTTTGCGACGGCCGTTACCAATGCGGCTGGCGGCGTGGGCGGCGTTTTTGCACCCTCACTCTTCGTCGGCGCGTTTCTGGGATTCCTCGTCTCCGAACTGCTGAATCATTATCTCGGCCTCGCCTTGCCGATAACCAACTGCATTCTCGCCGGAATGGCGGGACTGCTGGCTGGCGTGATGCACGCTCCCCTTACGGGAATTTTTCTAATTGCCGAATTGTCAGGCGGTTACGGGCTCCTTATCCCGCTGATGGTCACTTCGCCCATCGCCTATCTTACTTCCAGAATGTTTGAGGAATATTCTGTTTACACTCGCAAATTGGCCGTGAAGGGCAAGCTGAAAACGCACAACAAGGACACTTTTGCCGTGCGGAAAATCGACTTCCTGCACTTGCTCGACACCAACGTGAAAACCGTTTCGCTGAACGCTACGCTGCGCCAATATGTTGACATCATTGCCGAAAGCAAGCGCAATATCTTTGTCGTGATTGACGACAACGAGAAGTTCGCTGGTCTTCTGCTGATGGACGAGCACCGCGACGTGATCTTCAAACCGGAACTTTACGACTCTTATAATGTCCGGAATCTGCTCTATATTCCTGACGTAGTGGTGTTTGATACTGACACGCCCGAACAAATGGTCGCCAAGTTTCAGCAGACTCAAAACTTTAATTTGCCTGTGATTACGCAAGACCGGCAGTATATCGGCTTCCTTTCCAGAGCCAAAGTGCTGGATGTTTATAAAGACGTAATTGCTGAAGAATCAGATGATTAATAAAAAAACGATATGAATTTGTTCACGAAATCAAAATTGAATCTCCTGACAGAGAAACTCAAAACGGCTCATACTATTGCTGTGGTTTCTCATTTCAATCCCGATGGAGATGCCATTGGATCTTCTCTCGCTCTGTATCACTATTTTAGCAATGAGGGCTACGATGTGAAAGTGATTGTGCCCAACAATGTTTCCGCCTTTTTGGCTTGGATGCCCGGTATGGACAAGGCACTGGTTGCGGAACATCATTTGAAAACGGCAAAGAAGATTCTGAAGGAGGCCGACGTGCTGTTTTTTGTGGATATGAATGCCACGCATCGCTCTGGCGTCGATCTTGACGAAACATTGGCGACTTCTCCCGCATTCAAGGTGCTTATCGACCATCATCTTTCTCCTGATATTCAGTGCGATGTGCAATTTTCCACGACGCAAACCACTTCTACTTGCGAGTTGGTGTACGAGTTCTTGAGCAAAATGTCGTCCGACAAGTCGAAAATCAACAAGGAAGTGGCCACCTGCATTTATGTGGGGATGATTACCGACACGGGTTCCCTGAGTTATATGTGCAATAGTCCTAAAACCTACTTGATTATCAGTGAGTTGATGAAACGCGGAGTAGATGGCGAGGAAATCCATCGCCAGGTTTACGACAATTATGGCGAAAGCCGACTCCGTTTGCTCGGTCTGTGTTTGTCGCAGCGCCTGGTGCTGATGCCTGAGTATAAAACTTCTTATATGTATTTGACTAAGAAGGATTTGCACGATAATCACTATGTGGTGGGCGATACGGAAGGCATTGTCAATTATGGGCTTTCGATGGGCGCTGTTCGTTTTACGGCCTTCTTTACTGAACGCGATGATCGCATCCGCGTGTCATTCCGCTCCAAAGGCGATTTCGCTGTTAATGTCTTCGCTCAGAAGTATTTCAATGGCGGCGGACATAAGAACGCTTCTGCGGGCTCCTTTTATGGTAAAATGGAGGATGCCATCCGCCTCTTTGAGAATGCCGTGAAAGAATTTCCTGGATTGTCGAATCTTGAAAAATCAGAATAATTGAAAAGATTGTTTTTTTATTCATTGTTAATCAGCGCGTTGTGCTTGTCATCTTGTCATAACGAACCGCAAGATCCGGCCTTTGTACATCTCCAACAGTCCGACCAGAAAGAGAAGGAAGACCCCTATCTGGAGTGGAATCGGGTGAACGTGGGCCGCGAAGACGAGGACATTGACTTTTTTACGAATCGTTATGGCTGGGATGTACAGAAAACGGGCACGGGACTCCGCATTGAAATGCTGGAGAATGGAACGGGCGATTTGGTGAAATCAGAACAGACTGTCGCATTGGAATACTCCACTTGCCTGCTGACGGGTGATACTGTGTATTCGTCAGCAAAACAAGGAGTTAAGCAGTTCAAGGTGGACAAGTCATCAGAAATTGCGGGGCTGAATGAGGCCGTTAAGATGATGCGCAAGGGAAGCAAGGCGCACTTGGTGATTCCGTCGTTCCTGGCCTACGGAGTGGCGGGCGATGGGCAGCGCATTCGCGGAAAAGTCAGTCTGGCGATGACAGTTGAGGTTGTGGACGTGCAAAATGATTAAAATCTCTGTTTTTTGATAATATTTTCCTCTTTTTTGTAGTTAATATTGATATTTTTTCTGAAAAAATGACAGTTTCACGTTGCAAAATCATAGGATTGCTCTTTCTTTCGATTCTGTTGGTCGGCTGTGCGAAAAAGCAGGTTTCGTCGCCCAAGCCGAAGGGCTATTTCCGCATAGAAATGCCTGAGCATCAGTATCAATTGTGCGACACGCCAGTGCTTCCGTGCACTTTTCAGTATGCGGGTATCGCTCGGCTTGATTACCACGACCTTGATACGGTTAAGTGGTTGCTAATCAATTATCCTGAGCATAAGGCGCGGTTGGAACTGAGTTTTCAGCCGTTGCGCGGCAATGCCGATTCGCTAATTTTCGAGGATAAGCAGTTTGTTGAGATGCATTTCGTGAAGGCCGACAATGTTGAGAATTCCGACATATTTGACTCAACAGCCAATCTTTACGGGATTTTTACTGATATTGAGGGCCGTGACGTCGCTTGCCCGCTGCATTTTTGGATGAGCGATATGAAACGCAATTTCGTGCGGGGAACGCTCTATTTTGGGTTCACGCCTAACAACGATTCGGTGCAGCCCGTGATCGACTATATCCGCGAGGATGCTTTGAAAATGATTGAAACTTTTGAATGGAGGTAGTGATGAAAAAAATGAGTAAAAAAAATGTCATCTTGCTGATTATTGCTGCGTTGGCATTGGTTTTTGGTATTGTTTTGTTGATTGTTCAACTTACGAAATCCTCTCAAAAGGAAGATTGGGACAATGAACGCAAGGAGGATGTCCACGTGCGCAAGGTGCAGAACGAATTAGATGAAATCGCTAAGAATCTGAATGTTGAGATCCATCGCTATGATGCCGACATTTTTGCAATTGATCCCAAGAATCCAGCCGAGGGTGTGCGCGCTTTGGAAGGAAAGTATCCGGAATTTCTGGTCGAGAGCGGCTCTTGGCAGAATCCTCAGC
>JAZQOJ010000111.1:0-4987 GCA_045627805.1 Bacteroidales bacterium
CACCACACTGACCAATCCGTGCTCGGTAACCGGCATCCGTAACAACGAAAGCGGCACCGGAACACGCATCGACTCTGTGAAAGACCACGAAAACAACTGGTACAAAGTGGTGCAAATCGGTAACCAGTGCTGGATGGCCGAGAATATGCGCGCTACCACCGAGCCAAACGGCGACACCATTATGTCGAATTCCGATTCCTACACCACGCCAATGGCATACTCAAGCGATGTGGACAAATATGGCTACCTCTACAACTTTCCGGCTGCGATGAATATCATCGACGGAAGCACCAACTTCTCTCCCCAGCATCGCGGCATTTGCCCCGAGGGCTGGCACATTCCCGACAACGAGGAATGGACTATTATGGCTAACGAAGCCGGCGTGGGCATCGGTAGCAACACCGGGGCCGGCAAACTGACTACAGGAAACGACTGGGGTGTGAGCAATTACAATTTTGCCACCTCCCCCGCCAAACACGATTACGCCGAACGCAACCGCACCGGCTTCTCCGTCCTGCCCAGCGGCTGGGGCGAGATCTCTAATGTTCATTCTGTTGGTTATTTTACCGATTTTTGGAGTGCCAGTTCCACACCTTCTGAAAACACAACAGCATATAGTTGGGAACTTTATTATAATGCAGAGTACATACGTAATTACAAGGAAGGTCGCCGCATCGGCCAATCCGTTCGCTGCGTGCGCAACACACTGGCGGTAACTACCGACAACGCCACAGCCGTTACCAGCAGCAGCGCAAAACTGAACGGCAATGTTTTCTCTTTGGGCGATTATAACACCGTTAAAGCCGGCTTCAAGTATGGAACAAGTTCCAACGCTTTGAATGCCAAGATAGAGAAAAACGAAAATGTGGGCGTGGGTGCGTACAACTGCGATCTCACCGGTCTTAATGCCAATACTACCTATTTTTATAAGTCATTCGTTGTTAGTACCAACAGCACCGACACCGTTTGGGCTGCCAACACCTTGCACTTCACCACACCCGATCCCTGTTTGGGAGCGTCTTCCGTTACCGATGCCGACGGAAATGTTTACAACACCGTTAAAATCGGCAACCAGTGCTGGATGAAGGAAAACCTGAGAACCACCAAGAAACCCAACAGCGAAACCATTACAGACGGAATGTGGGAACCTGACGACCATACGCTGGAAAGCTACGGCCGTCTCTATTCTTGGACAACCGTGATGAACGGCGCATCTTCCAGCAGTGCCAATCCTTCCGGCGTGCAGGGCATCTGCCCCACGGGCTGGCACGTGCCGAGCGACAACGAATGGAAACAGATGGAGATGGCGGTGGGTATGAGCCAAAACGATGCTGACGACGATGGCGAATACCGCGGCAATATTGCAGCCAAATTATGCGACAACACAAGTTGGACTTATTCGAGCGTATCCAATGCCGCAGGCAATTTTTACGCCCCCGACCGCAATTCCAGCGGCTTTAGCGCGAGACCCGCTGGCTTCTACTACGACGCGCACTACGCCAACTTCGGCCTATGCTCTATGTTTTGGAGTGCTACCGAGTCCAGTGACACCGGCGCATGCAGCCGCACATTGTCAAATGATGAAGCAGGTGTGTACCGCTACTACTACAAGAAGTACTACGGCTTCTCCGTGCGCTGCGTGCGCGATTAGATATTCGGCTAAGCGTGAAAACGATTGCCTTTTGCAAAAGTCCCCTCGTCGGTAACAGCGAGGGGACTTTTTTTCGAGAACGGAGAGAACAGTTAAGTCGGTTAAAATCGGTTAAACGAAATCAACAATTCAACACCTCAACAATTCAACACCTCAACAGCGAGCAGTCAAGATAAAAGGGGGATAAATTCCGTAAAAAATTCTTTAGGTGTGCGCCAATTACAAAAAATGTAGTATTTTTGCAGCATTAAATAACCAAAACAAAAATCACATTATGGCTTACAAAATTTCTGATTCCTGTGCAGCTTGCGGTACTTGCGCTGGCGAATGCCCTGTCGGAGCAATTTCCGAAGGCGACATCTACAAAATCAATCCCGATGAATGCATCGAATGTGGCGCTTGCGCTGACGCTTGCCCCTGTGGTGCTATCAGCTTGGCTGAATAATTTGTAGAGCACAAACAAAAAAACGGCATCCCGTCGGATGCCGTTTTTTTTATGGGTACACAACCTTGAACAATCGAATCAGCAAGATGCGTTGCGTAGCGTTTCGCAATTCTCAACGGGATTGGCGTAAATTCCTAAGAAAATTTCTCGCAACTCGTCGGCCTCGCCAATCAATTTTGCCAGACCATCATTCATATATTCCTCAAATACGGCTTTTTGCTGTGCACTATAATGGCCGGCGTACTGGTTGGTTTGATGGAGAATGTCGAACGCAATGTAGTTGTTGGGCCATAATTTGTAATGCCGATAAATTCGTTGGTCGATGATTTCGGCCAGTTTCTGGAACTTCTGATTTTTATCGAAACCATCGCAGAATTGCAGTTCTTCATCTGTAATGGATTCTGTAACACAAAGATGGATGCGACCTTTTTTCTGAGTGATGCCGTGTAGAATGCTGTTCAGATCTTCGGTGGGCGACTTCTCGTACTGCTGATAGCGAGTGATATAGACTTCCTGCGTTTTTTTGAAATCGCAGGGCTCGAACTCGTAGGAGATGACCACCGGCATAAAATGCAGTTCGGCCATATTTTCGCAGAAGGGTTTGTCACTGCCCAGCGAGAACATTTTCAGCACCGCCATTTCGGTTTTGTCGTCGCCATTCTTGGTTCGGCCGTTGCGCTGCGCAATCCACACCGAGCGTTTCTTCTCCAAAATCACGTGTCGCATATACGAAGACACTTCCACTGAATTTTTGTAGAAGTCGCGCATATTGCCGCCGCGCATAATGCGGAACATCCGGTTGATTTTGCCGATGTCAATGACCAGTTCGCCGCGCATCAGGTTGCTCCCGAAGGTGATTTCCGGGCGTTCTTTCTCATTTACAAACAGATAATAATCCGTGAGGGCGGCATCCAGCAAGATGTCGCGGTGATTGCTAATGAAAACGCCTTTGTGATTGTCGTCGATTTTCTCGAAATTCTCAGCCGTGATGCCGTCTGTGCTGTGCTGGATGATGGATTGCATCACGGGCCACATCACCAGTGCCTGAAATTCGTCGATGGTGTGCACCGAAAGGCAGAGCTTTCGGAAATCGTCCACGGGCTTTCCTGGGAAGAGGTAAGCGGAAATCATTGCGAACGACGGATTATCAACAATGCGCTGAATGGCAGCGGGCACTTCGTCGTCGTTGTAAGGGCGGATATGGTCAAAATTTTCCGTCATCATTATTATCTTTTGTCGATGAATTTCACAGGTTTTCTTTTCATTTCGGGAAACTGGATTTTCCGAATATTGTCGATGCTGTCGAAGCGGATATCGGGAGCCACACGCAGCTTGGCGCGGAAACGGTCTTTCAGATCTTTCGTAACTTCCTCTTCTACAGGATTCTGACATCCCACAATCACGGTCACGCAGTCGGTGCCTATTTCGTTGGAGGCGACTTCCACGATGTAGTTCTCAACATACTCCACGTTGTCGAGCACGTCAAAGATGGTGGCGGGATACAGCGTGGTGCCTTTGAGTTTGATCATCTGGTTTTTGCGTCCGATGATGGGGCTTATGCGCATCGTGGTTCTGCCGCAGGAGCAGGGCTCGTAGTGGAAGCGGGCAATGTCGCCGGTTTTGAAGCGAAGCAACGGCATTCCTTCCACGCCGAGCGTAGTAACCGTGAGTTCGCCGACCTCGCCTTCGGGCACTACGTTGTCGTTGTCGTCGAGCAGTTCGCAGATAATCAGTTCGGGATGATGGTGACCTCCACGTCCTGCCTCACACTCGCAGAAAGTGGTTCCCATCTCGGTGGAAGCGTAGGTGGAGTATAGGTCGATGTCCCACTTTTCCTTGATTTTGCTGCCGAGAAGGTTGAGAGAGAAGTCTTGGTTGCGCAGATTCTCGCCTATGCAAACGGCTTTTTTGATGGAAGAATTATGGTAGTCGATGCCGTTTTTTTCGGCGTACTGAATGATTTTCAGGATGAAGGAGGGCACGCAGATGATGGCATCGGGTTTCATACGTTGGATGGTGTCCCACTGCAGTTCGGGGATTCCGTTGCCGACGCGAATGACGCTGGCGCCCATTTTAACCACACCCATAAAATAGGCGAGGCCCGCCATAAACCGCTTGTCGATGGTGGTCATCAGCTGGTAGATTTCGCCGGGATGGCCGCCCGCACCGGTGAACGAGATGGCCTCGTTGTAAGCCAGCCGTTCCAAGTCGCGCTGGGTCATCGCAAAAGTGGTGGGGTCGCTGAGCGTGCCGGAAGTGGTGATGTAGTCAGCGATTTTGTCGCGGCCCACGCAGAAGAACTCCTCGTTGTGAAGTTGGAGGTCTTTCTTGGTAGTGAGCGGAATGCAGCGCAAATCCTCAAGAGTCCTGATCTTGTTGATGTCGATTTTTTCGCGTTGGAAAAGCGCACGGTAGAAAGGCGATTTGGCATTTAGGTACTGCAAATCCTCTCTCAGCTTTTCCTCCTGAAACGCTTTGATGACGTTGCGCGGCTGAAATTCTATTTCGGGTTTGAAGTTCATTTCACGATGAAATTTAGCGTGCAAAGTTACAAAAAATTGTCGAAGTGTAAAAGTTGGTCTTGCTGATGCTTCTGCGAGAGGTCGGAAGGGTCACAATGCTCAAGTTCTCGCCTGTTTGGCGGCCGTCCCCCTCCGATTTCTCCGAAAAATCCCTCCTTCCCTCTTGAAGTGCGCAAAACGCCATTTTTCGTTTTCCACACTTTTTGAATCATAATCCACAAAAAACGGATTAAAAAACACGGTTTTTCAATGTTTTAGAAAACAGCGTTCCCCTCTTGACATCCGTCGCATTTTGTAGTATCTTTGCGTGACTGATTTACTCACTAAAACCATCTCGCAATGCTAAACAAGAACTTAAGCCATCCGGCG
>JAZQOJ010000112.1:0-6871 GCA_045627805.1 Bacteroidales bacterium
CCAAATTAACCGTTTAACCGAATTTAACCGTTTAACCGAACAATCCTTTCACCCGTTCGTCCATTCCACCATTCAACAACTCAACAATTCAACAACTCAACAATTCAACAACTCAACAATTCAACAATTCAACAATTCAACAATTCAACAATATCACATAATGTCCAAAAAAATCCTCATCATCCTCATAACATTGTGCCCCGCCATAATGCCAGCACAAACACTTCCGAGCGTATGGCAGCAGGTGTCCGAACGGAACCTCACGCTGCGGGCGGCCAAACAGCATTCGGAAGCCGAAAAAATCAGCAACCACGTTGGGCTCGCGCCAGAAAACCCTGAAGCAGAGTTCGCCTACCTCTGGGGAAATCCAGAGTCCATCGGCAACCGCATCGACTTCAGCATCACGCAGTCGTTCGAATTTCCCACCGCCTACGTCTATCGCAGCAAAATGGCCTCCATCCAAGACGAGCAGCTCGACCTCGCCTACCAGAAGCAATGCTTAGACCTTTTTTCGGAAGTGGGAGAATTATATTACAATGTTGTATATCAGAATATTAGAATAAAAGATATGGAGAAATGCCTGCATTATTTAGCAGAGACTTCAGAGGCATATCAACAGAAATTGGAAGCGGGAAGCTGCAACATCTTCGATTACAACAAAGTAAAGTTAGCCGAACTGAACCTCCAGCAGGAAATGGCGCACGCGCAAGCCGAACGCGACAATACACTACTGAAAATCAGTCAGTTGAACGGCGGCGAAGCACTCACCGTCAGCGAATCCGAATTTCCCGACTACGCCCTGCCCGCCGACTTCGACGGATGGTACCAACAGATGTCGGCGCGAAATCCCGAATTGCAATGGCTGGCGAAACAGCAAACACTTTGCGACCAGCAAGTGAAGCTGGCCAAGTCGATGTGGGCGCCGCAATTCTTTGCGGGCTATATGCGCGAACAGGTTCCCTCCGAAACCTTCCAAGGCGTGAAAGTCGGCATTTCGGTTCCTCTTTGGAACAGCATCAATTCGGTGAAACAAAGCCAGTTGCACTCATCAGCGATAGCGCTCGCCGCCGCCGATGAGCAGTTCCGGCTCTACAACGAACTGAAAGCGCACTACCTCACCAGCAGCACGCTGCTGAAACAGGTGAGCGACTACAAGCAACTGTTAACATCCGTTGACGCACTGGTCCTGCTCAAGCAGGCGTTAGACAGCGGAGAAATCTCGCTCATCGACTTTTTAATGGAAGCGTCGATCTACCACGAAAGCCACGAGCGCCTGGCGGAATTGCAGCACGATGCCGCAACGCAATATCTTCATTTACAGATACTCGACTATTATTTTCAAAATTTTTGAAAAAAAATTGACGAGGGCAACCGATTTTGGATTTTTTTGCAGTATCTTTGCAAATTCTTAATCTAAACCAAAAAACTTCAATTATGGAAAATGAAAATGTAAACGCTGAGAAACTCAAAGTGCTCAATTCCACTCTGGAAAAACTGGAAAAATCATTTGGCAAGGGCTCAATTATGAAACTGGGCGACGCCGCCGTTGACAACGTGGAAGTGATTTCCTCCGGCTCCATCGGGCTCGACGCCGCATTAGGTGTGGGCGGATACCCCAAAGGCCGCATCATCGAAATCTTCGGCCCGGAATCCTCTGGTAAGACCACCCTCGCCATCCACGCCATCGCGGAGGCACAGAAAAAAGGTGGCATCGCCGCCTTCATTGACGCGGAACACGCCTTCGACCGCTTCTACGCCGACAAGCTGGGCGTGAACACTGCGGAACTCCTCGTATCGCAACCCGATAACGGAGAGCAGGCATTGGAAATCGCCGACAACCTGATCCGCTCGGGTGCCATCGACATCATCGTCATCGACTCCGTGGCCGCCCTGACCCCCAAAAGTGAAATCGAGGGCGATATGGGAGACTCCAAGATGGGGCTCCAGGCCCGACTGATGTCGCAGGCAATGCGCAAACTCACGGCCACCATCAGCAAAACCAAGTGCTGCTGCATCTTCATCAACCAGCTGCGCGAGAAAATCGGCGTGATGTTCGGCAATCCCGAAACCACCACGGGCGGCAACGCGCTCAAGTTCTACGCCTCCGTGCGCATCGACATCCGCCGCCAAGCCCAAATCAAGGACGGAGACCTCGCCTCCGGCAACCACGTCAAGGTGAAAGTGGTGAAAAACAAAGTGGCTCCGCCATTCCGCTTCGCAGAATTCGACATTATGTTCGGCGAAGGAATCTCCAAGTTAGGCGAACTCATCGACCTCGGCGTCGAACACAACATCATCAAGAAGGCAGGCGCTTGGTTCTCCTACAACGACAGCAAAATCGGACAGGGACGCGACAACGCCAAGCAAACCCTCGCCGACAATCCTGAGTTGGCCGACGAAATCGAAGCACTGGTCCGCGAATGCTTAAAGAACGAATAATGAAAAAACTAATGATCATAATGGCAGCAGTCTTCCTCTGCTGCCTTTCCTTTTCCTGCAACTCGCACAAACAAGACGACACGCAGACCGTCATCGACACCAACAACCTCGAATCGCTGACCAAAGCCATCGAGGCAAACCCAAAAGACCCGGAGCTGTACTACTACCGCGCCAAGTTCTATTATGAGCATCAAAACATCAAGGAGGCGGAAAGCGATATCCTTCAAGCTGTTAAGCTTAACGAGAAAAAGCCGAAATACTATGTGACCGCTTCCGACATCTATTTCGCTCAACGCGAAACCGACCTCGCGGAAGAAAATCTGCAGAAAGCGCTCTCCATCGACAACAAGTTCAACGAAGCCCGCCTCAAACTCGCCGAACTGTACTACATTCAAAAACAGTACGAACGCTGTATGACCATCATCGAGGAAGCCACTCAACAAAACCGGCACAACCCGACGGCCTACCTCATCAAATCGTTCTGCTACAAAGAAACCGGCGACACCGCCAACTACCTGAGAATGCTGTACTTGGTAAAAGACCAAAATCCGAACGAAGTAAAAGCACACCTGGAATTGGGGTACTTCTACCAACAGAAAAACGATGCCGTCGCCATTGACCATTACAAGAACGCCCTCGCCGTTGACCCGAAAAATCAGGAAGTGAACTACAACCTGGGACTTTGCTACCTGAACTTCGGCGATGTGGAACACGCAAAAGCACAATTCCACAACTTGCTAACCTTCGCAAACAAAGGACTTTACGTCATCAATGGGCTCTACAACCTCGGATACATCGCAATGACCTACGAAAACGATTATGCCGGGGCCATCGACTTTTTCAGCAAGGCGGTGGAACTGGAACCGAATTTCGTGGATGCGTTTGCGGCACGCGGAGAAGCCTACGAGAACTTAGAAAAGTACGACCTGGCCCGCGCCGATTACGAGCACTGCCTGAAACTGTCTGACAACTTCGAAAAGGCGATCCAAGGTCTGAACGCTCTCGACCGCAAAGCTCGGTAAACTTCGGCTAACAGTTAAATAACTCAGCTTTCGCAGGCCGTTTTTTCTTGCTGTAATAAAGACTTGCGACTTTTGACTTACGACCTTTCAAATCGGAATTGGAAATAGGATGGCAAAACCATTCCTGTTGTTAAGAAGCTCCGCTTCTTTTCTTCCTCTTCGCTCGGCAAAGCTCAACCTTGCACTCACTCATCGTCAGTGCTTGTTCTGTCGTTCCAAGTTCCAAGATTGTTTCTAATCGCGGTACCACCCCGTGGAGGTGTCGTGAATCCATTTCGGACCCTTGCGGCCGCCCTTGATATAGTCGGGGTTTGCAATGTATTTCTCGTTGAAAGAGTAGATTAAGCGCACGGTAATGCTGTTGTTGTATTGCTTGCGCAACTCCTCGTTCGGGCCGAACGGGTCGAAGAGGCGCTTGCGGATGGGAACCATTGAGTATTGGAAACGGAAATTCAGTTTCAAACCTTTCCAAAGACGGATTTTAGCATCCGCAATCACACTCCAGTCGTTGCGGCTGTACAAACCCGAACGCACATCAGTGGTGGTGGTCCACCCGTTTTCAATCTCGTGCGCACGCACCAAGCGGCCCCAGGCGAAACCCGCACCAATGGCGCATCCCGTTAGCGGATCCTCGTAATGAAACACCACCGGAACTTCCACATAGTCGAGGTTCAGCTTATACTTGATGGTTTTGTCGAACGGAATCGTCGGATTCTCGTTGTGCCAAATCAGCTGATTGGTATCAGAGAGCGTAGCGTTCGCCCGCAGGTAATTCTGGAAAGAACCCTTCTGCGAATACAACAGTTCAATGGTAGCGAACCAGCGGAAATTGTTGTCAAGCGGCATCATTACCGAAAGCCCAGCATTGACACCCAGTTTGTAGTAACCCGCCACCTCGTCGCCATCCACCTGCGACACGTTGCCGCCCGCAATGACGGAACCGATGAAACGCTGCGAAAAACCAGCCGACAAAACGGCGAGAAGCAATATCGTAAGAGTCAGTTTTTTCATATCTGTAAAATGTGCGGCAAAATTACAAAAAATAGTCGAAACGCAGAAACGATGAAAACCTATTGAAATCGAGCACAATAATGAAAGGCGCGCCCAATGTTCTTCACGATGTCGGAGGCAATCAAGCTCTCGTGCGACTGTTCATCCAAGGCAAGAGTGCCGGCAACTCCGTGCAGATAAGGAGCGAGCACAGCCGAAAAAGCGGGATTCTGAGTGCGCGCGAGAAGCCCTAACAGAATGCCCGTCAGCACATCGCCACTGCCAGCTGTCGCCATTCCAACATTGCCTGTCGAAACAAGCAACAGGTCGCAATCCTGTTCGCGAGGGACCGCCACAACAGTGAGATGCCCTTTCAGGACCACAATCAACTGATAGCGAACGGCAAAGGACTTGAGTCTTGAAACACGTTCGAACTCCGTGCGGCTCGTTCCCGCCAACCGCTCAAACTCGCCGATATGCGGAGTGAGAACTGACATCGGCGGAAGGTAGGCAAGCAAAGTCTTGTCTTCGGCCAACAAGTTGAGAGCGTCGGCATCAAAGACCAACGGCACGCGGACATCTTCGACCAACGACTTCAACAAGGACTTCGTTTTCAAAGACTTACCAATTCCAGGACCGATTGCCACAGCCGTAAAAGTCGGCAAATTCTCCCATTGGCACGACGAGATACAAGACTCATTAACGTCGGGGTCGAGAATGGCTTCCGGCAGTACGACGGGAAGCATCGAAGTGACATTGGGCGTTGAATGAACGGTGAGTTTGCCCAGCCCGGATCGCATCGCGGCGGAAGCACTCAGCACAGCCGCACCCGGCATATTTTGCGAGCCGGCGAGCAACAAACCGTGCCCGAAACTTCCCTTGTGACAGAAGTCGTCAACCTGGCGCAATTGCAGAACGGCATTCGCCATATCGCACTCAGATATTCTCACAACGCGCTCTTCATCAATGCCTTCCGGAACGGAATTCCCGTCCGCAGCAACATTTTGAAGTCCAATGTCAAGAACCGTGATCCGGGGCGCGTTCTGAGGCGGTAACATTGTAAAAAAAGACCACTTCATAAATTGGAAAGTCGCGATCTCGGTAGCCCGCACATAAGCGGCGCCGGCCGGCTGATGCGAGTCGGCGAACATTCCGCTGGCGATATCCACCGAAACAATCTCTTGGAAATTTTCATTAATAAAATTCACAACAAATTGAAAATCACCTTCCAACGGACGAGTCAGGCCGATACCGAACAAAGCATCAATGCACAGGGAATTGTCGCTGGGTTTCATTTCCGAAGAAAATTCCGTTGTCCTCGCTTTAGAGCCAGACATTCGGGCCACCTCGTCCAATCTTTTCCAATTCTGCTCGAACTCTGGCGTTGTTCTTTTGCCGAAAGTCGCCTTCACAGCCACCACAGGCAGCTGTTTCTCTGCCAACTTGCGGGCCACAACAAGTCCGTCGCCCCCATTGTTTCCCGGACCGCAAAAAACATATATCTCACTGTATTTCTGCAAAATATATTCACCAGAAAGAAATGTGGCAAAATTATTTCCGGCACGTTCCATTAAATCGAGCGAGGAAATGGGTTCGCTTTGCATCGTCAATTGCTCGCTCTTGCGAATCTGTTCAACTGAAAGTATCATTTGACAATAAAATTTAAGGAATGCAAAGATACAAAGATTGGCTCTAAAAAAGGACAAAATTGTAGAAATTTTCGTAACTTTGCACCCCAAATTCAAAAACTATGCTACAGATTCAAATCATCCGTGAAAATCCTACGGAAGTCATTGAAAGACTTAAGGTTAAAAATTTCGATGCCACTGAGTTGGTACACAATATTTTGGAATCAGACACGCAATTGCGCCAGATGAAGAAGTCGTTGGACGACAATCTGATGGAGCAAGGCAAGCTCGCGAAGGCGATCGGCCAGTTATTCCGCGAGGGCAAGCGTGAAGAAGCGGAACAGATGAAAGCGAGAACTGCCGACTTGAAGGCAGCCGAGAAGGATATGCAAGCCGAGCTGGGCGAAGCCGAGCAGAAGCTGAACGGAATGATGGTGCTGCTGCCCAATATGCCGCACGCTTCCGTTCCGCTCGGAAAGGGCGCCGACGACAATGAGGTCATCTATCAGGAAGGCGACGCCTCCGATATGGACGAATCGTGCCTCCCCCACTGGGAACTTGTAAAGAAGTACGACATCATCGACTTCGACCTGGGCTGCAAAATCACGGGTGCTGGCTTCCCGGTTTACAAAGGCAAAGGCGCCAAGATGCAGCGCGCACTCATCAACTTCTTCCTCAACACCGCCACTGAAAACGGCTACACCGAGGTACAGCCGCCCTATATGGTGAACGAGGCGTCGGCCTACGCCACGGGACAACTTCCCGACAAGGAGGGACAGATGTATCTCGCCA
>JAZQOJ010000113.1:0-16701 GCA_045627805.1 Bacteroidales bacterium
GTGCCTGATCAAAAAGCACATCCCGTACAGGATTTACGGCGGAACCTCGTTCTTCGCCCGCAAGGAGATCAAGGACGTGCTGGCATACTGCCGTCTGGCACTGAATCACTACGACGAGGAGTCGTTGCGGCGCGTCATCAACTACCCGTTGCGCGGGATCGGCGACACCACGGTGGAACGCGTGCTCGCCTGCGCCAACGAGCACGGCGCGCGTATGTGGGACGTGGTGGAGGACCCCGAATTTTACGAAGTACCGGTGAACGGTCCGACGAAGGAGCGCCTCCGCGACTTCGCCGCCAAAATCAAGAGTTTCACCGCTTTGCTGCCAGGAAAAACCGCCTATGAGATGGGCAAGCACATCGCCTTCTCGTCGGGAATCGTGGCGGCTCTCAAGGCCGACCCGTCCGACAAGGACCGCTCCGAGAACGTGGAGCAGCTTCTTGATGCTATGCAGGACTTCTCGGAGAATGCCGAGGAGGTGCATTTCAATGAGGAGACGGGGGAGGAGATTCACGATTTCCAGCCCACGCTCGACCGCTATTTGGAAAGTGTGGCCCTGCTCACGGATGCCGACCAAAAGGACGAGGAGGATTCGCACAAGGTGAAACTGATGACCATTCACGCCGCGAAAGGACTTGAGTTCGACTATGTTTATATCACGGGGCTGGAAGAGAATCTGTTCCCATCTTCTTTGTCGATTGGTTCACGCCGAGAGCTGGAGGAGGAGCGCCGCCTGTTTTATGTCGCCATCACTCGCGCCAAGAAAGTGCTCACCATCACATACGCGCAAACGCGCTACCGGTTCGGAAGTATGCAGTTCTGCGAGCCCAGCCGGTTTGTGGAAGAGCTCCCTCGCTCGTGTATGAAAACCATTGAGAAGGCGTCGTCGGGGCGTGGAACCTTTGCCCGCAAGACAACTGAGAAAACGGAATGGGGCGGCAAGGTTTTTGAACGCAAAGCACCTGCCACGGCCAAGCCGCTTTTGAAGGCGCAACCCCAACTCGACATATCCAGCATTGGCCGACTGGCGAAAAACTCAGAGCTTGTGCCCGAACTGCGTATCTATCATTTGAAGTTTGGGTACGGCACCATTATGCGCCTCGAGGGAACTCCCACCGATCAGAAAGCCGTTGTGTTGTTCGACACGCTTGGCGAAAAGGTGCTCCTTTTAAAGTTCGCCAAACTCATTATTCCCAAAAAATGACGTTAGACCGGAAAAGCGTCCCGCTCAACACCTCAATAGCTTTCTCGCTGCGCTCGTCGATTCGACTTTCAACAATTCAACAGCTCAACAGTTCAACAGCTCAACAGTTCAACACTTCAACCTAAAAGCGTGAAACCATCGAATACCCTGACAATCAATCTGCACGGACTGTACGTGGAAGACGCTTTGGAAAAATTGCAGCGATTTGTAGCGCAGGCCCCCAAAACCACCGAGAAAATCATCGTGATTCACGGGTACAATAACGGCACGGCGCTGTTGGAGGCGGTGCGCCATCGTTTCCATTCGCCGCGCGTGCAGGAAATCTCGCCTCGCTTGGGCAACGATGGAGAGAGCGTAATTTGGCTTAAAAGGTGAACATACCATTTCAAGCATTGCAGGAATCTTGGAAGATGAAATTCTTTCACGAAGGAAGACATAAAAGGGCACCTTTTCAGATGCCCTTGTCGCAATTCTATTTCGTGAATTATAGATGCAAGTCGTGTCCCATCTTTTCCTGTTTCGTTTTCAAATAGAAACGGTTGATGTCGTTGGGCTCGATGATGATGGGAACGGTCTCCACAATCTCAATTCCGTGGCCGAGAAGTCCGGCGCGTTTGGCTGGATTGTTGGTGATGAGCTTCAAACGAGTGGCCTTTTGGTCGCGCAGGATTTGAGCACCGATTCCGTAGTCGCGCTCGTCGGCGCGGAAACCGAGCTCAAGGTTCGCTTCCACCGTGTCGCGGCCCAGTTCTTGCAGGTGGTACGCCTTCAGTTTGTTCACCAAACCGATGCCGCGGCCTTCCTGATTCATATACAACACCATTCCTTTGCCAGCTTTTTCTACCATTTCCATCGACTTGTGGAGCTGGGCGCCGCAGTCGCATTTGCACGAACCGAAAATGTCGCCCGTGACGCAGGAGGAGTGAACGCGCACCAGCACTTCGTCGCCCTCTTCCCATTCTCCTTTCCGCAATACCAGATGAGTGAGCCCGTTGTTGAGCTGTGTGTAGGCAATCAATTGAAAGTCGCCCCATTCGGTGGGAAGTCTTACTTCCTGTTCCTTGCGGATGAGCGTTTCCGTCTTCACGCGGTAGGCAATCAGATCTTGGATGGTGATGATTTTGATATTGTGTTTTTTCGCGACTTCCATCAGCTGTGGAACGCGGGCCATCGTGCCATCGGGATTGATGATTTCGATGAGAGCTCCGACAGGCCGCAGACCCGCCAATTTCGTCAGGTCAACGGCTGCTTCGGTATGGCCTGCCCTTACGAGGACGCCGCCGTCGCGTGCGCGCAGCGGATTGATGTGCCCTGGGCGTCCGAAGTCTTCTGGCTTCATTTCGGGATTCGCCAGTGCGGCGATTGTGCTGGCACGGTCAAACATTGAGACACCGGTCGTGCAGCCGTGACCCAGAAGGTCGGCGGTTACGGTGAAAGGTGTTCCCAGCAAGGAGGTGTTGTTCAGCACTTGCATCTCCAGATTGAGTTCGCGGCATCGGTCGGCACTCATCGGCGCACACAAAACGCCTCTGCCGTAACTCATCATAAAGTTCACCTTCTCTGGCGTGATTTTTTCAGCAGCGATGATGAAATCGCCTTCGTTTTCGCGGTCCTCGTCATCAATCACAATGAGGAACTTGCCTTCGCGAAAATCTTCAATCGCTTCTTCTATGGTGTTGAATTTGAAATCCATTGCTTATGGCTATTCGAAGTAAACAAGTTTTTGGAAATGGAGAGCACGGATGGCCCAGTTGCCATCGTAGTTGGCCGTCGTTTTATAGCGGAAAGCGAACCGCACTTCACCCACCAGTCCATCTATCTCAGCAATTTGCGCATTGTAGAATCCTGATGTCTGAACATCCGTGTAGGGGAGCTGATGCCATTCCGTAGTGGTGACATCTCCCGTGTAATTTGTTGTGTACCAAATGGTGAAGATGTTGCTGACGTTGGCGTCGGTGTTGATGAGGTTCTGCTCCACATACAGTGTGCTGCCGTTGATGGCAATGGCGTTGATGGCGGGGGAGACGAGCCAGTCGTCGCAACCTTCTGTTACTGAGCGGTGCGCCATATAGCCGTCATAAAGTTGCCAAGCTCCCGTGTATTCAATTCCGTTTCCGCCGTTCATCGGGGTGGGACATACGTCTTGCAGCGAACCGAACCCCAGCACGTCGTCAGAGGTGCGCAGCATCAGTTGGTAGGTGGTGTTGTAAATGGAGAGGATTCCCACCAGGTCGCCTGTGCCGCTGGGAACGATTTGCTTGCGGAACTTGGCGTAGTTGGAGGTGCGCACCACGAGGTCGCTCACATTGTTGCTGTTGATCGTCACAATGGGGCGTGATGAGGTGGCAGTCTCCACTGACCAGGGCTGACCTACAACGTTGCTGGCGAAGGTGCAGTTGCGAATGCGCACGAGCTTGCCCACGTTTTCCGCGCTCAGGTCTGCGGGAGAGTTGATGTCAATCGGGGTGACTTCGGTAGGAAGACCATCTTTGAATAGGTACTGGTCCAAGAAATTGCCGTCGATGCGTCCCACTTCGCCATTGTAAATCCAGCCAATCTGATACATTCCGTGGTAGTTGCCTACTACTAAGCCCTCGCAGTTGATGTAAACGGTTTGACCGACGGGATAAGTGTGGCAGAGTCCCGACTTGTTGATTTGAATCTGGATGGCCGCGGTCTCGTCTTGAACCACCATATTTTTATAGAAATTCCCGCCCTCGTCGGAGCTGACCACCGTCGCTTTCACGATGAATGGCTCTCCTGCGTGGGTGATGGAATCCATTTTTCCCGCAGCGGTATATACGTTGATGATGTCTTGCAAGGTATGGTTGGCAGGCGCTCCCGTGTAGTGTGCCACTTCGTATTCGGGTGCTTCCCACTTGTCGCATCCGGTGAATGCGAACAAAAGACCAATAATCAAAAGTGATAATGTGTATTTTTTCATAATGCTGATGATTTACTATCGTTCTATGCCTTGGAATTGTACTTTGGAGATGCGCCAGTTGGCACCATTGGCGTCGTGGAAACGGAATGCGATGCGGAAATGGCTGTTAGAGGTCGCACTCTGCGGAAACTCTTCGCCGTAGTTGAATCGTGTCCAGCTGTTCTCGTCAAAGTTGGTGCCATTGAATCCCGTTGTGGTGTAGTAGAGTTCTAATTCTCCGGCGGTTGCGTTTGCCTGTTGCTCTAAGATGAGTTTCACATTTGAAATGCTGGAAATGTTGATTGTTGGGGAAACGAGCCAGCTGTCAATCATCTCACTGGTTTGGTTCTGAATGGCGAACGCCAGTCCCGCGGCATAGTAGAACCAGCCGTCATCGCCTTGAACGCTCCATCCTTGATTGTCGATGGGGTTGTTGGTGAAATCCACAGCGTCGATGGTGGTGGTCTGCGGTTGGGTGATGAAGTGGATGTCGTTGAGTGAGCGGATGACGAACTGCGGTGTCATATTGTAAATGGTCATAATGCCGTAGAGGTCGCCGTCACCACTGGGGAGCAGGTCGTTGGCGAATTTGGCGTAACTGCTGGTGCGCAGCACGATGATGCTGCCGTCGGCCATCACGATGTCGCGGGAGGTGTTGGCACCGGGCTCGCAGAAGTTCGCGCTGCCACCCTCGGCGAAGTGGCAGTTCTGCAACTTCACGAGCTTGTTATAGGTCGCTTCGGTAATGTCGTATTTTGAGTTGATGACTTCCGCTTCGGGCTCCGCTCCGATCATTCCGTCGCGGAAAATATAGAGGTCTTCCTGCGAGGAGGAAATGCCTGTCATAGAGCCGTCCACCCAGAAACCGAGCTGCTTGTTCTTGCGGTAGTCGCCGATCTGCATTTCGCCGCATTTCACATACACTTTCTGTCCGGGCTGGTATTTCGGGAACAGAGCGGAATCGTCAATCTTGATCATAATGGCACCGGTCTCGTCCTGAATGGTGATGTATTTATAGCAGTTGCCGGTCTCGTCGGAGGAGGTGATGGTGCCGCAAATCACGGTCCCATCAGGGATTTCCGAGTAAGAGTCAACGCTGCCCACACTGTGCAGGTCAAGCAGTTCGGCAATGGTCATATTGGCTTCCCCGTCGTAAGTGATGCACGGGGCCTCGTCCAACGGCCTGTCGCAAGAGAAACAGACCATAATGAGGATGCTTGCAATGATGGATATTTTCTTCATAACTTGAATTTTCTAAGGTTGGGAAAGGGTTTATTGGAAAGTGTAATTGATGCCGATGTAGAAAGTGGTGCCCATCGCATAATAATATTTGTTGGGGAACTTCGACACGTTGTAGGAACCATAGTCGAAACGGCGCTGTTCCCACGCGGAGGTCACCAGGTTCTTGTTGTTGGTCAGGTTGGTGACGCTGATGTTGAAGCCGATGGTGTTTCTCTTGACTTTCCAGGACTTGCCGATGGAAGCGTCCATTGTGAACTGGCCCTTGATGCGTTCTTGAGCCACGAGCTGCTGGTAGAGCTCGCTGGAGGCGTCAAGCGTTCCGCGGGCGGCCGTGGTGCGGCGCTCGGGATTGATGTCGGCGTAAATCTTGTCGAAATAGTTGGCGGAAATGTTCACGAACCAGTACTTGTAGTTGAACTTGAGGCCAATGGTGCCCGCTACCTGCGGAGAACCGGCCACGTGGAAGTTTTTCCAATATACGGTCTCGGTGTATTCCGATTCACCGTTGCCCAGCACGTCGTATCCGTTGTCGGCGGTGATGGTCACGTTAGGACGGCTGGTGTAAATGTAGTCGCCCCAGTTGCCGGCGAGCGCGAGTGTGAACATACTGCCGATCGGGATTTCGATGCCGAGTTCAACACCCAGGTTCTGCTTGTCGATGCCCGTCATTGCGTAGTTCACGAAGCTGCCGTAGTCGTCGTGGTAGAAGCTGAACTGGTCGGTGACATCCATAAACTTGTAATAATAGAAGGATGCGCGCATACGCATAAAGGGATAGCGCATAATGTAGGAGAAGTCAGCGCCGAGGTCTTTCTCGCTCACGAGGTTCGCCACATAGTCGTTGCGGATGGAAGGACTGATGAACGCATCCAGCACGCTGGGCGCTTGAGTCTGCCATTGAGCGTTGGCAACCAAATAGTTGCGGCCGTTGATCTTGTAAGTGAGGCCCGCCTTCACGCCATAGTTGGGGAAGAATTTCTTTTCGGAGTTGCCTTGTGAATTGTCGGGGAAACGGCCGTTGCGCATAAAGCCCGTGCGCCACATTTCGGTCATCGTTCCATTTACACCAACGTGAAAATCAACGTGGCTGTACGCGAATTTGGCTGTTGCCCAGATGTTCTGTCTATAAATATTGTATGCGTAGTCATAACCGAACTTGTCGCCTTCCGTGAGGTGCGCGCCGATGTTGTCAAGGTCGTCGTACAGAAGGTAGGGATTCTCAGGGCTCTCGCCATCAGCGAATTTGTCCTCGTTCAGCCAGTAACTTCCGCCAAGCAAATCGTTGATGGTCTTGTAATTGCGTTGTCTGTATCCGCGAACGTCAATGCCGCCCGACAGTTTGATGTGGTCGGTGAGGTTGGCAACGATGTTGGAGGAGCCGGAGACCTGAACGTGGCTGATGATACGGTTTTCGATGATGTATTGTGACTGTTCGTCCATCTCAGCAGCCAACTGGTTTACGTCGTACATATGGTCCCAGTCGATCTGGCGGAATTCCGGATTGGTGAGCCATTGTTCGGTGTACCACTGTTGCAGTTCGGGCTGGTCGTTGAAGTAGGAGGGAAGGTTGCGGTAGTAGTCGGGGCGCGGGTCCGGCACATCGGCCCAGTTGAGCGAGGTGGTGCTTTGCTTGCCGAAGGAGCTTCCTATGTTAGAGGTGATTTGGAATTTCCCGTTTTTCGGGGTATAGAAATGCGAGAGCATAAACACGGGTTCGTGGGTGTCGCGGATGCGCGCGTTGCGTTTCTTTCCCTGATACCATCCCCAGTTGGCGTTGTAGTAATGGTCGTCGGTGAGGTCGTACACCTCCTGCGTGGAGTTGCCTTGCAGACTCTTCGAGGTGGGTGAGCCCCAAACGGAGAGGTTGAGTGCGTGCTCACTGTTGAAACGTTTCTCGGCGGAGAGGAAGTAGGCGAATCCGGTGTAGCTGCTGCCGTCCACGAAACTCAGCTGGCTGCCGAAACGAGTGGAGGCGGAGGCCGCGAATGCCCATCCGTTCTTCAGCAGGCCGCTCGCGTAGGTGAGCATAATGCGGTTGTTGTAGTTGCGGTTGCACAGCGAGTAGTTCGCGTGGAACTGGTGCCGGTACGAAGAGGCGCGCGTGCTATAATTGGTGGAGCCCGCCACGTCTCCGAATACGAAGGTGGAGGGATTGAGGTTGTCAACGTTCTCCGGCCAGCGGAACACGCGGTTCAGGCCACCCCACTGCGAGTAAGTAGCGCGGCCCGTCACCAGGTTCTCCATCTCCAGGCCATTGATGGCAATGCTCTGGTACTTGGAGTCGATTCCGCGCACTTTGAAGTATGCGATGCCGAACGTGTAAGAGGTGTTGTTTGAGTAAACATCTCTGGATGAATGAAGCAAACCGGGCACGAAACCGCCGACCGTTGTCTCGTTGTCGTCGAGGTTTTCGGTGTCAAAAGCGGAAACTTCTGTCGCGTCCTGTTCGTTGCCCGTGGTGTCTCTTTGTGCATTGTTTGACTGCGAATATGCAGTGGCACAAATTATTACCGACAGCAAAACGAAAAGTGATAGTCTTTTCATAGTCTCTTTTTTTGGTTTGAATTTAAGCGGCAAATTTACACTTTTTTGTGGGATTTTCCGCATTTTCCCCATTCTACATATATAATTATTGTTTTTTTTATGAAAAAAGAAAAAATTACGGCACTTTTTTATAATTTTGCATCTTTAATAAATGATTCAACTTTCGTAAGTTAACAAAATGATTATGAAAGACTTAGGACTTGAGACTTAGGACAGGTGGAGAAAAGAAGCGCAGCTTCTTAGCAGAGGGAATGGTTTTGCCATCCTATTTCCAATTCCGACTTGAAATGTCGTAAGTCAAAAGTCGCAAGTCTCCATCACAGCAAGAAAAAAACGGCCTGCGAATGTTAAGTAAATTATCAAGTTAAGTAAATTATCAATTTTCTGATATTGTTGAAATGAAGAATCTTATTCTCAAGTGCTTTTGCGTGGTGGCGCTGTTGTTCGCGGCCGTGAATCTCAATGCACAAGGCGTGCGTTTCTTAGAGCGAGTTTTTGATGACGTTATGGTTACGTCGGAAATACAGTACAGCTTGGCGCAGCCGATCGGCAGCAATGATTTCGAGCCGCTTTATTTTGATCTCTACGAGCCGGTGGGCGACACGATGTCGGCCCGACCGATGGTGATCACCGTTTTCGGCGGCGCTTTCGTGGCCGGCAACCGCTCCTGGTGCGATATGGTGGCCTTCGCCGACTCGCTACCATTACGGCTACGTTGTCGCCTCCATCGACTACCGCCTGCTGCCGATTCTCAACATCAGCGAGACGAATTTTGTGCGCGCAGCGTACGCCGCGGCGCAGGATGTGAGCTCCGCCATCCGCTATTTCAAAGGAAATGCCGATACCTACCGCATCGACCCCGAACAGATTTTCATTCTGGGCAACTCGGCCGGAACCATCGCCTCGATGGCGGCCATCTGGATGGACGATGACGAGCGCCCCGAGGAAACCTTCTTCGATAGCGGCTTCCTCGGCATTGGCGGCCACTCCGACCTGGGTGGCATCCATTCGGCCGGTGATGCCGCCTATCTCGATGTCTCGCCCGACATTGCCGGCCTGATTGCGCAGTGGGGCGGCGTGCTCGACACCAACGTCATCGGCAGCGACGACCGCACCCCGGTCTGCCTCATACACGGAACCGCCGACAGAACCGTGTCCTTTTATTCCGGAGTCCCTTACGAGGAGCGCTTCTTGGGCATATCCTCGCTCTTCTTGCCCACTGTCTATGGCTCTTATTACGTTGAAAAACGTCTTGAAAGCCAGAATGTTGAGCACGAATTTCATATTTTTGAAGGCGAAGAGCACGCCTTCTATCTGGAGGGCACTTCCACGTTGCTCCCTGAAAAACTGGACACCTGCTTCCGCATCGCGCTCAGCTTTATGGCGCAGCACAACACCCATCTGGGAGAAGAACAGGGCCTTGACGATGTGACACTGGAAACCTGTTCGCTTTTCCCGAACCCGACCAACGGGAGGGTGAATCTGAAGCTGCCGGAAACTTCGGGCGATTTCGAGGTCTTTTTCTACAATGCGCAAGGACAATTGCTCTTTTCCTTTGCCAATACGGATGTTTTTGATGTAAGTGACTACCCTTCAGGAATTTATTATGTTAAAGCAATCTCTTCCGAGCATCAATTCACACAAAGGCTGATGCTTGTGAAATGATATTGCCCCAATTTGCGCTGCCCGGTTTTTCTGTTATGACGGAAACCTGCGGCTTTTCAAGTCAAGATGGGAATCAATGACAATTCCTTCCGTTCTCGTTTCTCGGTCCCAAGTCTGTTACAATCATACCGCTGATTTGCGAAACCTGAAATATTGATGACTTTTGGAACAAATTTTGGTGTTTTTCTCTTAAAACCTGCAACAAATCTGATTTTTTACGATTTTATAGGTAACATTTTGCGCCACATTTTGTATAAGATTTGTATTTAAATTTTGAACTTGTGAAGAATATCAAGCATTTACTATATTTTTTAGTCATATTTTTGTGCGCAAATGACGCGTTTTCACAGATTTCCGTAACCTCTTCAGCGGGCCGCACGGCAGAGGATTTGGTGCGCAGCGTGTTGATGGGGAACGGCGTGACCGTATCAAATGTGCAGTTTAATAATATGACCACCACGCTGACAGCCACGACGGGTGGGCAGCTGGGGGTTTTCACAAACAATCCCGCAGTGTTCCCGGCAGTCAATTTCACTTCCGGACTGATTATCGCGACAGGGGATGTCTCTGTGGCGGTGGGCCCTAACGACGCGGCGGGCAGCGAGAACGCCATCTACAATTCGATGACTTGCCCGGAGCTGGAAAGTATGATTTACGCTGGCATTTACAATCCTGCCGTTCTGGAGTTCGACTTTATGACTACCGCTGATATGGTGACTTTCAATTATGTGTTCGCCTCAGAGGAGTACCCCGAGTTCGTGAACGCTGGTTTTAACGATGGATTCGGCTTTTTTGTCACCGACCTCACCACCAATCAGACTACCAATGTGGCGCGCATCCCAAACACCTCGATACCCGTTACCATTGATAACGTGAACGCCTATTCCTATTCTCAGTATTACCACGAAACCCCTGATTATTCAAACAATATTCAATATGATGCTTGCATCGGGCCTTTGGCGGCCACTTTCGCAGTTGTGCCCTGCCGAATGTATCATATGAAGCTGGCCATCGCCAATTCGGGCGATGAGGCGTACGGCTCGGCTGTGTTCTTGCAGGCACAGAGCTTCTCCGCCGACGCAACGGATGCGTCGCTCGTTTATGATATGGAGGATATGCCCATCGTGGTGCAGGATTGCAACACGGCTACCGTCACGTTTGCCATCCCAGAGCCAATCGGCACGAACACGGTCATCCCGCTCACCGTTACGGGAACGGCCGTTAATGGCACTGACGTGCAGACTTTGCCTTCTGCCGTGACCATTCCGGCCGGACAGACCACCGCCTCTTTCGTGGTGCGCGCCATCGGCGACTATACCCCCGACACGCTCGTGCTCAACATATCGTACGAAAGCTCCGTGTGTGCCGATGCCACCACTATCACGGTCCTGATCTGCAAAAACCAGGGCGTGGAAATCACTTCGCACAATGTGAATTTCTGTCAGCCAGTGGATTCTATTGGCGTGCAGTTGGTATCTGGCGTTTGCAGTGAAATCAATTGGACGCCCTCGGAAATGCTTTCCGATCCCCACTCGCTCACCACTGGATTCCTGTACGAGTACGACGAGACCACGCAGTTCCAGGTCACGGCAAGCGACCCCTTCCATTGTACCACCAGTACCACCACGTTCAACTACATTCGCGGCATCCCCGTGTACGACACGATTCGCGCCTCCATTTGCGAAGGCCAGCCCTACTTCGGTTACGGTTTCAATGAATCGGAAGAGGGCACTTACACCCATAATGAGCAGACCGCGTTGGGATGTGACAGTATTACGACACTGATACTGAGCGTGTTCGCTCCGGAAGTCGAAATCACGGTAGGGGAGACCGACTTGTGCGAGGACGGCTATGTTGACCTGACGGCCGTTAGCAGCACCGACAATTTGCATTGGACTGGCGGCAATGCCGACGGCAATGTGCTGCACGTCACTACGGCGGGCACCTATTCCGTGCGCGCTGTTGACGGGCCGTGCACCGCCCAGGATTTCGTGACGATCGAGCCCTGCCCCGACGCTGACATCTACGTTCCGAGCTGTATTACGCCTACCAACCACGACGGACTCAACGACGAGTTCCAGGTCTATATCGCTTCAACTGACATTGTCGAGTTTGAGATCTTGATTTACGACCGGTGGGGGCACCTCGTGTTCCAGTCCACCGACCCGCACTTCCATTGGGACGGCTCCGTGAAAGGGAAATTCCTTTCCAATTCCACGCTGACGTATCGTATGGTGCTGAAGACAAAGTGGCACAACCGTCGAATGTACACGGGCAGCATTACGATTCTGTAATTCGCTTATTCTGATCAATCTATTGGGGGGCGAACGCGCCCCTTTTTTATTGATGGAAATCCATTTTGTCACGTTTCCTGATTTGTTGTATTCCAAAAAAAGTTGTAATTTTGCCAACTTATTTTGTAATATAAAAAGCGATGGACGAAGACGGCTACAACGACGAAGAGATTCAGGAATTGGTGGATGACTTCAAAGAGTCAATCGACAATGGAGAAAATCCGTTTGTTGATTCTGAGGATTTGGAAATCATTGCGGAGGAGTTGGTTGCGAACTTCGATTTCCGCTATGCGCGCGAAGCCGTTGACTTGGGAATGCAGTTGTATCCTTCGATGGTGGAATTCCGGCTGATGAATGTGAAACTTCATATTATGGAGTTCGATTTGGATAAGGCGCGAGAGGAATTGGACGAGATCGAGTCTGAATTCCCGCCGTGCGCGGAAATCTATCTTGAGCGCGCTTTCTACTACAAAATGGCCAACTCCGACGTGGACACGCTCCCCATCATTGAAAAGGCGTATGAGATGGAGCCCGATAGCGTCGAAATCAACTTTATGCTGGGCGGCGAATATGTTCACTCTCTTGATTTTCTGCGCGGATTGGAACACGTTTGTTATGCTTTGGAAAATGACGAGGAGATGGAGAACCAGCTGTTCACCATCTCGTACATTTTTGAGGATATCAAGGAAATTGATGCGGCGGTTGATTTCTTTGCCGAACTCACCGAAAGGTTCCCGCTTTGCAAGTCGGCTTGGTTCGCCCTCGGCTTGGCTTACAGCTGGAAAAGAGAGTTCGAGAAGGGAATTGACGCCTATTACAACGCAATCAGTCTGGACCCGGAGGCCTCGACGGCCTATTTCAATATTGGAAATGCCTACTATGAGATGGGCGATTTTGACCACGCCATTGAGCATTATAGAGAAACCTATCGCCTTGACGATCAGGACTATCACGCCCTTTCGGGAATCGCGGACTGCTATTACGAGATGGGCGATATGGATAATGCGCTATTGTACTACCAAAAGGCACTCGCCATTGAATCCGATGCGTCGGATGCCATTATGGGGGCGATCACCGTGCTTAAAGAAACGGGCCGCGAAAACGAGGCCGAGGCCTTCATTATGAAGGCATTTTCGGTGAACCCGCAGACTTTTGAAATGCTTTTCAAAGTGCTTCCATTCTTTAAGGAAGAAGAGAAAATCTCCAAGTTGAAAGAACTCTTCCACCTCACTTTCAGTATGTTGAGTTATAAGGATGATTTCTTGAAGATTTTCACGATGTATTGCATCTCGCGTCCCGATTTGTGCTTGATGTGTATTGAGGTTTTGGAAGAATATCGTGATAATGAGGATGTTACGAATATCTTGCCCTATCTCTTGGCTGCCCTTTATTATTGCTCAGGCAATCAGGTGGAGGCGGCTAAATACCTCAAGAATGCGCTCATCATCAACTATCCCGAACACGAGATGTTTCTTACGTTGCACCCCGATTTGGGCAACGACCCCACTATTATGCACCTTATCGATTTGTATAAACCCAATCAGTTTGAAACCAATTAATTATATGATTATGAAAAAAATATTTGTTCTCGTAATGGCCTGTTTGCTCGGAGTTCTACAGCTTTCAGCGCAGCAGCACCGTGTTCAAAGTAACGACAGCCAGCACATCACGTTGGATGTTTCTGTTGGAAACATTCAGGTGAACGATGTCAATGTGGGAGGTCAGCAGTTCTCCCAGCTTTTGCTGGACGGCGCTGTGCAGACCGTCAGCAATGTTGGCTGCCCTGAGTTGCCAATGATTACCAAAATGATTGAGATCCCGTTGTGTGGCGAAATTCACGTCACGGCGACGGCGGGTCGTGTTCGCACGCTCAGTGCTGCCGAAGCGGGCATCGGCCACGAGGTTCTGCCCACGCAGCACTTGTATCACAAATCTTATATGGGCGAGAAGGAATGCGTGAAGGATGAGGCGGTTTACAGCGCTGACGAGGACTACGGTTTCGAATTGGCGACTGTGAGCAAGGTGGGCATTGCCCGCGATGTGAACCTCGCCTCCATCAACATCTATCCTGTGAAGGTGAATCCTGTTACGCGCGTGGTCACTATCTACGATGACATCACTGTTACGGTGACTTACGACGACGTGGATATGGCGGGCACTCGCGAGATGAAGTTGAAATACGGAAGCGCCGAGTTCGGCCGCCCCGCGCAGTTGGTGAATGCGATTGAGTTTGAGGACACGCGTGATATCATTACGGCTGCTCCCATCAAATATGTCATCATTGCCAACAGCTTGTTTGAGGGACAGTTGGACGAGTTCGCCGACTGGAAGCGCCGCAAGGGATTCATCGTGGATATCGCCTACACTGGCACCATTGGAACCACCACTTCCGCCATTACCAATTATATCGGCACTTTGTTTGACAACGCCACAGCCACCAACCCGGCTCCCACTTATATCCTTCTCGTTGGCGACAAGGCCCAGATACCTACCTATTCGGGACAGACGATGAGCAGTCACGTCACAGACCTGTACTATTTCACGCAGGTGGGCAACGATATGCTGCCTGATTGCTACTGGGGCCGTTTCTCAGCTCAGACTGTGGCTCAGCTGACTCCGCAGATTGAAAAGACTTTGTTGTATGAGCAGATGCTGATGCCCGATCCCACCTATCTTGACCGTTGCGTTCTGGTGGCCGGCAACGATGGCAGCACCACTGGCGACTACGGTTACAGCCACGCCAACCCCGCTATGCACTATTTTGAAGACACTTACTCTTCCACTTTCTTCACCACGACAGACTCGTACTACAATCCCCACGCTTCCAGTGACGCTTCAACCATCCGTACGAAATTGTCGGCGGGCACAGGTTATGCCAACTACTCCGCACACTGTAGCGCAAGCGGCTGGGGCGATCCGTCGTTCACCACCAGCAATGTCTCCTCAATGTCAAATACGGGCAAGTTCGGTTTTATGGTCGGCAACTGCTGCCAGAGCAACAAGTTTGAGGAAAGCGAATGCTTCGGCGAGGCCTTGTTGCGTGCCAACCAAAAAGGCGCTGTCGGCTACATCGGCGGCACCGACTACACATATTGGTATCACGATTACTATTGGGCAGTGGGCGCAAGAAGCGGTTTGACGGAAAACTGTACCAACTGCAACCTAACCACATACCAGGCCAATAATTTGGGCGCTTACGACCATATGTGCCACACCCATAATGAAGCTTACTACGACTGGTTCGTGACGCAGGGTGCCATTAACTATGCTGGCAATATGGCTGTTCAGTGTGTCTATGGAGCTAACGACACCTATGTGAAATATTATTGGGAAATTTACGAGCTGATGGGCGACCCGTCGGTGATGCCGTGGCTGGGACAGCCATCGGATATGACGATACGCATTGACAATCAGCTCCCCGTTAACAATGTTGTGGAAGTGGCCGACGGCACCACGAGCTTTGCCGTGGCAACGGGCGCTCCGTATGCGTATGTCGCTCTGACTCACAATCTCACATTGATTACAGCTGCGATTGCTGATGTCAACGGAAACGTTACGTTGACCTTCCCGGCACTCGAAGCCGAAGAAAGTTACGAGCTCGCTGCCTCTGCGCAGAACCACAAGACCACCTTCACTACGCTGAATGTTGCGGCTGCCGAGGGTGCGCGCGTGGTTATTACCAATGTGGAAGTCGCGAACAATGCGCAGGCGACCGCTGGCGCTCAACTCACGCTCAACGTTACCATCGAGAACCATTATCCCGATGCTGCTTTGAACACGGTCATCAGTGCGGCGACCCCTTCCAACCAGATCACGCTGACCGACGCTTCCGAGAATGTTGGAACCGTGAACAGTGGTGCTACTCAGACGCTCAACGCCGCTTTCGCGCTCAACGTCAGCAACAATATTGCGGATGGCGACATCGCCCCCATTCAGTTCACCGTCAGCTTCGTGAGTCTGGGCGCTTCAGAAACCACCACCTACAACTTTGACCTCGTATTGGTGGACGCTCACCTCGCTCACGTCAGCGACTCCTACACGATTAGCGGCGGCAACAACGACAACACCATCGACCCGGGCGAAACAGTCACCATCACCATCGTGAATGCGAACGACGGGCACGCCACCGCCTCCAATGTGGTTTCACATCTTTCAACCTATTACAACCTGACTTCCGTCACCAGCGGCGACGTGAATGTGGGAACGCTCAACGCTCAGGCACAGTGCACTTCCACTTTCACCGTTTCCATCGGCAATAGCGTTCCTGTTGGCACGATGATTCCGTTCTTCCACCATATTTACAGCACTGTCAACAGCGCTCTGTCGCGCGTTGACACCATTTGGCTCGTAGTGGGCAGCGTCATCGCCACCGAGACTTGGGAAGACGGCGCCACTTTCGACTGGGGCACGAGTTCCGATTATCCGTGGTCGATCACGAGCAGCGGCGCGTATGCCGGCACCTATTGCGTCAAGTCGGGCAACTACAACGTGAACAATTCCGTCTCCGCGTTGCAACTTGAAATCAATGTCCCCGCCGACGGCGAAATTTCTTATTACAGCAAAGTTTCCTCGGAAAGCGGTTATGACTTTTTCAAATTCTATCTGGATGATGAAGAAAAGGAATCGCGCAGTGGCACCAACGGCAGCTGGCAGTTGTCAAGCTGGCCGGTTACAGCGGGCTCGCACACCATCACGTTCACATACGAAAAGGATGGAAGTCAGAAGAGCGGTTCTGATTGCGCTTGGGTTGACAACATCAGTTTCCCCGCTGGTGGCGAAATCGCTCCCGAACCGGAAATACTCAACGATGTCAGCTAAGTCGGAGGCCA
>JAZQOJ010000114.1:0-3818 GCA_045627805.1 Bacteroidales bacterium
AGCGCAGCTTCTTAACGATGAGAACTGACGAATGAGTGAGCGCAAAGCCAAACTTGTTTGAGCTTTGCCGAGCGAAGAGGAAGAAAAGAAGCGCAGCTTTTTAACAACGAGAATGAAATTGTGTTATTTCATTATGAAACAGCAAGGAAAAGAAAAATTTCCTGCGCATTTCCCATATCACGCCGCAGACGGCATTCATCCATTTCACCGTTTAACCGTTACCAGAAACATCTTGCACAATGCGCTACTGCACTTACAAGATTAAAGGGGATAATTCCAAATAGTTTTAGCACATATTGAGTAAAAGTCAGCAAGGGATAGCTTTGCTGACTTTTGTTTTTTTCCGTACGCTGCGTGCGTCGCTCAATCGCGCAATTCAAGTTTCGCAAGTTAACAAAAAAAGGAAATGATTACGAAAAAAATCAAAATCAGCGATTAGCTCCTCAAATTTTACTATTTTTGCATTCCCTTTACAAATTGGTTTTTCAAACTTAAGACACGTCATTATGAATCGGATTCAAGTACAGTTGGAATACTTCAAAGTGGTAAATTACGCTCTGTTTCACAATAAGATTCCCGTTTGCCAATTCGTGGAAGTTAGCAATTGCACGGATGAAGCAATGAGCAGCATCAAAGTGGTGTGCGAGGGCACTTGCGTGCGCAAAAGCGAGAGCTCGCTGCTGACCTCGCTGAAGGGGCAGTCGAATTTCCGATTCAGCGATTTCGAGATCGTGCCCAATGCGCAACAGCTGGCAGCGCTGACCGAGCGTATGGTGTCAGAGTTCACGCTCACCGTGATGTCGGGCGATGAGAAGCTGTACGAGCAGGTTTATCCGCTGGAGCTGATGCCGTATGACCAATGGCTCGGCACGACGATACTACCGCAGACGCTGGTTTCGTTTGCCACGCCCAACCATCCGCTGGTGCAGTCGCTGGTGGTGAAGGCGGCCTCCATTCTCAAAGGGATGACGAGCCAGTCGGCATTCAGGGCCTACCAGACGGGTAACAGTCAGGACGTGCGCGTGCAGGTGGGCGCCATTTTCGCAGCCATCCACCAATCGGGCATCATCTACAAAGAGTTGCCAGCCAGTTTTGAAGAGGTGGGACAGCGCATCACGATGCCCGACCAGGTACTGGCCACCAAGATTGGCAACTGCATTGAGCTTACGCTGCTCTTCGCCTCCGTATTGGAAAGCGTGGGCATCAACAGCGGCATCGTCATCCAGAAAGGGCACGCCTACCTTGCCGTGTGGCTGGTTGACGACAGCTGTCCTTACAGCATTTGCGACGATGCCTCCTTCATAGAGAAGAAATGCTCGCGCGGCATCGACGAGATGATGGTGCTGGAGTGCACCTCCGTGACACAAGAGACGGCATCCTTCGAAGCGGCCGAGCACTCGGCGGAGCAGAACCTCGCGCAACACGACCTCTTCGAGATGTTCGTTGACGTGCGCCGCTGCCGTCTGGAACGTTTCCTGCCACTGCCCACGCGCTCGCAAGACCACGACGGTTTCCAAACCGAAGGCGTGGAGCACGACGCCTGCCGCGTGGAAATCCGCGAGCACGACCGCTACGACCTGTCACAGCTCCGCGAATCGCAGCGCGAACTCACCAAGTTCGACATCTGGGAGCGCAAGCTCTTGGACTTCTCCCTGCGCAACTCGCTGCTTAACCTCTACCTGCGCCGAAAAGCCGTCCAGTTCATCTCCTTCGACGTGGACCGCATCGAAGACCATCTGCAAGATGGCGAGGAATACTGCATCCTGCCGAAACCCGACGTAGAGTTCCAGTTCAACGGAACGGAACGGCTCATCCGCTCCAAACTGCTTGACGGCCTGCAAGAACTCGTGCGCAACGACATTGAGCACCACCGCCTGCACACCTACCAGACGGAGGGCGAGTCAAACGCCACACTCAAGAACATCTACCGCGCAGCCCGCAACGCCATTGAGGAGACCGGCGCCAACTCGCTGTTCCTTACCATCGGAACGCTGCGCTGGTTTGAGACCCCGCAAAGCGAGGTTCCGCGCTACGCTCCGCTGCTGTTGCTGCCCGTGGAAATGGTTTACAAGAAAGGTTTCTACTACATCCGCAGCCGCGAAGAGGACATCACCCTCAACATCACGCTGATGGAGTTCCTGCGCCAGAATTACGACATCACGGTGAACGGGCTGGACCCGCTGCCCAAAGACGGGAGCGGCGTGAACGTGCCGCTCATCTTCGCCGCCCTGCGCGACGCACTGAAAAACCAGAACCGATGGGACGTGGAAGAAGAGTGCCTGCTCGGCACTTTCTCCTTCAGCAAGTTCCTGATGTGGAACGACGTTCACAACAACCGCGAACAGCTCAAGCAGAACGCCATCGTGAGCAGTCTGGTGGAGAACCGGCTCACCTGGAAGCCCGAACCGCTGACCACCGACCTGAAGGCCATCGACCAGACGCTCTCGCCAGTAGAAGTCGCACTGCCCGTGCCCGTTGACTCGTCGCAGCTCGCCGCCGTAATAGAAGGTGGCAAGGGACGCTCCTTCATCCTGTACGGGCCTCCCGGCACCGGAAAGTCGCAGACCATCACCAACCTGATCGCCAACGCCCTTTACCAGGGGAAGCGCGTGCTTTTCGTGGCCGAGAAGATGGCCGCACTCAGCGTGGTGCAAAGCCGACTGGCCAAGATCGGCCTCGACCCGTTCTGTCTGGAACTCCACTCCAACAAGGCCTCCAAACGGCACGTGCTCGAACAACTCGACAAAGCACTCAAGGTCGCACACATCGTGCCGCCAGCACACTTCGAGGACACCGCCACTCGCATTTTCGAAGAGCGGAAAGCGCTCATCGCCTATATGAAGGAACTACACGACGTGGACCCCAACGACGGACTTTCCCTATACGACTGCATCCTTCGTTATGAATCCGTGAAAGCCGAGATGCTCGACTGCGACGTACTCAACCCGGCACTGGACCAACTGATTGCCAAAGAAGGGATTGACACCGTAGAAGAGCTATTGGGCGGACCTCTCGAAGCAGTGGTGAAACTCGTGGGCCAGCCCTCCGCCCATCCACTCCGCGGACTCCACCTCAACAACGAGGAGAGAAAGCCATCGCCCGAACTCACCGAGCAACTGAAGGCGGATGCCCAGTACCTGCACGACTGCCAGCAACGCCGCGAACAACTGAAAGACACCAAGACATTGCGAGAGCAGCTGCTGCGCGACAACGCACCAGCCATTTTACAAACCGATGCCCCAAAACTTTACGACGAATGGAGAAAAGCCAGGTCCAAGTGGTTTCTTCCCCGCATCTTCGCCAAGAAAAACTTCATCAAGAAACTACAGGAATTCAATCCATATATTGTTGAAAACGAGGTGGACAAACTGCTGGACAACCTGATGACATACCAGCAGAAACACAACGAGATAGAAAAGGTGCGCAACATTCTGTCAGACTATTTCCAACAAGAGTTGGAAGCAGACATTCTGCCAGCCGACGAACGCTTGCAGCAAGCCGGCGAGAGTCTGCAGCGCTGGATTGACAATGCGCCCAAGATGCGCGACTGGCTGCACTGGTCGCTTTATGCGGAAGAGCTGAATGCGAAAGGGCTCGGCAACGTGGCGCAAGCATTTGAGAATCACGAGTACACACCCGCGAACCTGCGCGACAGCTTCATCAAAACCTTCTTCCAACAAAAGGCAATGGCAAAGATGAACGGCTCGTCGATGCTTGCCACTTTCGAGGGAATGCTTTTCGATGAGCGAGTGAAGATTTACGCCCGGCTGACCGAAGAGTTCCAGCTGCTCACACAGAAAGAGCTTTACGCCCGACTG
>JAZQOJ010000115.1:0-3969 GCA_045627805.1 Bacteroidales bacterium
CCTTCAATCAAAGCGTTGATGATGCCGGAAACGCCGCCGTTGAAGATGCCCGCCAAGGCTGAAAGTCCGACCTCGGTGTTGAAATAGCCCAGATGCCCCATTCCGGGCAGCGAATATGTCATAATGGTCAGATTCAACGGAACCGGCTGCAACTTCATCGCATAATTCCCTGTGTGCGAATCACTTGTGCGCTCGCCCGCATTATATTCAACTGTCATTATGCTTGCATCAAAAGAAAAAGCCGTGGCCCAACTTGACGGAGCACCGTTATTCCACTGTTCAAATCCCGCATTCGGTATCGTGGCCTGTGCGCTAACCATCACCGCAATACTCCAACAAAATAAAAGGGTAAGGATTTTTTTCATAATGTTTTTGCTTTATGAATTTTTTTAGGGGACTTCTATTCTACTCTTTCCACACTGACCTTCTGGATTTTGCGAAGTCCGTCAAACAAAATCTAAAAGGAAATGACGCGGCAAATATACATAATTATTTTGGAATTATCCCTTTTCGACTTGCCGAATTTATATGTGGGGAATTTTGTGTCTTCCGATAATGGGAATTATGAGACGTGGAAACGGTTAACGTCGGTTAAACGGTTAATTGGATGAATGAACGAAGGGACGAATGGTGGAATGGACGAATGCCGCCTGCGGCGTGATATAGGAAATGCGCAGGAAATTTCAAGGAAATCACAAGGAAATTTTTCTTTTTCTTACTGTCTGAGGAAAGCTGCCGTACAGCTACGCGGTAGCTTTTTCTGGGAAATGTGTTTCGGGCAGCCAATCATTGTTTTGCCACAATGAAGTCGTTGCGCCGCCGTCACATCCAGGAAGGATGTGACACCTATAACCCCACATAAGGACGAAGTCCGCGATGTGGGGTGAGCGAGCGCGTTCCGACATCCGGCATCTCGGAGAGATGCTACTAATCGGTGTCGCACCTCTCCGAGGTCTTCGCTGCAAGACAAAATAATGCAACTCCGTTTTCTTTAAATAAGTCGCTTTTTTCTCAAGAAAAAAAGAAAGTTGAACAGCCGCGAACTGACAATTCGGGACTTGTGATGTGTTGAGTGGACATCCCGCTATGCGGACAATTCCCCTTATCGGAACATCTTTGCAATGAGTGAAGAGAAATTTCTTAAAATGTCGTATAAAAATAGTATTTTTGCAGTTCAAAATTCAAATCGTATGGAAACAACAAAATGTCTTATAATCGGCTCTGGACCTGCGGGTTACACTGCTGGTATTTACGCTTCGCGCGCGGATTTGAAACCCATCCTGATTGAAGGTACGCAGCCCGGAGGTCAGCTCACCATCACCACTGAGGTGGAAAACTTCCCCGGCTATCCCAACGGGAAGGCGGGTCCCGACATTATGCTCGACATCCGCGAGCAGGCAGTGCGTCTGGGCACCGACATCCGTCAGGGAATGGTGACCGAGGTGGATTTCTCGCAGCGTCCGTTCCGCTGCGTGGTGGAGTACGAGCAGGAAATCCTCGCCGACACGGTGATCATTGCGACGGGCGCCACCGCCCGCTGGCTCGGACTTGAGAGCGAGAAAACCTACCGTGGCTTCGGCGTCTCCGCCTGCGCCACCTGCGACGGCAACTTCTTCCGTGGCCGCGACGTGGCCGTGGTCGGGGGAGGGGACACCGCCCTCGAAGAGGCCACCTACCTTGCCAAACTCTGCCGCAAAGTGTATCTCGTGCATCGCCGCGACGAGTTCCGCGCGTCCAAGGCAATGCAGCAGCGCGTCTTCAACACGCCCAACATCGAAGTGGTGTGGAACAGTGTTCCCACCGAGATCGTCGGCGAGAAGAAGGGCTTCGTGAAGGCCGTCACCGGACTGACCATCAGCAACAAGGAGTCGGGGCAGACGACAACGCTGCCCGTTGACGGCGTTTTCGTGGCCATCGGCCATACGCCGGTCACCGACCTCTTCAAGGAATGGATCGAGCTTGATGCTCAGGGGTACATCCGCACTCGCCCCGACAGCACCGCCACCAACGTGCCGGGTGTTTTCGCGGCCGGCGACGTGCAGGACCCGCATTTCCGCCAGGCGATCACGGCCGCCGCTTCCGGCTGCAAAGCCGCCATCGAGGCCGAACGTTTCATTCTGGAATCACTGTAGTCATCACGAAAACACGCGCAACGCATTAAGAGAGACTTCCGAGCGATGTCTCTGCTAACTCAACGTGCAATGAACGAATTTCAACGAGGTATCAAAAAAGGGATGCCCATCTGCTTGGGCTATTTCCCTGTATCATTCACTTTTGGGATCCTGGCGGTGAAGCTGGGATTCACTCCTTTCGTGGCCACGGTGATGGCTCTCACCAATATGGCTTCGGCGGGGCAGCTCAACGGCGTCACGCGCATTGTGGAGGGCGCCACCTTCGCCAGTCTGGCCGTCACCACGCTCGTCGTGAACCTGCGCTATATGCTGATGTCGTTCTCTCTGACCCAGAAGATTGAGCGGGGAATGCCGTGGTATAAGCGGTGTCTCATATCGTGCGGCATTTGCGACGAGATGTTCGTGCTGGCCTCAATGGAGGAGAAGGAGGTGAGTTTTGAATTCTATCTGGGGCTGATGACGATGCCGATTGTGGGCTGGACACTGGGCACTTTGTTCGGCGCGGTGGCATCGAGCTTGTTCTCCCCGATGTTGCAGGGCTGTATGGGGATGGCGCTTTACTGTATGTTCATTGCCATCATCGTGCCCGAGGCGCGAAAGAGCCGCAAGGTGGCGGCGGTCAGCGCGTTGGCTATCGCGCTGTCGTGCGTCTTCACCTACATTCCGTACGTCAATGTTTTGTCGAGAGGCGGCTGGGGAATGATCATCGCGGCCATCTCCGCCGCTGCAATGGGCGCCACCATCAAGGAGGTGAAGCGCCGTCGTAGAACCGTCCGCTCCGCCGTTGATACCGCGGGACGCGACAAGGACAAATACACTCACACCATTTCACACATCTAACTATGGACCGGCGTTATCTTATTCTCTGTATGCTCATTATGGCGGGTGTCACCTTCCTGATCCGTGTGCTCCCGCTCGCTTTTTTCAAGAAGAAAATCGAAAACAACTGGGTGCAGGACTTTTTCTACTACATCCCATTTTGCGTGCTGGCGGCGATGACGTTTCCGTCGGTGTTCACTTCCACAGTGCCGAACGGCGAAGTGGCTTCCGCGCAGCACATCGTGGCGGCGGTGGTGGCCACCCAGGTCGCGCTCATCCTTTCGTGGCGCAACAAGGGGCTGGTAGTGGTGGCCATTGTGGCTGTCGTGGCAGCTATTCTTGTGGAGGCCGGCTGGGAGCTGCTGCTGCGCTAAGTGTCAACGGAGATTCCGCCCCGCCACTCACATCTTTTGCGAAGAGTCCCCTGAAGAATCCGCTTTTTTTACAGTCGTGATGTCAATGTGGATGTTGTACGTCTCGCCCGGCTCTTGCTCGTCAAGTGCCTCGCGAATAGGGTCTGGCAAATTGTTATGGCGAGGGGCTCTTCCTTTCGCGATGTCAATGGCCTTGAGAATTAAGCCGAGAACAGAAAGAATAATAAAAGCCCAGAATCCGATTGCTAAAAGAATCATTGCATATTTTTTTTTCGGAATTATCCCCTTTCCTCTTGTAAATGCCACAATGATGGGAGCGAGATGTTCGCATAATGGAAATTATGAGACGTGGAAACGGTTAACGTCGGTTAAACGGTTAATGGGACGAATGGGCGAATGGTGGAATGGACGAATGCCGCCTTCGGCGTGATAGAGGAAATTCGCAGGAAATTTCGAGGAAATTATCAGGAAATTTTTCTTTTTCTTACTGTTTCATAATGAAATAGCAATGGAAAAGATTGTCCGGCTGCGGCCGCCTTTGGCTCGGTTTCCTTACAAAAACGAGGAGATGCGGAGCGGCCGTGCGAGGCCTTGTTTGAAGCAAAACGGATAGCGGTTGAGCATCCGTTTTGCAAGTTTGGGCT
>JAZQOJ010000116.1:0-4266 GCA_045627805.1 Bacteroidales bacterium
ACAAAAACGGTCGCTGCTGCGCTGTGCGAGCCCAAACTTGCAAAACGGCTGCTCGGCCGCAATCCGTTTTGCTTCAAACAAGGCCTCGCACGGCCGCTCCGCATCTCCTCGTTTTTGTAAGGAAACCGAGCCAAAGGCGGCCGCAGCCGGACAATCTTTTCCATTGCTATTTCATTATGAAACAGCAAGGAAAAGAAAAATTTCCTGATAATTTCCTTGAAATTTCCTGCGCATTTCCTCTATCACGCCGCAGGCGGCATTCGTCCATTCATCCCATTAACCGTTTAACCGACGTTAACCGTTTAACCGAATCTACGCCCTGAATTCCTTCCAGAAGCGGAGCGGAATGAGGCGGGTGGCGAAGGCGACCACGAAAGCGTAAATGCCGCAAATGAGCAACGCCATTATCACGTTTCCATTGAAATAATGGGCGAAAATGGTCACGCCGGAAATAAGTAAAGCAATGAAAATCAGCGATTTCACAATCGGAATATCTTTAATGGGAATCCGGAGCTCGCGGAATGCGATAACGGTTTGAATCAGCGCCATCACCGATTGCGTGCTCAAGCTGGCGATGGCCGCGCCACGGGCCTGCATCCGCGGAATCAGCAGGAAGTTGACCAGCAGGTTCACCACGATGCCCACCACAGCCGACGCGTTGAGCAGCCGCATATTGCCGTTGGCCGTGAGCAGCGTGCCGAAGATGTAGGTGAACGAGACGGGAATGATGCACGGAATCAGGAACGAGAAAACGGCAGCGCTTTCCGTAATGTGCGATGTGTAAAGGAGTTGCAGCACGGGAACCTTGAAGCAGAGCAGCAGCGTGGTGGCTGTCGCGGAAAAGAATAGCAGCAGCGCGTACGAACTGCGCACAATTCCTCCGATATTCTCTTTTTCTTTGAGCATTCGTGAAAAAAGCGGCAGCAGGATGACCGAAAACAGGTAGGCGATCATTGTGAGCGCGTCGAGCAGGCGGAAAGCGGAAGCGTAGATTCCCGCTTCAAAAGTGGCGGCTCCGTCGGGAAGCAGGCGCTCGATCATCACCGAGTCGATGCGATTGTAGAACGACATCAGCAAGTAAAGGAGTGCGAAGGGGAAACTCTTTTTCAAAATCAGCAGGAAGAAGGTGCCGTTCCAATGCAGTTTGCGCAGGTGAGCGTGGTGCAGCACGACGCCCAGCGCAGTCAGGGCCGCGAGCGTGTAGGCCGCCGTCTGCGCGTACACGAAATGCTCGATTCTGAACGGCGTGTCGAGCCAGCCGCTCCAAAGCAGCGCGCCGCAGATGAGGATCATCAGCAGCCGGTCGAGCACCGAGAGCACGCTGTCGGTCTTGAACAGCAACAACGCCGACACGTTGGAGCGGAGGTAGAGGATGAAGGCGTTGAGGAACTGGTTGATCGACATCCAGAAGAGCAGCTTGAAGTGGAGCGAGTCGTAGCCGATGACGGCGGCGGTGGCGAAAGTGATGGCCAAGTAGGCCACTCCGAGGAGCAGTTTGAGCACGATGATGCCGGAAAGGTGCTTCGACAGCAGTTGGCTGTGGCGCGCGATGTTGCGGTTGTTGAAGTTGGTGATGCCCATATCGAGCACCACGTTGAAGAGATAGGTGAAGTTGAAGATGGCGAAATAGAGTCCGTAGGCGTCGGCGCCCACGCGGTTTTGCACGGCCACATCCACGCCCAGAATCCAGAACGGCTTCACCAGCAGGTTCAGGAAAAGGAGGATCGCGATGTTGAATACAAAGTCTTTCTGTTTCATCGGTGCAAAAGTACGATTTTTCCAGCAGACATAACTGAAATGTGGCAAAAAAATGGTATTTTTGCAGCAAATTTTACGACAGATGGCAAAGCACAAATTAGCGAGATTCGCAGAGAACGAGACCTTTGAAAACCTTTTCCAGCACAACCAGTACGACGTGCGGGGCGGGAAGTTCCCATTGCGTGGCCGCTGGCACGAGCATTTCGGGAACCACCATCCCATCGTGCTGGAGCTGGGGTGCGGCCGTGGCGAGTACACCGTGGCGATGGCCAAGGCGCATCCCGAAATGAACTTCATCGGTGTTGACCTCAAGGGCGCGCGCATCTGGCGCGGCTGCAAGGACTGCGTGGAACAGAACATCACCAATGCCGCCTTCATCCGCTCGCAAATCGACGAGATCGAGTTCTATTTCGCACCCGGCGAAGTGTCCGAGGTGTGGGTCACCTTCCCCGACCCGCAGCCCAAGCGTCCGCGACACCGCCTGATGTCGCCCAATTTCGTCTCCAAATACCGGAAAATCTGGGGCCCGGTGGGCATCCTCCATTTGAAAACCGACAGCCGACTGCTTTACGAATTCATCCGCGAGTCGGCCGCCGAACAAGGGTGGACCATCGAACAAGATATTGAAGATATTTACCATACGGAAAATGTCCCTTCTTATCTCACTGAAATCCAAACGTTTTACGAAAAGAAATGGTTGGCCGAGGATTCGCTCATCTCGTATGTGCGGGTCCGTGTGGACAACGACAATCAATAATTTGCAACGACTTTGATGGTACAAGATGAATTGATCGGGTTGTGGCAGTCGCCAAAATTGCCCGCACTCCAAAAACTATTCCAGGAACTGCAACCTTCCGTACCTGTTTGCGTGCGTGGGCTCAAGGGTTCCGCGCTGGCCCTCGCTGCGAGCTCCGTTTTGACACAACTAAAACAGAATCAGGTGTTTATATTGCCCGACCGAGAGTCGTCGGCTTTTTTTTATCACGATATTGAAAAGATTCTGGCCGACAATGGACTTCCGTTGGAACAAAAACGCGTGCACTATTTTCCCTCCTCCTACCGCCGTCCGTACGACATCGAGCAGGTTGACAACGCCAACGTGAAATTGCGCTCGGAAATCATTAACAAGCTGGTTTACAACGAATCGCCCAACGTGATTGTGACCTATCCGGAGGCCCTCGCAGAGAAGTTGGTGTCAACGCGTTCGCTGCGCGACAACAGTTTCACGGCAAAAAAAGGTGCGGAGGTCGGCATCGACGATTTCGTGAATTTCTTGTACGAACACGAGTACAAGCAGGAGGATTTCGTGTTTGAGCCCGGCCAGTTCTCGTGGCGCGGCGCCATCTTCGACGTTTTTTCCTATTCGGAAGAATATCCCTATAGAATCGAGTTCGCAGGCGACCAAATCGAGTCGGTGCGATTCTTCGATGCGAATACGCAATTATCTGTGCGCGAGGTCGATAAGTTCCACATTATGCCGCTGGCATCCTCGCTGGAAAGCAGCGAGCAGCGCGTGAGCTTCTTCAGTTTCTTACAGCCCGACGATGTTTTCTGGATTCGGAATACGAAGGATGTGAAGAACATCATTCAACTGAATTACGAGAAAGTGGTGGAAGAATTTGAAAAACTCAACTCGCCGCTCTCTCATATTTTGCCGGAAGATCTTTCCATTGACGGAGATTATTTCATTCAACATATTGAAAATAAAAAGGTTATAGAAATCGATTCTCAATTCCTGCGGGACTATGAGAAGACGATAGATTTTGGTGTGGTGCCGCAAAACGCCTTCAGCAAGAACGTGAACTTGCTGCTTGACGAGTGGATCGACAACTTGCAGCACGGCTACCGCACTGTTTTCCTGACCGAGAACGAGCAGCAGCGCACCCGTATGGCGCACATTATGGCCGACTTGCTGGCGGAATACAATCGCGAGCAAGCCAGCGACTACCAGCCGGAGGATTTGTATCTCGCCTGCCCGTTCATTCTGCACGAGGGCTTCCGCGACGAGGAAGGCAAACTCTGTGTTTACACCGACCATCAGATTTTTGAGAAATACCACCGATTTGTGGTCCGCGACCGCTACAAGCGCAGCGAGGCCTTCACGCTGAAAGAGATTTGCGATATGCAGCCGGGCGATTACGTGGTGCATATCACTTACGGCATCGGCATTTACCGCGGATTGATCAAAATGCACGACGAAGGAGTTGAGCACGAACTGATCAAGCTGGAGTACAAGGGCGGCGACATCGTGTATGTGAGCATTCACTCGCTCAATAAAATCTCGAAATATGTGGGGAAAGATGGCACGGAGCCCGTTGTCAACAAGCTGGGATCGGGCGCTTGGGAGCGGATGAAGGCGCGTACCAAACAGCGTGTCAAGGAGTTGGCTTTCGACCTCATCAAGCTGTATGCGCAGCGGAAAGCCCAGAAAGGTTTCGCCTTTTCGGTGGACTCGTACCTGCAAACCGAGCTGGAAGCGTCGTTCCTGTACGAAGACACGCCCGACCA
>JAZQOJ010000117.1:0-8201 GCA_045627805.1 Bacteroidales bacterium
CGCCTGCATCAGTTCGACAAAGTGGAAATCGTGCAGGTTCAGCACCCCGACAAGTCGTACGAGACTTTGGAACAGATGAAGCAATACGGAATGTCGCTGTTGCAGAAACTGGGCTTGCCGTTCCGCGTGCTGCGCCTTTGCGGTGGCGACATCAGTTTCACCTCCGCCCTCACCTACGATTTGGAAGTTTACTCCCGCGCACAGCACAAATGGCTGGAAGTCAGTTCAATATCCAACTTCGAGAGTTATCAGGCCAACCGTTTGAAACTGCGTTTCAAAGATGCGAACGGCAAAATGCGCCTCGCGCACACCCTCAATGGCAGCGCCCTCGCACTGCCCCGCATTATGGCCTCCATCATCGAGAACTATCAAACCCCTGAAGGAATCGTAGTGCCTGAAGTGCTCCGTCCCTTCACCGGATTCGACATCATCTGCTAATGAAAAAAGCCATCGCCTTCTTCCTGTTCTTCGTCTTCGCGTTTTTTGGCACCTTCGCACAGAAAACGCAGGAAGAAAAATTGGGCATTCAGTACTTCCAGAACGGCGAGTACGAGAAGGCCGCGCCTATGTTTGAAAAAGTTTACAACGCCAACCCGAACTCCTACATCTATTATTACTACTACCAAACACTTCTGCAACTCGGCGATTTCAAGGGTGCGGAGAAAATCGTGAAAAAGCAACAGAAGAACTCGCCCAAAACACAGCGTTACAAAACCGACCTGGGGTTCATATACGAAAGCGCGGGCGAGCAAGAAAAGGCCGACAAGGTTTACAACGACGCCATCAAGGAACTTCCCGCCCAAGAAAATGTGGTCAAGGAATTGTACAACGCTTTTCTGGCTCGAAAGCAGTACCAGTACGCCGTCACGACGCTGGAAAGAGGACGCAAACTATTGAACAACAGCGAGTTGTTTAGTTACGAACTTACCAATGTCTATACGCAGATGAACCGCACCGACCTCGTTGTGGAGGAGGCGCTCAATATGGTAAAGAACAATTCGCAAGGGAAGCTGACGCAAGTGCAGCAGATTTTGCAGAACCTGCTGGCCGGCGATGAGAACAAGCAACGCTACAACACCGTTTTGGCGACGACGATGCGCCGCTCGCAGGAAGCCCCTGACAACCACTGCTATGCGATGGTGCTGCAATGGCTTTACCAGGCCGACAAAAACTATCCGGACGCGCTGCTGATAGCCAAATCGCTTGACCGCAAACAAAAAGAGGGTGGACAACGCGTGTTTGCCCTGGCCAAAGATGCCACCGCCAACAAGGACTTCGCAACAGCGAAAGAGGCCTGCAACTACATCATCAAGTTGGGAGAAGATGCCGACTTTTACACCAAAGCGAAATTTTATCTACTTGATATACAATACGATGAAATTTCAGAATCGTCCCCTATAGACAAGACAGCCGCCCTGGCATTAGAGAACGAATTCGCCTCTGTTCTGCAAGAATACGGGATGCACGAAGGCACTTCCGAATGGATTCAGAAGTACGCGCACCTGCTGGCATTCTACGTTGACAAGCCCGAAAAGGCCACACAAGTGCTGGAAGGCGCCATCGCACAGGCCAGCCGCAACCCGCAGGAAAAAGCACTCTACAAAGTGGATCTCGCTGACATCGAGTTATATACGGGCAACGTATGGGATGCCACGCTCCATTATTCGCAGGTTGACAAAGACCTGCCCAACGACGTGATTGGTCAAACCGCCAAATTCAAGAACGCCAAACTGTCGTTCTACATTGGAGAGTTTGCCTGGGCCAAAAGCCAACTCGATGTGTTGCGCGCCGCCACTTCCAAACTCATCGCCAACGACGCGATGTACTTCAGTTTCCTTATTTCCGACAATGAAGAAGAAGCGGAAGACGCTGAGGATGAAGAAGATGGCGAATTATTTACCGCCGACGCCAACAGCAATCTGCCACTCCGCTATTATGCGAAAGCCGACTTCCTCATTTTCCAGAACAAGGACGATGAAGCCCTGAAAATGCTGGACTCCATCATTATGGTGGACCCGACCGGGAAACTGACGGATGATGTTTACTATCAGAAAGCGAAAATCGCCATCAAACAGAAGGATTTCCTGGGGGCGGAACAGCTGCTGCAAAAAGTGGTCACCACTTACTCGATGGATCTGCTGGGCGACGACGCGACCTACCTGCTGGGACAACTTTACGATTACTACATCAAGGACAACAGCAAGGCAATGGAATACTACCAGAAAGTGCTCACCGATTTTCCCGACAGTTTGTACACGATTGATGCGCGCAAGCGTTACCGCGAATTAAGAGGAGACAATTATTAACACACGAAAAGCAGAAGATGGATGACCGCACTTGGCAATTGGAGCACGGCAACATCGGGAAACTGCTGTTCACGTTTGCGCTGCCCGCCATCATCGCCACCACGGCCACTTCGTGCTACAACGTCATCGACCGGATGTTCATCGGCAACGGTGTGGGAGCCATTGCACTTGCCGGACTGGGGCTGACGCTTCCCATAATGAACTTGGCGACCGCATTCGGCACGCTGGTGGGAGCGGGCTCAGGCGCCCTCGTCTCCATCCGCATTGGAGAGAAAAGACGTGCCGATGCCACCCAGATTCTGTGCAACGCCCTGCTGCTCAACATCGTCATCAGCATCCTGTTCACGATTGCGGTGCTGACATTCCTCAACCCCATCCTGATTCTTTTCGGAGCCGACAACGAAACGCTCCCCTACGCCCGCGACTTCCTGCAAATCATCCTGCTCGGAAACATCTTCACCCACATCCTTTTCGGGCTCAACAGCATTATGCGTGCCTCCGGATATCCCGTCAAGGCGATGCTGTCGGTACTCATCACCGTGGTTTGCAACGTGATACTGGCCCCGATTTTCATTTTCGCACTCCACTGGGGAATCCGCGGCGCCGCCACCGCCACCGTCATCTCTCAGTTCATCGGAATGTGCTGGGTGCTCGCACACTTTTGCAGGAAAAAATCTTACATCCACTTTGAAAAATCAGGAATGCACATCGACCTGAAGATGGTTCGCGACGTGTTCGCCATCGGGCTGTCCCCGTTCTGCATCCACGTCTGCACCAGTTTGGTGACCATCTTTATGAACTGGCGTCTCAAGGAATACGGCGGCAACGTCGCCATCGCCTCGTACGGCATCATTGCCAGCATACAGTCGCTGGTCATCACGATGGTGTTGGGAATGACGCACGGAATGCAGCCCATAGTGGGATTCAACCACGGGGCGAAGCATCCCGACCGAGTACAGAAAACCTACTGGCTTACTGTTATTTACGCCACAGTTGCCTGCGTGCTTTCCTTCGCTGCAATTTTCCTGTTTCCGAAAGCCATCACCCGCGCTTTCACCAACGACCCCGACCTCGTTGACGTGACCTCCTACGCAATGAAACTGTGCAGCTTGATGATGGGCGTGACGGGATTTCAAGTAGTGACTTCCAACTTTTTCCAATCCATCGGCAGAGCTAAGATTTCCATCTTCCTTTCGCTCCTTCGACAAATCATCTTCCTGATACCCAGTATCTTAATACTTCCTCTTTGGGGCAATCTGAATGGAGTATGGCTGGCCATCCCCACCGCCGACTTCTTTGCCTTCATCGTAACGGCCATCGTGTTGCGAACGTACAAATGGAGATGCTAAAGTACGGTCATTCAGTTTTCTCACCTCTCCACATTCACCTCATACCGCGTAATCTGAATGCGGCGTTCTTTTGAGGCGGCAATGCTGTAAACGGAGTTGCGCTTGTCGTTCACATTGTCGCTCACCTCCTCACGCGCCTTCGACGAGCCCTCTGGCTCGCTGATAATCAAGAGTTTAACTTTAGAAGAGGGACTGAAATAAGGCAACAATCTTCCGTTATCGTATTCTTTCAGAAAATTAACAAATGAAGCAATACGGCGCGCCGACAACGCCAGATTATAATCAGCTTTGTGCAAAGGACTTGCAAAACCACAAACGGTCAGCGTGACACTATGTCCCGACTCCAAGTCCTTCAGCAGCAATTGCGTGAGGGCTTCCAACTTGCGATAACCTGCCTGAACCGAATCCGCGAAGAAGCTTTCAATACGGCTGCAGGCCGTTTCCGCCTCCTTCCCTTTCAGCCCTTTCGCATACTCGTTCTTATATATCTCTTTCATTGCCAAATAATTAGCAAGAGTTGTTTGGTAGTTCTGCTTGGTTGTGGTGGCCGTTGTGCGAGGATCTGGCTCATCGTTGTGGAAAAAAAGCGTGAGGGGCAACAGCAAAGTTGCCTGCTTCTCAATGCTCACCGTATCCGCCACAACCGTATCCGACTTTGGCACCGTATCCAAATCGTACAGCCAGTGGTAGCGGTACAAATCGGTGCAACAGGTGTCGGCATCATCATCGGGATTCTTGGGGCGATTGGAGGCGAAATAGCCATCCTTATCGTGCTGATTGATGGTGAAATAAATGTCATTGGCAATGGAATTGAACGGAACGCCCATATTGGTAGGCGCACTCCATTGCGAAAGCTGGCCCTCCGAATAGAATATGTCGTAGCCGCCAATCGTTTTGGGGGGCGCATCACAACTGAAATAGAGCCGTCGCGATGCCTTGTCATAAAACGGAGTCGCCTCATTGTCGGCACTATTGATGAGACTGCCCGCATTGACAGGGTCTTCAAAACGCCCGTTAGCAAAAATGGTGTACCAGATATCCAGTTCGCCGAAACCGCGTGGACGGTCAGACACAAAATACATTACGCTATAGTTCTCACAATCAACCCAGTGCGGCTGCGTAGTCGTACTTCCCGGCAAATTGATTCTGCGGTTAAGTTGTTGCGGTTTCGTCCAGTGCTCATCCGTTTTGCGACGCGAACTGCTCCAGAGCGAGCACTGCAATTGCTTTCCGCCATCGCGAAGGCACCGCGTGAAAACCATCAGCGTCTGGTCGCTGTTGAAAGTGAAGTTGCAATTATAATAATGGTCGTCGTTGATGAAGTGTGAAATCGGAGTAGGGCGCGAATAGCCCGCCACAGTGAGATGACTTTGGTAGATGCGCGTGCTCCAAAACTGCTCGAAAATGTCGGCGTAGTCGTCCTCGCTTTCGGGGCGCAACGACGAGAAATAGAAAGTGGAGTCGGGCAGCAGCGTGCCGTTGTACTCAGAATAAGGCGTGTTGATGAGAGGCGGAAGTAGCGTGAGCTGAACGGGGAGCGTGTCGTGCTTCAGAAACTCAATTTGCTCGTGCCACATCTGCTCGTCGCTCATATTCTGAGCCGAACACAAGTAATTGATTAACAGCAAAACAACAAACAACAAACGCTTCATTACGGACACGGGATTTACATCATTTCAAACGGACAGGGCTCGTGTCCGGCTTTGCGGATGGTGGGCCGCTTAAAAACATAGTAGAGAGAGAGTTCAAAACCTCCGCGGGCGTGGCTGGCAACCGTGAGCGAAGAGAAATTCAAATCGTAACTCAATCCCAGCCGAATATTTTCCCATTGCACTGTGGCACAAATAATTAAGGCATCCATCAAGCGATAGTACAAACCACCGCCTGCGGCGAAACGGTTGCTGCGCGGATTGCGATAATACTCGTACTCGAAACCCGAACCGAAAAGGATTTCGTAATAAGTGTGCTGCATCGCCGCATAAACGGCAGGCGATATGCTAAAATTCTCTGCCACAGATATTCTCGAGGAAAAATTGGCCACCAATTTGCGATGCAATTTTGAGTGCGTGTCAAAATGCGTGACATTGGGCTCGGTAAGATGGCTAACGCTTGCACCTATTGTGTAAAATGTTCGTTTATTGGGAGTTAATGTCCAAGCCGCCCCCACACCGCAATCAAAAAAAAGGTATTTCTCGCGTTGCAAGACCTCGGTGATGGGATTGTCAGGATTGTAAACGCCGCCCTGATACTGCTCGTCGAACGACAGCGCGTCGTCGCTCAGACTGCGCTGTTGAAAGCCAGCGCTCAAGCCGATGCTTAATTTATTTCGGTTTCTTCTATCCAAAGACTGTGTAAACGAGGCGGTTAGGTCTCCTATCAGACATCTGTACTTGGAGTCGCCCGCGCGGTCGGTGTTGAACTGCACGCCCAAACCGAGCAAGTGTCGGCGGCCGTTGCTTTTATAGACGGGAGCGTCAAACGAACCGGAAAAGCTGACGTAGGGCTTGCTCACAGCCAGCCACTGCGTTTTCTGGTTGACTCCCACGCGGAAAACGCCGTCGATGACCCCAGTGCTGGCCGGATTCAGGTAGAGCGGATTGGCGTAGAATTGCGAATAGTGGATGTCTTGCGCGAACGAGGGAAGGAGCGAGGCCAGAAAAACGGCGACAATGAGGATATAACGATATTTATCGCGCCAGCAGTTGCGCAAATAACGCCGCAACTCATTCTCCCGCGGGTTGTTCTGCGGCTCGTAAAACTTCTTGCCGCTAATGTTCTGAGGCAGAAACTCTTGATTGACAAAATTCTGCTCAAAATCGTGCGCATACTGATAACCATCGTGATAACCGAGATCCTTCATCAGCTGGGTGGGCGCATTACGAAGATGAAATGGAACGGGCAGGTCACCCGTCTTCTTCACCCACTCAAGCGCCTCATCAATAGCAAGATACGATGCGTTGCTTTTCGGAGATGAGGCCAGGTAGATGGCAGTTTGCGACAGGATAATGCGTGCCTCAGGCATTCCAATGTGATGAACGGCCTGAAAGCAGTTGTTGGCCAGCAGCAGCGCATTAGGATTGGCATTTCCGATGTCTTCGGAAGCCAAAATGATCATACGGCGGGCGATAAAAAGCGGATCCTCGCCAGCCGACAGCATACGCGCCAGCCAATAGACGGCCGCGTTGGGGTCGCTGCCGCGCATCGACTTGATGAAGGCGGAAATAATGTCGTAATGCGTGTCGCCCTTCTTGTCGTAAATGGCCAGGTTTTTCTGGATGATGCGCTGCACGTCGTCGTTGCGAATCACAATGACACCCTCTTTCGGCTCTATCGCATTGACAACCAACTCAATAGCATTTAACAATTTGCGTGCATCGCCACCAGAGACGCGCAAGATCGCCTCGTTTTCCTCAATGGAAATTCTCACCCCCAAATTGTGCTCCAGATACGCCGTAGCGTGTACGATAATCTGTTCCAACTCACTACGTTCCAAGCTTTTGAGCGTATAAACCTGACAGCGGGAAAGCAGCGGCGAGATCACCTCGAAAGAGGGATTCTCGGTGGTAGCGCCAATCAGCGTGACGATGCCCTGCTCAACGGCGCCGAGCAGCGAGTCCTGCTGCGACTTGGAAAAACGATGGATTTCATCAATAAAGAGAATCGACTTGCCGGCCTCCTGCTTCGCCTTGTCAATGATTTCGCGAATCTCCTTCACGCCGGAATTGATGGCGCTGAGCATATAGAAGGGGCTGCAAGTGAGCTCGGCTATCAGCAGGGCGAGCGTGGTTTTGCCCACGCCTGGCGGTCCCCACAAAATCATAGAATGCAGGTTGCCGCTCTCGATGGCACGGCGCAAACTCGCCCCCTCCCCCATAAGGTGCGGCAGCCCGATATAGTTGTCGGGCGACTTCGGCCGTAAAATCTCTGCCAGCGGTTTTTGCATTCTTCACAAATTTCGTGCAAAGGTACAATATTTTTCGGAATTATCTCCCACCAATCTCGCGAAGCCAGAATCTGGGGCAAGGAAAATATCGCCCTAAGCACTTTCAATGGTGCGCGCAATCTTTTCAATGTTGAGGGAGCGGGCCGAGGCATCAATGATGTCTTTGTAGATTCCGCCTTTCGCATAAACCGAGTCAGGGTCGCCCGACTGCTCAACGTGCCCGTCCTTGAGCGCGTAAACCACGTCAGCATCAATGATTTGCGAGATGCTGTGCGAAATGATGATCACGGTTCTGTTTTGCTTGATGGCGTCGATGCTGTTTTTGATCTGCTCCGTTGCGATGGCGTCCAAACTGGCCGTGGGCTCGTCGAGGAAGATGATGGGCGGATTTTTCAGGAACATTCGCGCAATGGCAATGCGCTGCTGCTGTCCGCCCGAAAGTTCTTCCGCCTTGCTGTTGAACTGGTTCGGCAATTCCATAATCTGGTCGTAGATGTATGCTTTTTTCGCTGCATCCACCACCTGCTCGTGCGTCGCGCTCGGATTTCCGTACAGAATGTTTTCCTCAATTGAACCATCGAAAATGTGGTTCTTTTGCAACAC
>JAZQOJ010000118.1:0-50944 GCA_045627805.1 Bacteroidales bacterium
CACCTCCGTCATCGTGATGGTGAGCATCGGACAAAGTTCCACACAGAACGTGCGGGGCGAACTATCCTCGATGGGCTCCAATATGATTATGATTATGCCCGCCCGACAAATGCGCGGCGGCGTGAATATGGGAAACAGCAGCGCCAAATCACTGGACACCAAGGACCTGAAATCCTTGCAAGGAAACACGAAATACGTCAAGCACATCTCCCCTATGGTCAACAGTTCGGCGCAACTGGTGTTCGGTTCCAACAACCATCCGGGAAGTCTGCAAGGCGTGTCGCCCTGCTACCTCGACATCCGTATGTACAAGATGAGCGAGGGCATAATGTTCACCGAAGAAAACGTGAAGCGCTACGACAAGGTCTGCGTCATCGGGCAGACAGTCGTTGACAACCTTTTCACCAACGGCGAGAATCCCGTCGGGCAGACCATCCGCTGCGGCTCAGTGCCGATGAAAGTGATCGGCGTGCTTTCGTCGAAAGGCGAGAACGGGATGGGCCAGGACCAGGACGACATCGTTCTGGTTCCCTACACCACCATACAGACCCGCTTCGCAAGCACAAACGGGCGCACCTCCTTCAATATGCTGTGCGCATCAGCCACCAGCGAGGCGGAGTCGGAACTGGCCGCCACCGAAATCACCTACATTCTGCGCAGCAACCACGGCATCAAAGAGGGCGCCGACGACGATTTCGACATTCGCACGCAGGAGGAACTGCTCTCCACAATGAGTTCCATCACGGGAATGCTCACCATCCTGCTGACCGCCATCGCTGCCATCTCGCTCATCGTGGGCGGCATCGGCATTATGAACATTATGTATGTGACCGTTACGGAGCGAACCAAGGAAATCGGACTGCGTATGGCCATCGGGGCCAAAGGCAGAGACGTGATGCTGCAATTCCTCTCCGAAAGCGTGATCCTGAGCTTGATCGGCGGGCTGATCGGCATCGTTCTCGGCGTGATACTCGCACTCGCCATCTGCTCGATTCTGAAATGGCCTTACGCAATAAGCCAGGGTGCCATCGGCATCTCCTTCCTCGTATGCGCTGCCACTGGCGTTTTCTTCGGCTGGTATCCCGCCCGAAAAGCTGCCAATCTCGATCCCATCACGGCCCTGAGATACGAATAAACTGCACTTTTCGGCCCATTTTTGACATTTTTTGTCGAAAATTATTTTACTGAATAGTAAACGATTACATTAAAACCCTCATAAAAAAGCAGTCGTTGGCGCATTTTTTGCAATAAAACGCACAATTATCCGTTAGGGAAATTGATAAAAGTTACTAAATCCCTTAGGCAAATCACACTTTGACACTTACTAAGCAAAATACATTTTCTATGAATATCTCCTCAAAAGAAATCAAAGGCAAAATAATGCTGGTAGAAGACAATGTCAATCTGCGCAGCGTGTTGAAAGAATATTTTGAAACTTTGAAATACTCGGTTGACGACTTCAGCAATGGACTTGAGGCCTCCGAGCATTTCACCAAAGGCCGGTACGACATTTGCATTTTCGACATCATTATGCAAGGCAAAAACGGTTATGAGTTGCTGACTGACATCCGCCAGCAAGACAGCGACGTGCCCGTGATGTTCCTGACAGCGCGCACCGAGAAGGAAGACAAGATCAAGGCCTTCCGTATGGGCTGCGACGACTACCTGACCAAGCCGTTCTGCACTGAGGAACTGGTGTTGCGAATCGAAGCCATTCTGCGCCGCTGCCATCGCGTGAAAAAACCGAAAACCGTGCTCCCGCCCACCAATGCCGTTTATAAAATCGGGAAATACACTTTTGACTATGGAAGTCTGCAACTACTCCACCCGCTCAAAAACCGCACGCTCACCCGCAAGGAAGCCGAACTGCTACGCATCCTGTGCGAGAATATGAACAAGCTGATGCCGCGCGACGTGATGCTACGCCAGATCTGGGGCAACGCCGACTACTCCAACGGCCGCAGTATGGACGTGTTCATCACAAAACTGCGCGCCTACCTCAATCTGGAGCCCGTTGACGAGAAATACTTGAACAAAGATCCCAAAAGCAAAAGCAAGTATGTGGACGACTACGAGCCCGATATCGAAATCAAAAACATCCACGGAACTGGTTTTATGCTAAAAGTGAAAGAATAACCTTCAGCTTTCCATAACCAAAAGCCGGCAATTTTTTGTCGGCTTTTTCTTTTTCCATCTTATTATTTTATTGTAAATTTGCAGGCAAAATTTAAAGCGAGAAAGGTAATGCGCAAAACGATTCTCATCACGGGTGCAAACGGGCAACTCGGCAAAAGCTTGCAAGAAATTGCACCTTCATATCATTCTGAATATCAGTTCGTTTATACTGACATTGACACATTGGACATCACTTCTGCGAACGACATTGCCCAATATTTTGATCAAACGAAGCCCGACTTTGTGGTCAACGCGGCGGCATACACAGCGGTTGACAAAGCGGAAAGCGACATCGACAAAGCATACCTGCTGAACGAAACTGCGGTGCGCAACCTCGCCGAGGCATCCGCCCAACGCAACATCTTCTTCGTACACATTTCCACCGACTACGTTTTCGATGGAAAGGAAAACCGCCCGTACAGCACCGACTGCGCGCCCAATCCGGTTTCCATCTACGGGAAATCGAAATGGGCGGGCGAACTGGCCGTACACCAGTCGGGAACCCGCGCGGCCATCGTGCGCACGGCCTGGCTCTATTCGCCTTACGGTCACAATTTCGTGAAAACGATGCTCCGCCTCGCCGACACCCGCGACAAAATCAGCGTGGTGAACGACCAGTACGGCTGCCCTACCCTCGCCCGCGACCTGGCACAGTTCATCCTCACCATCATCTCCCAAAATTCTCTGATAAAGAACGTTGAGACTTACCATTTTGCCAATCGCGGTCAAATCACCTGGTACGACTTCACTTGCGAAATCCTCCGTTTGGCGGGCAAGCACTGCGCTGTGGCGCCCATCACCACCGCCGAATACCCCACGCCAGCCACCCGCCCAAACTTTTCCGTGTTCGATTTGTCTAAAGCCACCGACACTTTCCATTTCAACATTCCCGAATGGAAAGAGAGTTTACAAAAGGTTTTACCTCAAATAATTTTCAACTATGAAAACGACATTGCTTAACATCCGTATTAAAATCGCCTTTTTCGCCTTGATAATCTGCTCCTTAGGAGTTTCGGCACAAAGCACTACCGACAGCGGCACGAAAATTATGCAAGACCTTGCCGCTCGTTACAAGACCTTTGCCACTATGCAAATCGACTACACCTACAAGGTAGAAAGCAACAAGAAAATCACGAAGACCCAAACGGGGAAAGCTCAAATCAAGGGCAACAAATATTACATCACATTCGGGAACCAATTTTTCTACTGCGATGGCGTATCAATGTGGAACTATGAGAAAACGACCAACGAAGTGTCGATTTACACTTACGAAGAGTCGGACGACGACGCGCTGAATCCGGCCAAGATGCTGAAAACCTGGCAAAAGGAATTCACTGCCAAACTCATCCGCGAGGATATGGAAGGCAGCAGACCCGTGCAAATCATCGACCTGACTCCCAAGACCGGCCAATCCTATTTCAAAATCCGCCTCGTCGTGGACAAGGCCAGAAAGGAGATCATCCGCACCTCCATTTACGGAAAAGACAACACCATTTTCCACTATCATTTCGACAAATTCACCACCAACGCAACGCTTTCGGACTCGATTTTCGTTTTCGACAAGACTAAATTTCCCAAGGTGGAAATCAACGATATGCGCTAACTATGCAGAAATCACCACTCATCTTACTGGTTCTCACGTCGTTAATATTTCTCGCATCCTGCGACCCTTCCCGCCATTTAACCAATGGCGAGTATATGCTGACCAAGAATTCGGTAAAAGTGGTTGACAAGAAAGGCACGGAATTTGACGACTTGGTTTACACCGTCCGCCCTCTTACGAACAAGAAGTTCTTAGATGTATTTCCCTTAAAAGCAGCACGTTATGTAAACAATCTTCCAGTCACCGACTCATTGGGGAACGTCATCAAAGACACGAAAGCGATGCAGCGCCGCCGCGAAAAGGGTGAGCCACTCGTGCTGCTTGACACGAATATGATTTCGTACTCGCTGGACCAGATCAACATCGCGATGAAGAACCTGGGCTATTTCAACGCACATTCGTGGGCGAAAGTGTCGTACAAAGACCCCACGAAAATGCACAAGCACCGCCACAAGGCCGAAATGACCTACTACGTGGAAGCACGCGACGCCTACTACATCCGCGATATCCAGTATTACATCGACATTCCCGAGTACCGGCGCATCATACAAAAAGACACCGTGAACACACTCTTGCGAAGAGGCGAAAAATATAATGCCGACCTGCTTCTTTCTGAGCGCGACCGCATAGTGAACAACATCCGCGACAACGGTTATTACTACGTTTCCAAAGAAATCGTCTCCTTTGAAATTGACACGCTCAATTCCTCTCAATTCATTGATGCAAAAGGAAATAGAACGCTCGTCATCAATATCAATGTGAATTTTTCAAGAATCACCGACCCGGAACTGCAAGAACGGCACGCCTACAAATACTACTTCAACAACGTTTACATCTATCCCAACTACAGTTTCACGAATGACACGATAAGCACGCCGATGTGGAGGAATTACCACAAGAAGCACGACGAGACAAACTACTACATCTTCGTACAGCCCACCGACCCGAATTCAACGGACAAGCCCATCCGCGACATCCGTCCGCGAATTCTGACCGACAACATCCTGACAAAACGCGGAGAGCCCTTTTCGCAGAATTTGCTCACCCGCTCCAGAAAGAAACTGAGCGACCTGAAAAACTTCAGCTATCTTGACGTTTCAGTGATGGAAAACAAGGCGATGCGCGACACCGTGGAGAAACTGGGCTACCTGAATACGGCTTACCGACTGACGCGCAACAAGTTACATTCGATTGCCGCCGAGTTTGATGCCCGCAGCGACCGCACCAGTCTGTCGTTCACCTATTCGAACAAAAACCTGTTCCGCAGCGCCGAATTCTTCAACGTGAACCTTTATGGTAGCTTGGGCTTCCGCATTCGCACCAAGAGCAAAGAGCACGACGGCGGCTTCACGCTGGAAAGTGAGGACGTGGGCGCCGAAGTCTCAATGGACTTCCGCCGACTGCTCTTCTTCCGCAAAACACAAAAAATCGAAGCGCTCAACTACGGAACGTCGCTCAAAATCGGCGCCCATTTTGAAAACACATACCTCTATCGCAGAGGACTTTACAACGCCGCCCTCATTTACACGCTGGCATACAACAGCAAATTGTCGCACACCATCACCCCGATTGACCTGAGTATCATTGACATCACGACGAAAGGGGAAGAATTTGAAGAAGTCATCTCATTGTATTCCAAGGATTTCCGTGAAAAATACAAGGACAATTTCCTCTTGTCGTTCAAATATGGTCTTACCTACAACCATCCCGTGAGAGACAAGCGCAACTCCTTTATCGTCCGTTTCAAAGTGGAGTCGTCGGGGATGTTGCTTTCGGCGATTTGCGCAATGGCGAAAGCCCCGAAGGACGCAAACGGGCACTACACCATTCTGAAAGGGAGCTACGGTAACTACGAGCGCGCAGAACTCGACCTCCGATTCACACACACCATCAACAAGAAGAATTCGGTGGCCACCCGCGTGGACTTCGGCATCGGGCTTCCGTTGTGGAACGCCACAACACTTCCTTTTGAAAAGAGTTTTTACTTAGGCGGTTCCAACAGTATGCGCGCCTGGGACTACAGAACGCTGGGCCCCGGCTCGTATTACAACCAGAACGACGAGGACCTCGTGAACGACATCCGCACGGGCGACATCAAGCTGGAGCTCAATCTGGAATACCGCGGAACGTTATACAAGTTCATCAAATACGGCGTGTTTGTTGATGCGGGCAACATCTGGCTCACACACAAAGACGAGGATATGCCCAACGCTGACTTCAAGCTCAACCGTTTCTACAAAGAAATCGGCGTGGGCGTGGGAGCGGGCTTGCGCTTCGACTTCAACTTCTTCATCATCCGCGTGGACGCCGCCATCCCCATCTTCGTCCCCAGCAAGGCCCCCGACAACCGCTGGATTCAAGTGGTGCAGAACGACAAAGGGAAAAACACACTCAATAGATCTGTCAACATCATCTTCGGTATCGGTCATGCTTTCTAATCCTCAATTCGCTTATTATTTTCGACAGCAAATCCCCTTCGACTTAACACAAAGTCAGGCCATAGCACTCAACAAACTCACGGATTTCGTTTGCAATCCAACTCAGAATCAGCTATTTATACTAAATGGCTATGCCGGAACTGGCAAAACAACACTGGTTAGCGCGCTGGTACGCACGCTCGGACTGTTTCGGAAAAGATGTATCCTGCTGGCTCCAACAGGCCGCTCCGCTAAAGTGTTTTCCGTATATTCGGGACAAAAGGCGTACACCATTCACAAATGCCTCTACTGGACCAAGACGACAGACGGAATGAGGGAATTCACGCGCAGACCCAACCGCTGTCCCGACACGATTTTCATTGTGGATGAGGCCTCAATGATTGCCGACGGCGCTGGCGACTCCCCCGTTTTCGGAGCGAAAAGTCTGATGGAAGACCTCTTCTCTTACATTTTCGAAGGCAGGAACTGCCAACTCCTGCTGGTGGGCGACGATGCGCAGCTGCCGCCCGTTCATTTTGAAGAAAGCCCAGCCCTCTCGCTGGAGTATATCGAACGCAATTTCGACCTGCGGGCCAACAGCGCCACCCTCACCGACGTGACGCGCCAAACGCACGACTCCGGCATCCTGCACAACGCATCGCAACTGCGAATGAAAATGCAGAACGCCGACTTCACCTTTCCCATTTTTGCGAAACCCACTTTCGCCGACTGCCAGCGCGTGAACGGCGAAGACCTCGAAGAATTGCTCAATTCGCTCTACGGCAAGCACGAATGCGACGATATCGTTACCATAACTTACTCAAACAAAAGAGCTTACCTCTATAACCAGGAAATACGGCACCGCGTGCTTTACCGCGACGAACAACTCTCAACGGGCGACTTTGTGATTGCAGTCAAAAACAACTATTTCTGGATCCAAGACGATGCGGAAGTGGGATTCATCGCTAACGGCGACAATATGGAAATACAGTCAATCAACAAGATACAAGACCTGTACGGATTCCGTTTCGCCGATGTGACGGTGCGACTTTGCGACTACCCGCAGCACGACTGCATCGATATCAAGGTCATACTTGACAGTCTGGACAGCGAAGGTGCCGCCCTGACAGCCGAGCAGCAGAACCAGCTTTTTGAAGAGGTGTCGAAAGATTACGCCGATCTTCCCACCAAGCGGGAGCGTTACTTGAAGATGAAAGAGGACCCCTTCCTCAATGCGGTGCAAATCAAATTCTCATACGCCCTCACCTGCCACAAAACACAAGGCGGGCAATGGCCTGTGGTACTGCTCGACCAGGGACTCATCAAAGACGGAATTCTCACAAAATCATACTTCCGATGGCTCTACACCGCTATCACCCGCGCCTCAAACCAGGTTTATCTCATCAACTTCGCCGATGATTTCTTCACCTATTAATATAATGTAGAATCGTGATGAAAAATGAAATCAAAAAGGAAAAAGCAAAACAATTCTTAGAGATGCCCGAATACCCTGGTGGGAAGAAAGCCCTCGACGAATTTGTTCAAGCGCATCTGCAATATCCGGAAGATGCTATGCAACAGCGCATTGAAGGAACCGTACGCGTTGAATACCAAGTAAGCGACGACGGAGATGTGGTGCGGGCAACCGTGGTAAAAGGACTATGCCCCTCGTGCGATGCAGAAGCACTTCGCATTGTGAAAATGCTTCAGTACGGCAAGGCACACAACCGAGGCATCCGGCTGAAAGCGAACTGCAAAATCAATATTCATTTTCACCTTGCCCCCGTTCCGCAGCAACCCACTATCAATGTTACGCTTACCCAATCATCTTCTTCCAAGAAGAAAAGCCAAACTCATTACGGCTATAGCATTAAATTAAACGGCTGAGAAACAGCAAGTTTCACGAAAACAGTTGGGCCACATCCACCCAATGGATAACGAAGCCCTGTCGCTCCATACGGCGGAACCACGTCATTTGCCGCTTCGAAAACTGATGGATGGCTATGTTCAGTTTCTCAAACATCTCCTCTTTAGAAATCTGCCCTAACAGGAACATCGTAACAAACTTATACTCAAGACCATACTTTAAAAGTTGCGGAACACTCGCCCCATTTTTGATGAGCGAGTCCACCTCTTCAATCATACCCTCGTTCAAACGCTGACGAAGGCGGGCCGTAATTTTCTGGCGCACAAGGTCGCGGTCGCCAGTAGTGCCAATGATGACGGAAGGAATTTCGCGCACGTTCTCTTTCCACTCGGGATGGCGAGCGTAATAGCACTCGATTTCAACCGCCTTCAACAAGCGAGAACGCTCGCAAGTATCTGTATGATTGTGCAATGGATGATACGAAGCCAGCAATTCAGTCAACTGCTCATCGTTCATTGCTTCGAGTTGGGCACGCAGCTGAGGGTCGGTTTCAATGGGTGAAAGTCGGTAGCCACCCAGCAACGCCTCCACATACATACCGCTTCCGCCGCAAATCAGCACTTCCCTACCCCGCGAGCGGATATCGTCGATCGCCGCATAAGCTGCCTGCTGATACTGCGCCACATTGTACTCCGTTCCGGGCTCAACAATGTCAATGAGGTGATATGGAATCTGCTGACCATCAATCACATAGTCTTCCAAATCCTTACCTGTTCCGATGTCCATTCCACGATAGACCTGCCGCGAGTCAGCGCTCACGATTTCGGCATTGAAATCGCGGGCAAGGCGAACAGCGAGTTTCGTTTTCCCTGTCGCGGTCGGTCCGAGCACCGTGACAATATGTCCGCTGGGGCGATTTCGAACCAAATCACAAACTTCAGCATAGGAAGACAGCATAGCAGTCTGATTATAAGTTAACTACATTAATAAGAGAACTGGCTACCGCCCACAAATTCGCGCAGAATCGAGGTGCCGGGAATATTTTCGCGCTCAATAGATTTGAAATAGGAAAGGAATTTAAGCAGACGGCACGCTTCGGCGTACTCGGGCACGTTTTCGGGCACGTCGCGCAGAACCGGCACCGCATAGGGCTTCAAAATTCCCAATTCAAAGATGAGAGCCGAATTAACCATCACATCAGCATTTTCCTGAAACGGGAAGATGTTGCGGACCTCACCGTTTCGCACGCTTTGCCAGCGGCGCAACGTGTCAAGCGCCGAGTAACCGCGGTACTTGTGGTCGCGTACGATTCTGCGAATCAGGCGGTTGTCGGTTGTGGGAATGGGATTCTGCGAATCAATGGAAATGGAGGTGAGGGCGGAAACGAAAATCTTGTACTTGCTTTCGTCGGGAATGGTTTCCGTAAGTCGCGGATTCAAGCAATGGATACCTTCTATAATCAGGATGGAATTCTCTTTCATCTGCACCTTTTTGCCCAGCCACAATTTCTTTCCCGAAGGGAAATCGAAAGTGGGAAGCTCTACCTCCTCGCCTGCCATCAGACGTTGCAGCGTATCGTTAAACAGCTTCAAATCAATGGCTTCCAATGCCTCAAAATCGTACTGCCCATCGGCATCCTTGGGAGTTTCCTCGCGTTCCACGAAAAAGTCGTCAACGGAAATCTGAACCGGGCTGTAACCCTGCACTGCCAATTGCACCGAAATACGCTTGCAAGTGGTGGTTTTTCCAGAACTTGACGGGCCGCTGATCATCACCATACGCACAGAACCACGCTTGTGGATTTCTTCCGCGATTTTGGCAAACTTGTTCTCCTGAAACGCTTCGGTCACACGGATGATGTCGGAGATCTCGCCCGACACGACCTTCTCGTTCAAATTCATCACATACGGAACGCCCAACTTCATCGCCCAATCCTTGTATTCTTTATACACGGAAAACAATTTCGGGTTTTGGCGAGTCTGTGCCAATTTTTCCGGATGCTGGCGGGACGGGATCTTCAGGAGCAGCCCGCTTTCATATTTTTCCAAATCAAACAGTTTCAAATAACCTGTTGATGGAAGCAGGAATCCGTAATAGTAATTGATTTTGTCATCGAGAGTGTAAATACTTGTATATAAACGTGTTCTATATTTGAAGAGCATCGCTTTTTCCTTCATACCGTGGCGGGCATACTCGGCCAAAGCATCCGGAGTGGGCAATTCCACGCGGCTAAACGGAATATCTCGCTGTACCAAATCCAACATCGCCTGCTTCAGTTTAGCTACCAGCTGGTCGTCAATAGGTCCATCATAATTATCTAATGCACAATACTTTCCGCTTGAAATCGAGTGTAAGATTCGCAGATTAGCAGTCGGAAGCACATCACTCACCACCTTAAAAAGCATAAAAAACAGCGAGCGCATATACATATTGTTGCCATAAACCGAAGTGATGTCAAAGAAATGAATGATGCAGGGTTCGTGAATCTGGTAAGTGAGGTCGCGCACCTTGTTGTTCACCAGCGCACCCAGAATATCGTGCTCCAAATGGACATTCTCACTGGCCGCAATATCTTTAATGCAGGTTCCAAATTCATAATCGTGTTCCTGTTGCGTATTGATACAAAAAACTTTCATTTTCAATGATTCAAAATATTAATAATTAATTAATTGACAATTTGTTATTCAGCACGATGCCCGTATAAGACTTCGCACACTGGGCCACCTGCTCCGGAGTACCGGCACAGACCACGTTTCCACCGAGATCGCCGCCTTCGGGGCCCAAATCCACCACCCAGTCGGCACACTTAATGATTTCAGGATTATGCTCAATCACGATGATGGAATTTCCCTTTTCAATCAACTGATTAAAAGCGTGATGCAGTTTGCTGATATCGTGAAAATGCAGACCTGTTGTCGGCTCGTCGAATACGAACAGCACGTTCTGCTTCTTGTCGCCTTGAGAAAGATAGAGCGCCAGTTTCACACGCTGCGACTCGCCACCAGAGAGCGTTTGCGAGGGCTGACCCATTTTCAAATAGCCGAGTCCGACCTCCTGTAAATAGTTCAGCTTGGTTACAATGTCAGCAACTACCTTGTGTTTATCCATAATGGAAGAAAAGAACTCAACCGCCTGATTGATAGTCATTTCAAGAATATCATAAATATCCTTTCCCTCGATTTTCACTTCAAGGACCTCATCTTTGAAACGTTTTCCGTGACATTCGGAGCACTCGATATCCACATCGGCCATAAACTGCATTCCAACGTGAATCACGCCCTCGCCCTCGCATTCGTCGCAACGTCCGCCGGGGGTGTTGAAGGAGAAAAAGCCGGCCTTGTAGTTGCGCATTCGGGAGATGGGCTGAGCAGCATAAAGTTCGCGGATGTCGTCGTAAACTTTCAGATACATAGCCGGATTGGAGCGGGAAGATTTCCCTATCGGGTTCTGGTCCACAATCACGATTTCGGAAATCCGGCTCATATCGGCCTCAATATGATGGTGCTTCCCGACACGTTCGCTGCTCTCTTCCAACATTTTACGCACAGCCGGATAGAGAATGTCCTTGATGAGCGTGCTTTTGCCAGAGCCACTCACGCCCGTCACCACAGTGAGCACCTGCAACGGGATTTTCACATCAATATTTTTCAAGTTGTGCTCTTTCGCGCCAAAAATCTCGATGTAATTCCGCCACGGGCGACGCACTTTCGGGACTTCGATCCGGAGAGAGTTGTCAGTGCCCGGCTTTTCCATTCCGCGGATGTAGGCCGCGGTAAGATCGTTCGACTGCTGCATCAGCTGAGCGTAGGTTCCGCAAAAAACGACCTCGCCGCCCAAGCGTCCCGCGTAGGGACCCATATCCACGATATAGTCGGCCTGACGGATGATTTCCTCATCGTGCTCAACCACGACGACGGTATTGCCAATGTCGCGCAAATGCTTGAGAACCTGCACCAAACGGTCGGTATCACGGGGATGCAAACCGATACTCGGTTCATCAAGAATGTAAAGAGAGCCCACCAAGCTGCTTCCCAACGAGGCGGCCAGATTGATGCGCTGCGACTCACCACCCGAAAGCGACCGAGCCGCGCGATTGAGCGTGAGATAGCCCAAGCCCACATCAATCAGGAACCCGATTCGGCTCTGCAACTCTTTCAGGATATGCTTCGCAATCAGCTCTTCATTAGGATTTGAGAACCTGAATTTCTGGAAAAACTGGTAGAGATCAGCGACGGGCATCTCAACCAGTTCCGACACCGACTTTCCGCCCACCAGCACATAATTGGCCTCCTTCCGAAGGCGGGTGCCACGGCAGTCGGGACAAAGCGTGCGACCGCGATAGCGACTTGCCAGCACGCGATACTGGATCTTATATTTCTGTTTTTCAACAAATTCGAAGAACTGCTTGATGCCATAGACGCCTGCCTCAGGACGACCATTCCACAACAGGTCGTACTCTTCCGGAGTCAGTTCATCCACCGCGCGATGGGGCGGGAAGTCCAGTTTCACCGCATTTTTGACGAAATAGGTTTTCCACTCATTCAACTTGTCGCCGTGCCAGCAAGCCACGGCGCCTTCAAAAACGGAAAGCTGTGGGTTAGGAATCACCAATTCGGGAGAAATTCCTTCCACCATTCCCGTGCCGCCACAAGAAGGGCAGGCACCATACGGATTATTGAAACTGAACAGGTTAACCGAGGGCTCTTCAAAATGAAGGCCATCCATTTCCATTAAGTTACTGAAAGTCTTCAGCTTAACTTTTTCGTCAATTTCAACCTGAAGTACGCAAGTCCCCTTTCCCTCGCAAAAGGCGCTTTCCACAGAGCTGGCGATGCGAGCGCGCATATCTTCAACACTGCTCGCTTTGAAGCGGTCAATCAGAATATACAATCCGGACACCTTGCTGCGCTTGCGACCTGAAAGGAATTCGTCAATGTCAACAATTTCCTTGTTGTAAACCAGTCGGCTGTAGCCCTGCTGCTGAAGGATCACCAGCTGTTCCTGGAGCGTCCGGTCGGCGATAACATTGACCGGAGCAAGCACATAGACCTTGCTTCCGTCGGGCAGCGAGTTGATGTACTTGCACACGTCGGCGGTGCTTTCGCGCTTCACCTCCTTGTTGCTCAAGGGGGAAAAGGTGTGGCCGACACGAGCGAAGAGCAGCTTGACGTACTCATAGATTTCGGTCACCGTGCCAACCGTGGAGCGCGGGGTGCGCGAGATGACGCGCTGCTCGATGGCGATGGCGGGCGGGATGTTCTCTATGGCCTCCACGTCGGGCTTGGAAATCTTGCCCATAAACTGGCGGGCATACGAGCTCAAGCTCTCCACATAGCGGCGCTGTCCCTCAGCGTAGAGCGTGTCGAAAGCCAAAGAGGACTTGCCCGATCCGGACAAGCCCGTGATTACAATCAATTTATTTTGAGGTATTTCAACATCAATATTCTTGAGGTTATTGACTTTTGCCCCCTTGATGATGATTTTCTTTTCTGCCATGAAAGATGAGTGATACGAAGCTTTTATTTAGCGAGTCCGACGGGCTGGCCGAGGATGGCCTTTCCGTTTTTGAGACCAATGAGTTCTTTGATTTTGTCGCGCTGGATGCTGCCCAGCACTACGGTGTTCATTTTGTTAGCGGCGCAATGGAGGTACACGTTCTGGCTGACGTAGCCGGCGTCGGTGGCGCCGTAAAACGCCTTCGCCTCGTCATCCATCTGCATCTTGTCGTAGTCGGCCACGAAGACCAGCACTACGGGTGCGGTAGCGGCGAAGGGCTGCATCACGATGTCCTTGCGGAAGTCGCCCAGCTTGACCAGTTTGAGAAGGTTCTTCTGAGCATCGTAAAGATAGATGCCTTTTTCAATGAACACATAGACTTCTATTTCCTGGCAGTTGCGAGCGGTGGGAGCCGTGCGGCGGCCGTCCTTACGGTTGACACCGTTGGCGGCCCAGAGCAAGTCGGAGAGTTGCTGTTGAGACAGCATCACGTCGGAGAACTCGCGGGTGGTCTGGCGATGGTCGAGTGCCTCGCTCAGCGGCATCCCGCCAGCCCGAGTGGGATCGGGCAGGCGGAGGTCTTGTGCATTCAATATCAGGGTTGCAAACATTGTAAACAAAATTGAGAATGCTATTTTTTTCATACTAAGTATTATTTGGTTTCGTTAGGTTTCTTTGTGCTCGGTGCGGTGGTTTTGGCAATGCCGTCGCGCATCTGGGTGTCGGCCTTGATGTTTTCGAGGCGATAGTAGTCCATCACGCCGAGGTTTCCGCTGCGGAACGCTTCCGCGAGAGCGAGCGGCACTTCCGCCTCCGCGAGGATGACCTTCGCGCGAGCTTCCTGGGCCTTCGCCTTCATCTCCTGTTCCTGTGCGACAGCCATCACGCGGCGCTCTTCCGCCTTGGCCTGCGCAATGTTCTTGTCGGCATTCGCCTGGTCGATTTGCAGCATAGCGCCGATGTTCTTGCCCACGTCAATGTCGGCGATGTCAATGGAAAGGATTTCAAATGCGGTTCCCGAGTCCAGCCCCTTGGTGAGCACCACCTTGGAAATCGAATCAGGGTTCTCGAGCACCGACTTGTAGGAGGATGCGGAGCCGATGGCGGTGACGATGCCTTCGCCGACGCGGGCGATGACGGTCTCCTCACCTGCGCCACCCACCAGCTGGCGGATGTTAGTGCGCACGGTGACACGCGCCTTCGCCACCAACTGGATGCCGTCTTTCGCGACAGCAGCGACGGGCGGCGTGTTGATGACCTTCGGGTTCACCGAAGTCTGGATGGCCTCCAGCACGTTACGGCCCGCCAAGTCGATAGCGGCGGCCGCCTTGAAATCGAGAGGGATATTGGCCTTGCCTGCCGATACGAGCGCATTCACGACGGGTTTCACGTGACCGCCAGCAAGGTAATGCGCCTCGAGCTCGTCGCGGTTCAGACGGATGCCCGCCTTGGTGCCCGTGATCATCGCGTTCACGATGACTCCCGGCGGAACCTTTCTCCAGCGCATCAGGATGAGCTGAATCAGAGAGACGTGGACACCGGAGACGAGGGCCGTGAACCACAGCCCCACCGGAACCATCCACAAGAAGAGGATCAACAGAATGACGCCGCCAATGGTCATCAGCGCAATGACGCCGGGATCAGCAGCAAGCAAAAGGATTTGCGACATAATAAAATTCATAGGTGTTAATTATTAAGTTTTACAAAAATTTTATTCCCTTCGATTTTCTCCACCACGATGTCGGAGTTCTCGTCAATGAGTCCAAAGGAAGAGGCCACCTCGATGGTCTCGCTTCCGAAAACGGCCTTTCCCGACGGAGCCAGGCGCGAGATGGTGCGTCCGACCGCGCCCACATACACTTCCGACTCGTCGAACTCGTTCATCTTCTTGTCGATCTCGGTTTTCAACTCACACTTGCGCCACGTGCGGCTCCGCAAAAGCAATACGATCACCACAACGCTCACCAAAAGCGTGATGACAAGCGTGATGTGTCCCGCTCTCATCCCCTTTGACGCATAGGTGCAAACCACACCTGAAATCATTGTGAGAAAACCAATTACGCCCACCACGCCGCCGGGAATAATCAGGAATTCAAGCACTAAAGCCAAAAGGCCGAAAACAATTAAAGTGATGATAACAGACCAACTCATATTTTTTACATTTGGCTGCAAAGTTACATCATTTTTTGCAAAATTTCAATGGCCCAGCAATTTTTTAGTAAAAAAAAACGGAATCGCATTATTTCAGAATTATCCCTGTTGGTCTTGTTGATTTATAGGTGGGGAATTCACGATCTTCCGATAATGGAAATTGTGAAAAGTTGAAACAGTTAAACGGTTATGAGATTAAATGGTGGAATGGACGAATGCCGCCTGCGGCGTGATAGAGGAAATTTACAGGAAATTTCGAGGAAATGATCAGGGAATTTTTCTTTTTCTTGCTGTTTCATAATGAAATAACACAATTTCATTCTCGTTGTTAAGAAGCTGCGCTTCTTTTCTTCCTCTTCGCTCGGCAAAGCTCAAACAAGTTTGGCTTTGCGCTCACTCATTCGTCAGTTCTCATCGTTAAGAAGCTGCGCTTCTTTTCTTCCTCTTCGTTCGGCAAAGCTCAAACAAGTTTGGCTTTGCGCTCACTCATTCGTCAGTTCTCGAATCATTTCAGCGCAAAAAGTCTCAAGTTCCAAATCTGTTATGATTTTTATTAACTTACTGAATATAAATGAAATACAATGTAAAAACGTGCCGACTGCAGCCGCCTTTAGCTCGGTTGCCTTACAAAAACGAGGAGATGCGGAGCACCCGTGCGAGGAGCGGATATTCCGCAATGCGGATACTTCCCATTATCGGAAGATCCTAAAATTTTCGACCTGAATCAGCAAGAAGAAAAGGAAAATTTTGAAAAAAAATGAACAATTCGCGTTGTTATTGGTTAATAATGTTTGCGCAATGAAAAAAATCAAAAAAATCAACCACAATGAAAATTCTTCACACGAGTGACTGGCACCTGGGCCACACACTTTACAACTACGACCGCACCGAGGAACAACTTGCAATGATTGAGCAGATGGCAGATATCGTCAGGGAGCAAAAGCCCGACGTTTTCCTGCTCTGCGGAGACGTGTACCACACCTCGCAACCATCGGCGGCTGTGCAAACAATGTTCACGAACGCCATCGTCAAGATTCACGTTGAGAACCCGAAAATGGTCATCGTGGTAACGGCGGGCAACCACGACAGCGGAACGAAGCACGAGATTTTCCGCACGCCGTGGGCAGAGCTCGGCGTACACGCCATCGGCACATTGAACAAGGAGAATCCGGAAGACCACATCGTTGAGATTCCAGGCAAGGGCTATGTGCTGGCCGTTCCCTACGCCAGCGAGCGGAACATTCCAGACGGTTTTTTCCAACAATTACAAGATGCCGTCGCCGAAAAGAATGCTGACGGACTGCCCGTCGTGATGTCGGCCCACACCACCGTGAAAGGATGCGACTTCACCGGTCACGAGCACGGCTCGGAATACACGGTTGGGGGCATCGACTCCTTCGACGTGGAACGGCTGGGCGACGGATACGACTATCTGGCCTTGGGACACATCCACCGCGAACAGTTCGTACACACAGGAAAACACAACGTCCGCTATAGCGGAACGCCCATTTCCGTAAGCTTTGACGAAGACTTCGAGCATTCGGTGAGCATCGTGGAGATCGTGAAACACGGCGAAACGCCCAAAGTTACGAAGATTGGGATCCAAAACCCGCGGCCGCTGGTGACGCTTCCCAAAAACGGCAGTTTCACCTCTTGGGAGAACGCAAAAAAGCTCCTGCGCGAATTTCCTGACGAAAGTCCGGCCTACATCCGGCTGAACGTTGAGGTGGATGACTTCCTGCCCGCCGAAGCCAACGCCGAAGCGGAAATGCTGACGTGCCTGAAGGAATGCAGATTCTGCCACATCAACGCGAAAAGGAAGGGCTCACAGAAAAGCGATTCGAAAGCGCTGTCGGTGCAGGAACTGCAATCGGAAGAGCCCATCGAAATCGCACGGCAATACGCCGAAGACCATTGCATCGCCTTTGACGAGGAGATGAAGGAAGTTTTCAACGAAACACTTCGCTTATTGAACGAAAACGCACGCAACGAATAGGAAGGAGAACGCAACTTATGAAAATTCAGAAACTTATCATTCATAATATCGCATCCATTGAAGATGCCACCATCGATTTCGAACAGGATCCGCTGTCAAGCAGCGAGGTTTTCCTGATCACCGGAAAGACGGGCGCGGGCAAGTCCACCATCCTCGACGCGATCTGCCTGGCGCTCTACGCGGAGACGCCGCGTATGAAGAACACGAAAATGCAGGGCGACACGAGCGACGGCGACAAAACGATGAAGATTGACGACGTGCGCCAGCTGATGCGCAGAAACACCGGGGAAGCATCCGCCACGCTGACTTTCACCGGGCAAAACGGTGTCCCGTACGAAGCGAAATGGTCGGTGGCTCGGGCGCGCAAGCAGACAACCGGGAACATTCAAGCCAAAGATTGGCAACTCACGAACCTCCAAACGGGAAAAGTTCTTAACAAGGACAAGGAAATCGCAGCTGAAATAAAGGAAGCCATCGGACTGGATTTCAAGCAGTTCTGCCGCACCACAATGCTGGCGCAGGGCGATTTTACCCGTTTTCTGAACAGCGAGGACAACGAGAAGGCCGAGATTCTGGAGAAAATCACCGGCGTGGATATCTATTCCAAAATCGGTGCCAAAATCTATGGACTGACCGAAGAGAAAAGGGACGACTGGGCGTTCGCCCAAAGACTGGTTGCCGGAACGAAAACCCTCACCGACGAGGAAATTGAGGAACGGAATCGTCAAATACAAACATTGGAACAAAATTACAATGAGCAAAAAGCTTTGAGCGAGAAAGAGACCGGCAAGCACAAATGGCTCGAATCGGAAAGGAATCTGAAGTCATCGGTGGAGAAAGCGATGGAGAGTTTCAGGATTGCAACAGAAACCGTTAACAATGAGGAATTTAAGCAGCAGGAAACGCTGGTCGCTGAATGGAATTCCACTATTGAGGCACGCAACTGGCTGCAAAGCGGTAAGAAAGCGAAAAAGGACCAGGAGACAGCGGAACAGAACATTGACGAATTGCAGAAAAGATACGCCACCCTGTTAGGAGGAAAACAGTTCGCGGAAACTGAAACCGACCAACTCCATAATCAAATCAAGCTTTGCGCCGATTTTATAGAAAGCGAAAAGGAAAAAGCGCCAATGTACGAAAACGCCCAAACCATCGTGGGTTATTTGAATACCATTGCGGATGGGCGTTCGCAGATTGAGCAAAACAAGAAGTTTATCAATCAAGAAAAGCAAGCGCTCAAGAACCAATGGCAGCCGAAACTGAACAAAGCCATTGACGCTGAAAATGCCGCAACAACGGCGTTCAACGCTCAAGAAACCAAAGTGAAGGAGCAGGAAAACGCCTTGAAAGCACTCGATATGCAAGGGCTCCGCAAAAAATTCAATGCCACCAATGAAATTTTGGGAAACATCGGCATTGCAAATGAACGCCTTGCCCATCTGGAGAATGAGAAAAAACGGATGGAGGATTGGAAGCAAAAAATCGCCCAACAATTAAAGGAAATAGAAGAGAAGAAAAAACAATCCGATGAAATGAATGCGCCACTTCGCGACGCTGAACTGATCTGGAAAACAAAAAAAGAAGATCTTGATAAACAGAAAGATACAGTTGATAAGTTTGCCAAGACGCTGCGTTCCAAACTGCATTTAGGCGATACCTGTCCCGTGTGCCGTCAGAAAATCGCCACCGAAATGCCGCACGAGGAAGAGCTCTCCGCACTGTTCGCCCAGCTCGAAGAGGCAGTAAGGCAAGCCGAAAACAAGTACAACTCACTGAATTCCAAAAAGATTGAACTTGATGCGGAAATCAAAACCGCAACAGACAATTATAGCAAAGACCAAAAAGCATTTGCTACCGACACATCGGTTGCCGAAGCAAAGGCAAAAGCCCTTGAATATTGCCAAAAATGCGGAATTGATTCCATAGACGACAATACACGCCCCACTCTCAATAGTTTAGAGAAGAAAACCAAGGCCGACAAGGAGAAATTTGAGAGCCAGCTCAATGACGGTACGAAGAAAGAACAAGACTTGGATGAGCTTCGCAAAGCACTGGAAATCAAACAAAAAGAAAAAGAAGAACGGAGCAGCGAAAAGAATGCGGCCGAGCAAGACAAGTTGTACTGTGCACAACGCATTGAGCAAGCAGAAAATCTCGCCAAAGCCAAAACAGACGATGTAAGTAAAGCGGAAGAAAATGCGAAAAAACTCATTGTTTGTGCGGATTGGGAACACGACTGGACTCAATTTCCGAAAGAATTTGCCGCAGAATTGACCCAAGCAACGCAAAACTACAACCAAAAAGTAAACGAGAATCAAGCTCTTAAACCGAAATACGATTCCGCAAAAGAAAACTGCAACCAAGTGACATCGGTCGTCAAGAAGATTTGCGATGAAATGCCCGAATGGAGCGGAACCGTGCCCTCAAATGCTGTAAAAATCCCGAATTTGCTGGCTGAGGCCAACGACGTTAGAACCCAACTGGCAAGCGAACTTGAGAGTTTGAAGAAAGCGAAAGCGGAACGCGAGAACTGCCGCAACCGCCTTACCGATTTTTTCAATCGCAATGTGAATCTCAATTTAGACAGACTTACAGAGCTCAACCAACTGGATTCCAACCAAATACTCAATCTCAATAGTCAATTGGAACAGAAACGCCAAAACGTTGCGTCGACTACGAGCGTGCTCGAAAACGCCACCCAGCAACACACGGAACACCAGAAAGGCAAACCGGAACTGGCTGAAGACGAGACTTTGGAACAGCTGGCAGCACGCATAGAAGAAATCGACGAGGAGATGCGCGAGATCAATGAGAAGAAGGGTGCCGTCCGTCAGGAACTGAATTCGGATAACGAGAACAAGACAAAGCTGGCCGAACTGATTGCCGACGAGAATAAAAAGAAGGCCGATTACCAGAAGTGGTCGCGGCTGAACCAGCTCATCGGCGACGCAAAGGGCAACAAGTTCCGCAAAATCGCCCAAAGCTATGTGTTGGCGAACCTGATTCATTCCGCCAACAACTATATGCGCACGCTCACCGACAGGTACACGCTGAAAGTTGAACCAGGCACCTTCGTCATCCTGATTGAAGACGCCTACCAGGGATTTTCCACGCGAGCTGCGAGCACCATTTCCGGAGGCGAGAGTTTCCTTGTATCGCTCGCTTTGGCACTGGCGCTCAGCGACATCGGGCAGTCGTTCTCGGCCGACACACTCTTCATTGACGAAGGTTTCGGCACGCTCAGCGGAGAGCCGCTTCAAAATGCGGTGAATACCCTGCGCTCTCTCCACTCAAAAGCCGGACGCCACGTGGGCATCATCTCGCACGTGGAGGAACTGCAAGAACGCATTCCCGTGCAAATCCAAGTCCTTCAGGACGGGAACAATTCAAGCAGCAAGATCAAAATCGTGCCGTAAAAACAGGAGCGGAATCACTCGGCAAGTTCACGCTTGGCATACCGCAACAAGTCGGCCACAATAAAGGTGCTTCCCCCCACATAAATGGCATCGCTGGGGAGAATCCTGCTGCGCAATTCCTCATAAGTCTCATACACGGGAAGGGCGCTGCAACGCACTGACAATCCGACTGTTGACATTTTTTCCGCGATCACGGAGGGCTCTTCCGCACGGGCCACAGAGGCCTTGCAAACGACATACTCCGCCCTTTGCGGAAGCAAGTGTACGATGGCATCAATGTCTTTGTCGTTGACAAAACCAATGATCGCATACAACTGATTGCACTTCAATGCGTTAAGCTGTTTTGCCAGATAAGCGAAACCGCCGCTGTTATGCCCAGTATCGCAAATGGTGAGAGGGGCCTTAGCAAGAACCTGCCATCTTCCTTCCAAATGTGTATTAATCAAAACATTCTCAATCGCTTTACGAATATATTGGGCGGCATTTTCAGGTTGATGCAAAGTAACAATTCGTACAAAAGTAGCCACATTTTCCAACTGATAATCTCCCATTAAGGGAAGTTTAACATCCTGAATATCAATATTATCAGCGATATGGATATGAATATTACGGTAAAAAGTGTTCGGTTCGCTGCAAGCGTCGCACACTTTCACGTCATCAGCCATATAAAGCGGGCTACGGAGTTCAGCCGCTCGAGACTCAAATACGGGCAAGGTTTCGGGCTGCCTCTTCCCTATCACGGCCGGCACGCCAGCTTTCATAATGCCGGCCTTCTCGTAGGCGATTTTGGCAAGCGTGTCGCCCAGCAACTGCGTGTGGTCCAAGGAGATATTGGTAATTGCCGTCAAGTCGGGAGTTATGATGTTGGTAGCATCAAGACGCCCGCCCAGCCCGACTTCAATGATGGCGATATCCACTTTTTCCTGTGCGAAACAATGGAATGCCAGCGCCGTTGTCATTTCAAAAAAAGACGGCTCAATCTTTTGAAAATCAGCATTATACTTTTCAAAAAAATCCACAACGGACGCCTTTGAGATCATCTCGCCGTTGATTTTGATGCGCTCGCGGAAATCCACAAGATGCGGCGAAGTGTAAAGTCCGACCTTCCACCCCATTTCCTGATAGAAAGAAGACAAGAGGTGTGTGACGGAGCCCTTGCCGTTGGTGCCCGCGACGTGGATGCTACGGAACTGGTTTTCTGGATGTTGCAAAACGGCCATCAGGGCCTCAATGTTTTCAAAACCCTCTTTATAAGCACTGCTTCCAATCTTATGATACATCGGCAACGCTTGAAAGATATCGTTCAATATCTGTTCGTAAGTCATTAAGAATTAGATTTTTGAATCGTCAATATCTGTTTATCGTAATCAATTACTGCGTGATGTTTCACGAGGAAATCGCCACCAAGAATGCCCTGTATCGGCTTGAACCCAGCGGCTACATACATTTCATTCACGGGATCCAAGTCAAGCAAGCGCACCGTTTGCGAAGGGAAACGCGACCGGCCGAGTTTCAGCCCGTCGATTTCAGCGATGACCGTTTCGAAATCGGCGCCTCCGATACCCACATTCACATCATCCTGTCCAACGATCTGTATTCCATCGTTTTGTAGCGACTGAATGAAGGAACGATTAAAGCAAGTGTGATTGGCGCCCGTATCGATGAGGAGGAGCAACGGCTGCTGTTGCAAACGAGCCCTGACTACAATATGAAAACCCTCTGGGTCGAGTTCCCAGAGGGATAGTTTTACCTGCATAGCGGAACGATTAAAGATGCACGCATTCGTTGTAAGCGTTGGCGGCTGCTTCCATAATCGCCTCAGAGAGAGTGGGATGCGGATGCACAGCGTGAATCAGTTCAGGTCCCTTAACGTGCTGCTGACGTGCCAGCACAATGCCGGACACCATTTCGGTGACGTTTTCGCCAATCATATGGCAGCCCAGTATCTCGTCGGTATTCTTATCGAAGATGAGTTTGATCATACCGTCGCGGTTTCCAGCGGCCGTGGCCTTTCCCGACGCGGTGAACGGGAACTTGCCAATACGCAACTCGTAGCCCGCCTCCAACGCCTTCTTCTCGGTAAGGCCAACGGAAGCGATTTCGGGAGCCGTGTAGGTGCAGCCAGGAATGTTCTTGTAATCAACGGGAACCGGGTTCAGCCCGGCAATCTTTTCAACACAGACGAGCGCCTCGTGGGAAGCCACGTGCGCCAATGCGGGACCGGGAACGATGTCGCCGATAGCGTAAACGCCTGGACAGTTCGTGCGGTAGTATTCATCCACCAGGACTTTGCCGCGCTCAACGCTGATGCCCAGCTTTTCCAGTCCGAGGCCCACGATATTGGTTTCAACGCCCACTGCAGAGAGCACCACATCACATTCGATCTCAATGATTTTCTCCTTGGCATCCTTCACGGTCACCTTGCATTTTTCGCCCGTTGTGTCCACACTTTGCACAGCAGAAGAGGTCATCACTTTCACGCCGTTCTTGCGGAAGGCGCGCTCCAACTGCTTGGAGATTTCCTCGTCTTCGACGGGAACTATGTTAGGGAGGAATTCCACGATGGTGACTTTCGTTCCCAGCGAGGAATAGAAATGAGCGAACTCACTGCCGATAGCGCCGGAGCCCATCACCACCATTGATTCGGGGAGTTTGGGAAGGGTGAGTGCCATTCGGTAACCGATCACCTTTTCTCCATCTTGCTTAATGTGAGGAAGTTCCTTTGAGTGCGCGCCGGTTGCCAGAATGATATGGTCGGCCTCGTACAGTGCCGTGCCTCCGTCGTTCAGATCCACGCTCACGCAGCGGTCCTTCGTCAGCGTGGCGAAGCCCTCAATCACGTCAACATTGTTCTTTTTCAACAAAAACTGCACGCCTTTGCTCATCGTTTCCGCAACGGTACGGCTGCGGCGAACGATTGCGTCAAAGTCTGCTTTGGCTTCTCCTTCAATCTTAATGCCGTAATTCTCAGCGTGTTTCAAATAATTGTAAACCTGAGCTGACTTGAGCAGCGCCTTGGTAGGAATACAGCCCCAATTCAAGCAGATTCCGCCAAGTTCGGCGCTTTCCACGATAGCGGTTTTCAAATTGAGCTGGCTGGCGCGAATGGCTGCCACATAACCTCCGGGACCACTCCCGATAACGATGACGTCGTATTTCATAATTGATTGATTTAGAATTTATCTTTGATTTTTTGTTCTGCCTTGTCAAAAACCTTCTCCTTTGATTTCTCGGAACGCTTCTCGTAACGCTCGCGTGCCTTCCGGATGGTTTCCTCTTCGAAGTTCACTCGTCCGACTGCGCCCGACTGGCGTTGCACCTGCGAGGCACGCTTTTTCACATAGTGAGAAGGATGTGCTGCGTCGCGCTTGAGCGGGGCGGGATAGCAGGCCGTGATGAGCGCCGACTGGCGGAGCGTGAGTTTGTCGGCCGTGGTGTTGAAATAGTGCTCGGCCGCGGCCTCAGCGCCATAGATGCCAGTTCCCATCTCAATCACGTTGAGGTAAACTTCCATAATGCGCTCTTTGCCCCAAATGCGCTCTATCAGAAAAGTGAAGTAGCTTTCAAAGCCCTTGCGCACCCACGACGACTTGGGCCACAGAAAAACATTCTTCGCGGTCTGCTGCGAAATCGTACTCGCCCCCCGATGCCTTCTGCCTGACTCTCTCTCTTTAATCGCCTGATTGATAGCGATATAGTCAAATCCTCTATGTCCCAGGAAATTGCCATCCTCCGAAGCGATGGCACATTTCACCATATTGGGAGAAATCTCATCCAGCGGACGCCACTCTTTCTCAATGGGGGCGCCTATCTGCACTTTGCGAATCAGCATCAAGGGCGTGACGGGAGGATTCACCCACTTGTACAGTACTGGCAACAGGATGCTCAGGATAAATAACGCCAGAATTATCTTACCCAATACCTGAAAAAATCTTTTCGCCGAGGTCTTTTTCTTTCCCTTGGATTTCGTCGTTTTTTTTGTCGCCATTTCCGCAAAAATTATTTGCAAAGTTACATAAAATTTTGATAATACCGGCTATTTTTTGAACTTGTTGCGAATATTCAAGACATAATCCGCCAATTGCTGAAGATTGTCATCGCTCAGCAACATCGCGAATGCCGGATACTGCGGCAACAAGTACTCGTAAATCTGGTAAGCATCGAACTTGCGCTCGTCAAGTGCCGCCTGCAAAACCTTGAAAGCGACCTGCTTCTTCATTTTCTTGTCGCCCACGGTCAACAGCGCCGCCACCGCCTCCTTGTTCTGCACCAAGCCATAGGGATCATCGCCCATCTCGTCGGCATACCCCGGCTCGTACTTCCAAACCGCATCCACCATTGCATACGGCAGCCAGAAATCGCTGTACGAAATGACCACAACATTCTTTTCCCTTTCTTCATTATATTCCTCTGACAGAGCATATTGAGGTTCAAAATACCAATCGTTATAGACCATTTTTTTAGCAGCATAAATCGTGTTTAACATCTGCTGCAAACGCGGATTGTTACGGTTCAGCACCTTGGCGATGGTGATTTCCCTTACGGCACGGTCCTTCTGCCCCAACAGCAGGCAGGCGTGCGCCAGCCCCCAATGAGCAAGGTAGTCGATGGGATTGGCCTCCACGGCCTGCTCATAAAACTTGAGCGCCTCATTAAAATATCGCGATTGCAAATAGGTGTCGCCAATGTAAACCAGGCACTTATAGTAAGTCGGTTCCACTTTCAGCACCTCCTCATAATACTTTCTCGCCTGAACCAAATCGCCTTTTTCAAAACAATCTTCCGCCTTTTGAAACAATTCCCCCGCATTCTCGCTCAGTTCATATTGCTTCACAATCAGGCCGCTGTCGGTCTCAACGCGGTAGAAATCATTCGTGAAAACAGGCCTGTCCGTGATTTCCGTACGAATCGGAGCGTCCAAAGACTTGAGTGTATAAGACACCGACGACTCGTCCATTTTCTGCAAAATCTCACTAATTGAATGGAAATTTTGAGCAAAGGAAACGGCAAATGCCGCAACAAAAAGAAGGGTAATTGCGATTTTTCTCATAAAAATAGAATTTTATGCTGCAAAGCTACAACAATTTTCAATACGGAAACACACTACGAACGGAAAAATGAGCAAAATAATGCCAACCGGTGCAACACAAAAAGTCAGGACGTGAACGGTTTCCGCCAAGCGCAACCGTTTTTCCACTCTGAACAGCCGAACGCGGTATGCCCTTTGATGATGACACCCCGTCCACAAAGCGGACAACGCTGTCCCACAGTCACTTGAGAAGTATCCATCTCTGCATCAGCGGATTTCGGAGACCGCGAAGTCCTGGATTTCGTCTTTTTTGCCGCTTTCGTGGTCTCATCGCCTTTTGCTTTCTTACGTCCGCCCTTCTTTTTTTCTTCTTCCTGCGTAATCGCGACGCGCCGGTTGCTTGTATCATTAAGCACCTGATTCACAATCTGATAGACCATCTGCTTCAATTCCTCAAGAAATTGCCGGGCATCGTACTTTTTTTGCTCAATTTCGCGCAATTTCTTTTCCCAGATTCCTGTCAACTCAGCGCTCTTAAGCAGTTCCTCGTGAATCAGCCCAATCAGCTCGATGCCAGTAGGCGTGGGCTCCAGACTTTTGCGCTCCTTACGGATGTAGCGCCGCTTGAAAAGGGTTTCAATAATGGCGGCGCGGGTGGAGGGCCGTCCTATGCCATTTTCTTTCATCACCTCGCGCAACGCATCATCCTTCACGAGTTTCCCAGCGGTCTCCATTGCCCGCAGCAAAGTCGCTTCGGTGTATGGTTTCGGCGGAGTGGTCCACTTTTCGGCCAGATTAGGCTGGTGGGGGCCGTGCTCGCCGACTGAGAAAGCGGGCAACATCTTTTCCTCATCCTTTTCCTTGTCTTCGTCCGACTTGTCATCAGAAGACTTAGCGGGATGCACCACGACGCGCCAACCGGGTTCTAAAATCTGCTTTCCGGTCGCCTTGAATTCCACCGATTCTACCGTTCCCAACACCGTGGTAGTAGAGAACTGGCAATCGGGATAGAATGCCGCAATAAAATGACGGCACACCTCGTCGTAAACGCATCCTTCCTGCTGCGTAAGATACTGAGGCACAATGCCCGTTGGAATAATGGCGTGGTGGTCGGTAACCTTGCTGCTGTCGAAAACCTTCTTACTTTTGGGAAGCTTCTTGCCAAATAATGGCGCAGTCAAGGGGGCATAGGCGATGAGTCCCTGCAAGATTTTCGGACATTTCGGATAGATGTCATCGCTCAGATAAGTTGTATCCACACGCGGATAGGTGGTCAGTTTCTTCTCGTACAGCGACTGGATGTACTGCAATGTCTGCTCGGCCGAAAAGCCGTACTTCTTATTGCACTCCACCTGCAACGACGTGAGGTCGAACAGTTTAGGAGGTGATTCCTTTCCTTTCTTGTTGGCAATATTGGTAACGTAGAACTCCTTCCCCGCAATGTTCTGCAAGTCGGCCTCGCCTTTCTCTACCGACTGATATTTTCCTTGCGTGGCAGTAAATGTCACGCCACGGTAAACGGTTGAGAGCACCCAGTATGCCTTGGGCTCGAACTTTTGAATTTCCCAATAGCGATTGACAATCAGCGCCAGGGTTGGAGTCTGCACTCGGCCGATAGACAGCACCTGACGATTCTGCCCATACTTGAGCGTGTAAAGCCGCGTGGCATTCATACCTAACAGCCAATCACCGATGGCGCGAGAAAGCCCCGCTTCGTAAAGCGACTGGTATTCCGACTGGTCTTTGAGTGAGTTAAATCCCTCTCTGATAGATTCTTCCGTCAAAGATGAGATCCACAGACGGCGCACCGGGCAATTGGCCCGTGCTTTCTGCATCACCCAGCGCTGGATCAATTCGCCCTCCTGCCCGGCATCACCACAATTCACAATGCTGTCGGCGTGCTGCATCAGATGCTCAATCACCTTGAACTGTTTCTCAATTGACTGACTTTGAATTAGTTTTATGCCAAAACGAGGCGGAATCATCGGCAGACTTCCCAACGACCACTGCTTCCAAAGGGGCGTGTAGTCGTGAGGTTCTTTCAGCGTGCAAAGATGTCCAAACGTCCACGTCACCTGATAGCCATTCCCTTCCAAATAGCCCTGACACTGCTTATCGGCTCCCAAGACGTGCGCAATGTCGCGCGCCACGCTCGGTTTTTCAGCTATGCAAACAATCATTTTTAGTAATATTAGTAAGTAATTAGTTAAATTTCTTTGCGCAAATTCGCAGTTTCAGCTCACCCGATTTCAGAATGGATATACAAAACTTACATTGAAGCATATTGGGACACGATAAAAAAAGCGGAATTGATTAAAGTATAATTTCAACAAATAGTTTTAACTTATTGAATATTAGACAAAAGCTTTTCTGCAATTTCTTCAAAAATGATACCTCCAAAGTTACCAGAACTCATCAATAAGAACACCGTATTGGGCTGTTTTTCTTTCAGCAGATAGTCCTGTAATTGCTCCGTTTCGTTGAAAACTTCAAGATCACGCCGTGCGAACGCGTCATAAACCATTTCTTTAGTAATAGGCGGTAATTTCTTGTGAGCCACTGCTTTATGCTCAAAGAAAATAATCGCAGTATCCGCTTTATCCATCACGTGCTGATACTGCGACAAGAAGGTTTCAGAAAGACTGCTGAAGGTGTGAAGTTCCATACACGCCACCAGTTTGTGATTCGGATATTGCTCGCGAACAGCGTCAATCGTAGCATTCAGTTTCGATGGGGAATGAGCGAAATCCTTGTAAACAAGCCCCTTTTCATTCTTCGCAACGAGTTCCAGACGTTTTGACGCGCCCTTGAAACTCTGAATCGCCTCATAGAATTGAGCATCGGTCACACCGACTTCCTTGCACGCCAGACGCGCAGCATTCAAGTTCGACATATTGTGTTTGCCAAAAATCTGCAAGGGGACTTCGCCATTCGGAGTTTGCAAATAATTCACGCCCTCGCGAATGACGTACGGATGAACGGAGTACGGCGCCGTGGCAACGGTGCTCTCCTCCCCTATCTTTCTAACATTTTCATCATCAGCACAATAGATAAATTTCTGATCAATCATTCGAGCAAAGATGCGGAACTGTTCCACATACATATCGAACTGCGGGAAAACGTTGATATGGTCCCAGGCGATGCCGCTGATAATGCCCACATTCGGCTTGTACAAATGAAATTTAGAGCGGCGATCAATAGGAGAAGTGAGGTATTCATCACCTTCCATCACCATAATCTTAGCATCGTGAGACAGTTTCACCATCACCTCGAAACCGGCGAGCTGCGCTCCCACCATATAATCGCAATTCACTTTATGATATTGCAGCACGTGCAAAATCATCGCGGTAATCGTAGTTTTGCCGTGGCTACCGCCCACTACAATGCGCAATTTGTCCTTGCTTTGCTCATACAAGAACTCCGGATAGGAATAGACTTTTACTCCCAACTCATTGGCTTTCAGCAATTCAGGATTGTCTTCGCGAGCGTGCATTCCCAGAATTACAGCATCCAGGTCGGCAGTAATCTTATCGGGATTCCAGCCAATGCTGTCAGGGAGGAGTCCGTATTTTTCCAGCCGTCCCTTAGCCGGATTGAAAATTTCGTCATCGGAACCCGTGATCTGGTATCCTTTCAAATGGAGAGCGATGGCCAAGTTATGCATAGCGCTGCCACCAATAGCGATAAAATGGATTTTCATTGAAATATAAAGGTTAAGGTTGTGTTATGATTTGGTTCCAGTGCTACCGAAGCCGCCGCTACCGCGCTGTGTATCATCCAGTTGCGACGCTTCAATCCATTCAACTCTTTCGTGCCGGGCGACAACCAACTGCGCAATTCGATCGCCGGGCTGTATGGTGAAGGGCTCTGTGGAGAGGTTCACCAAGACCACACCGATTTCGCCGCGGTAGTCGGCATCTATCGTGCCAGGGCTGTTGAGGACGGTGATGCCATTTCGGGCGGCCAAACCACTCCGCGGACGCACCTGCGCCTCATAACCGGCGGGCAATTCAATGCTAATCCCCGTTGGCACCACAACTCGTTCCAAACTATTAAGAGTCAGTGAATTAGATACATTCGCAACCAGGTCAACGCCAGCTGACAATTCCGTTGCATAGCGGGGCGACGGATAAGGGGAGCGATTGACAATCTTGCACTTCATTACTCTACGGAAACTGATTTTGCCAAATTGCGGGGCTTGTCAACGTTACATCCGCGCAAAACGGCCACGTGATACGCGAGCAGTTGCAAAGGGATGCACGAAATCAGCGGGGTGAGCAGCTCCAGCGTTTCAGGAATCTCTATGCAGTAATCCGACATCGACTTCACATACTCGTCGCCGCGGGTCACGATGGAGATAATCTTGCCTTTTCGGGCGATGACTTCCTGAATATTGCTAAGAGTTTTCTCGTAAGTCTCTTGTTCAGTGGCCAATACGACGACAGGCATCTCCTCGTCAATCAAAGCGATGGGACCGTGCTTCATTTCAGCTGAAGGATAGCCCTCCGCGTGAATGTAGGAGATCTCTTTCAATTTCAGAGCGCCCTCCAGCGCCACTGGGAAATTGATGCCGCGCCCCAGATAAATGGCATTGCGCTTGTCAACAAAACTCTTAGCGATTTCCTGAATCTGCTCATTCAGTTTCAATGCCTCCCCTACCTTGGCCGGAATTTCCTCTAAGTTATTGATAATCTGATGGTATTCGGAGAGAGCGAGATTTCCTTTCTTGCGTGCGAGGCACAAAGCCATCAAAGTCAGCACGGTAACCTGCGCGGTGAACGCCTTTGTAGATGCCACACCAATTTCAGGACCGGCGTGCGTATAGGAGCCGGCGTGAGTAGCGCGGGCCAATGTCGAGCCCACCACATTGCAAATACCGATGACGGTTGCGCCACGGCTCTTGGCCAGCTCAACAGCAGCTATCGTGTCGGCGGTTTCGCCCGACTGGGAAATGGCGATCACGACGTCATCCTCGTAAATGATCGGGTTGCGATAACGGAATTCTGATGCGTATTCCACTTCAACAGGCACGCGCACCAGATTCTCGAACAGGTACTCGGCAACGGTTGCCGCGTGCCACGACGTGCCGCAAGCCACCATAATGAAGCGGCGGGCATTCATCATCTTCGTCTCATATTCAATAATGCCGCCCAACGACACCACGTCCTTCTTGACGTTCAAACGCCCGCGCATACTGTCACGGATGGCCTTCGGCTGCTCGAAAATCTCCTTCAGCATATAGTGGTCAAAACCGCCCTTCTCCAACTGATCGAGATTGAGTTCCAATTTCTGAAGATAGGGACGTTTCTTCCCCTTTTCATTTATATTTCTGATTTCCAACCTCTTGCCAGGAATTGCAACCGCCACGTCGCCATCTTCCAGATAGACCACTTTTTTAGTGTACTCCACGATGGGCGCACCGTCGGAGCCGATGAAGAACTCGTTGTCGCCAACGCCAATCAGCAGCGGGCTGCCTTTCTTCGCCAGAATCAGCTGGTCGGGAGCGGCGGCCGACAGAATGGCAAGGGCGTAAGTGCCCACAACGCCTGCAAGCGCCATACGGACCGCCTCTGCAAGAGAGACTTCTTCCTTTTTGAAAATATCCTCAATCAGATGCACGAGCACTTCCGTATCAGTGTCGCTCTTGAACTGATAGCCACGGCTGACCAGTTCCTGTTTCAGCACTAAATAGTTCTCAATCACGCCGTTGTGGATGATGGCCAGCTGTCCGTCCTCCGACAAATGTGGGTGAGCGTTCTCTGTGCTCGGTTCCCCGTGAGTCGCCCAGCGGGTATGACCAATACCTGTGTGCGCAGCAGTGTTCTTCTCGGCACACATCTCGTCCAACTCCGCCACACGCCCCCTACATTTATATAATGCGATTCCCTGCTGCTGCGACAAAGCCACGCCGGCGCTGTCGTAGCCACGGTACTCCAGACGTTTCAGGCCCTTTATCAGAATCGGATATGCGTCCTTACATCCTGTATAAGCTACAATTCCACACATAATTCAAAAATTTCAGGTTAATGGTTGAATCGGGGGGACTTACTCCTCTCAATCTATTAATACTCAGTATAATAAACTTCCAAGCGGAAACGGTCGGAGAAACCGGGGTCGGTGCCCCTGAACACGAGGCGATTGCCGCGAACACCCGCACCGCTGATCACCACGTTCAACTGCTTTCCGGCAGCAGTACCTTTCAGGATTTGCTGCACATAGTTCGTGATGCGGAAACGATACTCCTTGCTCGTCTTATCGTAAATGCCTCCAAAATAGCTCGTTGAAGTATAAGACGCGTCGTCGGGCGTATAAGAGACGCCGTGTCCTACCGCATTTACAACCTGCAAAGACAGGTTGTAAGGTTGGAAGAAATAGGACGCGTCGGCGCTAATGTCCGTAAGGATCAGTTCAGCACGGTTAATGACGACATTCTTATTGCCGAGAAGCGAATCCAGCTGGGCAAGGTCCACGCGGGTGCGCACGCCGGCGGTGGGCTGCACATAAAGCTTCTGCTGTCCCAATTCCCGATTGCCGTCAAGCACCTGAGCGCGGAAGTCCGCATCCCCCTGGGAATAGTCGTGCGTGTAGAAATTGTAGCGCGTGCACGCAGTTGACACGGGGAACGTGTATTTCTTGTAGGTGTTGGCTTCGTGATAATAAATGGTAATGCCCGACATAGCGGAGGTGAGACTGATGTACGAGAGGTTGCCCGCGCCGCCGCCAGCTCGGTGCGCACGCACGCACAGTCCGTTGAAAGCATTCTGGAAGCTGGAAGTCGTTGACAGAGCGGCATTGCCGAGCCCCATCAGCCCTTCTCCGAAATAGTCGTCAAGGCGGAGGCGCAAATGGGCCGTGTTGGTCACCGTGTCGAGATGGACAGGCGCATTCGGCTTGACGTGGACGGGAGAGGCGGAATAGACGAGGTTGTCGCCCGACACTTCCGGCTGGTCATCGCAGCTGTAATAGGCGGAGGCGCTGAGCGGAGCAGCGAGCTGGTACACTTCGAAGCTCATAGCGGAAAGCGTGTCGCCGAAAAAGCCGGAGTACTGGAGCGTGAGCACCACGGAGTCGAGGACATCCGTATCCTTGAATTTCATATTGGTGCCCGACAAGGCGAACTGTGTGCAGAATCCAGCGGACGTCCGTCCGAAAACAGGGTCGAGGATATCACCAACGACATTGTTCAGGAGATTCTTGGTATTGATGGAATCCTCAAGCATTGAATAGGCCTCGATGGGGACTTCGATGAAATCGGCGTTGAGCAGGTCCTCGTCGCCCTGGAGGCCGAGTCCAATCACATCAATGTCTTTTTTGCAGCCGCAGACGAGTATGGCGAGTACGAAAAGCAGTACGGAAAAACGGTAATTCATTGTGTTAGAAGGTTATGGGTGCCTTTTCCATTAAAGAGTCGTAGAAGTTGTCGTATTGTTCGACGTAAATGTCGGGGATGGTGTCCATCGGGTGCTCGAACTTGAGGCGCGGATAGGACTTGAGGTCCTCCACCACGGCGGGGTCGGCGCCGGAGTGAGCGATGACGACCGCGTCGGAGAATTCCGCCGCCTTGCGCATCAGGGCCGCATAAGTCGGCTCTTCCAGGCCACCCACGAACTGCTCGTCGATGCCGGTGCCCACTAACTTCTTGGCAAGGCGATCGCTAAACGTTTCCGGGAACTGGTCGTTGTACACGGAATACGCGATGCGGCAGTCCTGTAGAAGCGGGTTGTCTTTGTAGCAGGTTTTGATGAACATCGGGACAAGCGCCGTAATCCAGCCGTGGCAGTGAACAATGTCGGGAGCCCAGCCCAGTTTGCGAACCGTCTCGATGACGCCCTTGGCGAAGAAGATCATCCGCTCGTCGTTGTCGGCGAAGAAATTCCCGTCGGTGTCGCGGTACACCTGTTTCCGCTTGAAATAGTCCTCGCTATCAATAAAATAGACTTGCAGGCGGACGACCTGCAGCGAGGCCACCTTGATGATGAGCGGGTTGTCGGAATTGTCCACGATGATGTTCTGCCCCGAAAGCCGGATCACCTCGTGCAGCTGATTGCGGCGCTCGTTAATGCAGCCGAACTTCGGCATAAAAGTGCGGATCTCGTTCTCGCGCTCCTGAATCCCCTGAGGGAGGTAACGACAAAGGTTTGAGATGTAACTCTCTGGCATATAAGGAAATACCTCGGGCGTAATATACAAAATCTTCTTTTTCGCCATAAATTAAATATTTGTCTGCAAAAATACAAAAAAATATTGAAACTTCCCAACTTTTAACATTGATTTTATTAATTTATCTACTTTCGCCTTGATGATTATATAGATTGAAACTTGAAGCGACTTCTGGCAACGGGAAATATGAGTGGGTTAATGGGTTAAACGGCTAAACGGTTATGCGGTTATGAGCACAATGATTTTTTGCTAAAAAAAATCCCGCTATGGCAACAGCATTTCCAATAATTTGATGTAATTTTGCCGAATCAGGAAAAGTGGGTAATAAAAGGTCGAAAATATGCTTGAGATCTGCGACGGACAAGAAATCGAACTCAACCGCTCCAAGAGCGTTCTCATCCGGAAAATGATTCTCATCTTTCTGGGAAACAGAGAGTTGCCATCCGTTTACGACAGTGATTCGGAAGACGTGAAGACGGTGGCGCACGCGCTGTCGGCAATGAAGTACGCATCGCCCAGCCGCGTCACGACGCTGTACGTTCACGACTGCGGAGCCGCCTACCGTTTCCTGGTCGCCGTAGCGGCCGCCACGCCCGGACACTGGCGCGTCACAGGGACAAAGCGGCTGTTGCAACGCCCCATACTGCCCCTTGTTGAATGCCTGCGCAACGCTGGAGCGAGCATTAAAAAATGTGAAAACGGATGGCTGATTCACGGCCGGTGCCTCCGCGCCGAAGAGCTTTCCATCGACTGCACTACGAGCAGCCAGTTTGCCAGCGCGCTCCTGCTTATTGGGAACCGCATCGGACTACAGAAATTGAACATCACGCCAAACAACGCTCCATCAATGCCTTACATTAATATGACTAAACAAATGGTTGAGGTATTTCAGCAAGGAGGGCTGCCTGCCGACGAAGCCGACTGGAGCAGTGCGGCGGTGTGGTACGCCTTTTTAGCCGGCACGCCGGATGCGGGATTCCTATTCTTAAAAAACCTTAAAACAGACACGCTTCAGGGCGACAAAATTGTGGCCGATTTCTTCCGCGACCTGGGCATCGCCACGCGCGAGTTCCCTGACGGGATCCGCATCGAGGACCAAGGTCGCCGCGACATTGTGGAGCGCGAAATCGACCTCCGCGATGCGCCCGACCTGGCGCCGGTGCTGGCTGCGGCCGCCGTGCTTTACCCGTTCAACCTCACCCTGCGCGGGTTGCAGAATCTGGGCCACAAGGAATCCGACCGCCTTGCCGCTTTGGGAGAAATGCTGTCGGCCTTCGCCCCGACGACCATCTTCGGAGACCACACCCTCATCGTTTGCGGACATCTCCGGGAGCCCGTCACGAAACAAACGCACGCACTGAACACGCGCGGCGACCACCGGATGGCGATGGCGGCCGCCCTCCTCTCCCTTCGGTACGACGTTCAGATTTCTGATTTCAAATGCGTTAGCAAGTCCTATCCCGCTTTCGCAAATTATTTCAAGCCATCGGCTGTTTTTCAAAAATAATTCGTAATTTTGCATCTTTAATTTTAAAAGATACGAAAGCGTTAACCCATTGATTGCTAACGTGTTTCATATCAAAATAAATTCAATGGAGAAAGAAAGAAAAAAGATTGCGATCCTGGGTTCCACCGGCTCGATTGGCACGCAGGCGCTGGAAGTTGCGAGCCAGTTCCCCGACCTGCTCCAGGTGGAGGTGCTCACGGCCCACTCGAACGCCGACCTGCTCATCCAGCAGGCGAAGGAATTCCAGCCCAACGTGGTGGTGATTGGCGACGAGAGCCGCTACGAATACGTGAAGCAAGCGCTTTGGAATGATGATGTCAAAGTATATTGCGGCGCGAAAGCTTTGGAAGATGCCGTGACGATGGGCTGCGTGGACGTGGTTCTCTCCTCAATCGTGGGCGTTGCAGGACTGGCTCCGACCTTCAAGGCCATTGAGGCAGGCAAGCAGATCGCACTGGCCAACAAAGAGACGCTGGTGGTAGCGGGCGAGCTGATGACCCGCACGGCCTACGAGAACGGTGTCAACCTGTACCCCGTTGACTCGGAGCACTCCGCCATATTCCAGTCGCTGGCGGGCGATTTCCACAATCCCATTGAGAAAATCATCATCACCGCTTCCGGCGGGCCCTTCCGTGGGAAGAAGCGCGCCGAGCTCGTGTCGGTGACCAAGGAGCAGGCCCTGAAGCACCCCAACTGGACGATGGGTGCCAAAATCACCATTGACAGCGCGACCCTGATGAACAAGGGGCTGGAAGTGATTGAGGCGAAGTGGCTGTTCTCGGTTCCGCTCGAAAAAATCGACGTGGTGGTGCATCCGCAGTCCATCATACACTCGCTGGTACAGTTCGAGGACGGCTCGGTGAAAGCGCAGTTAGGGCTGCCCGATATGAAGCTGCCGATACAGTACGCCCTCACCTACCCCGACCGTATGCCGAACCATTTCCCGCGCCTCAGTCTGCCCGAAATCGGCAAGCTCACCTTCGAAGAGCCCGACAGGGACACCTTCCCGTGCCTTGACCTCGCTTTCGAGGCCTCGCGCCAGGGGGGCTGTATGCCCTGCGTGCTGAACGCGGCCAACGAAGCCGCCGTCGCGCTCTTCCTGCACGACAAAATCGGATTTTACGACATTCCCCGCATCATCGAGGAGTCGCTGGAGCGTGCGGCCTTCTGCCGGCCCACCTCGGTGGACGAGTACCTGCAAATCGACAAGGAGACGAAACTATTTATCAATCAGAATTTTAACAAATAACAATAAACAAATCAAATGGGCATTACTACACAAATCATCGGACTCATCGTCAGCTTATCATTCCTCGTCATCACGCACGAGTTCGGGCATTTCTGCTTCGCCCGCCTGTTCAAGACCCGCGTGGAAAAGTTCTACCTCTTCTTCAATCCCGGCATCTCACTGTTGCGAGCCAAGAAATACGACGGGAAGTGGCATTTCAGCTTCTTCTCAAGCCAGTCGCCGAAGGAATTCGAGGAGCATCCCGACAACACGGAATGGGGCATCGGCTGGCTGCCACTGGGCGGCTACTGCTCCATTGCGGGAATGGTGGACGAGACGACCAAGCCGGGCGAGCTCCCGGCTGAGCCGCAATCGTGGGAGTTCCGCACCAAGCCCGCCTGGCAACGGCTTTTCATCATTCTCGGAGGCGTGCTTGTCAACTTCGTGTCCGCGCTCATCCTCTATGTGGCCATCCTGTTCACTTGGGGCGAAGACTTCATCCCGATGAGCAATGCCGAATACGGAATGTACTTCTCAGAAGCGGCCACGGAAGCCGGCTTCCAGACTGGCGACAAAATCATTTCCGCCGACGGGCAGACCTTTGAACGCTTGGGCGACTTCACCACAATGGTGCTCATCGACGGCTGCCAGCGCGTAAAAGTGTTGCGCGGCACCGACAGCACTGAGTACACCGACACCGTGACCATTTATCTTGACAAGGAGTTCCCGCAGAAGGTCATCGGCTCCGAAAGAAGCGAGCAGTACGTTTGTCAGTTCAACGTGCCTTTCATCATCGACTCAGTTCTTGCCGACTCACCCGCCCAAAAGGCAGGACTGTGCAAGGGCGACCGTCTCACTTCGCTGAATGACAGCACGATAATCGCATATTACGACTATTTCAAATTATTGAAAAGCCAGCCCAACAAGCAAGTGAAAATCACCTACCTGCGTGGAAGTCAGACCGACACTGCGCTGGTCACCCTGAACGAGAGTGGGATGATGGGAGTTGGCGTCGCACTTCCGGCTCAGCTTCTGGAACCGAAACACGTAGAATACAACTTCTTCGAGTCCATTCCCACGGGCATTGCGAAAGGGTTCAGCACGCTGGGCGACTATGTGAAGCAGTTCAAGCTGGTCTTCACCAAGGAAGGAGCCACGCAGCTGGGCGGCTTCGGCACTATCGGAAGCATTTTCCCAAAGACTTGGGACTGGCAGATATTCTGGAATATGACCGCATTTCTGGCTGTCATTCTGGCCTTTATGAACTTCCTGCCCATCCCTGCACTCGATGGCGGCTACATCCTGTTCATTCTGGTGGAAATGATCACTCGCAAAAAGCCGAGCGACAAGTTCATCGGATATGCCAACACGATCGGATTCGTGCTGTTGCTGGCACTGCTCATTTACGCCAATGGGCTTGACATCTTGCGCGCGCTGAGATAACGGCTTACAACTTAGAACTTAAATTCAGAGCAAAGTGGGAAATGGGTGCGGGACATCCACTTTCCACTTTGTCAATTTAGAGCTTGCAACCTTGGGCAACTTCCCATAATGTTGTGAGAAGTTGAAAACGGTTATGCGGTCAAACGGTTAATATCGGGACCTGCTTAAAAAAGCCAAATCCGCAAAACGGAAAGGGATAATTTTAAAAAAAATTAGTAACTTTGCAAAGTTACTAAAATAATTATTTCCCATTATATAATATTGATTATTAATAATTTAATAAATAATAATTTTATGAAAACATCTATGATTTCAAAAATGAAGTACGCTTTGGCGATTTTTTGCTGTCTGCTGACACTCGGTGCGACAGCGCAAACCTGGGACCTGGTTCCCATTGAAGAGCTCTCCCCTACCGACGTGTTTGTCATTGTTGATCTCTCAAGCGGACGTGCGATGAGCAACAGCAACGGAACGGGATCCGCTCCCTCAGCCGTTTCCATCACGCTTAGCGGCGACAACACGCAACTCGTTGGCGACGTGGCCGACAACCTGAAATGGAACATCAGCGGGAACGGCACCGACGGCTACGTTTTCTATCCGAACGGGAGCACAGGCAGCTGGCTCTACTGTACCTCTACCAACAACGGCGTGAGAGTGGGAACGAACGCCAACAAGCACTTCACCTGGCACAACCGCTGGCTTTACCACACCGCTACCAGCCGATATGTCGGCGTGTACGACAACAGCAACTGGCGCTGCTATTCGGACAGCACTGTCAACATAGGCAATACCGACACCCGCTTTTACCGCTACACCGACAACGCAGCCGTCGCCCACCCGGTTTTCACTCCCGCGGGCGGAACCTATTATGCTCCCGTCAGCGTTTCGATGAGCTGCGAAACCGAAGGTGCCACCATTCATTACACGACCGACGGCACGGAGCCGACCGCCGCATCGACGGCCTACAATGCGCCGATTGAGATTTCCACAACGACCACGCTGAAAGCCATCGCCATTTTGGGATCCGATGTGAGCAACGTGGCTTCAGCGACCTACAATTTTCCTGAAATCATTGACGCTGAAAACATTGCAATGCTCCGCAGTGTGGAAGCCGATGCCACCACGCTCTACCGCCTGACCGGAACCGCCATCGTGACATTCGCCAACAGCAGCCGCCACAACAAGTACATACAGGACGCCACAGGCGGCATCCTCATCGACGACCCGAACGGAATCATCAGCGAGCCCTACATTATGGGCGACGCTATGACGAACCTGATTGGAACCTTGCAAAACTACAATGGAATGCTTCAATTCGTGCCAGCAGTCAGTCCCGGCGCACCCGTCAGCCAGGGCAATGCGGTTGCGCCGACCACGCTCACCCTTGACGAGCTTCGCGAGAATTACGAAACATTTGAAGCACAATTAATTACGCTCGCTAACGTCATCATCAATCCCATCAATGGAGTGGACACTTTTGCCTACAACAAATATTACAACCTGAATGGCGAGGAGAATCCGAAGATGGGTGTCAAATACAACGATCTGGACCTGATTGGCGAGAGCATTCCTGTTTTAGCACAGGACATCACGGGCGTTTTGTACGATTACAACGGAGTGTATGAAATTTTCCCGCGCAGCATTTCCGACCTGGAAAACGCCGCCACCGAATGCAGCACGACGCCTGTGCTGGGCAACTGCTCGGCCACGATTGACGAACGAGATATGCTGTTCGCCAGCCAGATCGCCTCAACGGACGCGCAATGCACGATGCTCAGCTACGGTTTCGTGTACAGCGTCACCAATACCGAACCTGAAATCAGCAGCAGCGAATGCACGGTTGTTGAGGTCGGCAACAGCATTGAGCCCGGCACCGACTTCTCGTACCGTCTGGCTGAGCTGGGCTTCAACACCTATCACGTGCGCGCCTACGCCACCAACGAATTCGGCACAGGATATTCAAATACCACTGACATTCAGCAAGTTGAACCAGAAGAATATACAATCACTTTCGTGGTTGACGGTTACGAAGAAGCTGTGGCGACGGTCCATTTCCTCGAAGGTCAGGAGCCGCTTCTGCTGGAGCCGATTGATGGCTGCAAGGGGCTCGAATTCGCTGGTTGGGCGCTGACTTCCTTTGATGGGACCTCCTCCACACATCCCGAATTCTTCTCCACCTTCACGCCGACTTCCGACACCACCTTCCACGCCGTTTTCGCCAGCAGACAGAATTTGGAGAACGACTATTTCATCATCAGCCGCGCCGACTTCGACACGGTGGCAGCGTACGGCACTCCAGACCAATGGACGGCGGTCAGCGAAATCAACGGCACCGTGATTTCCGGCTGGGCCGACCTTTTCACCAACGCGAATTGTATGCAAATGCGCAACTCCAGCCAGCCGCATCCTTACAACGAGACTGCCGTTCCCGGACGCATTTCCGACATCATCATCTTCGGCGCCGAAAGCATCTCCACTCCCCGCCCCTGGACTCCCTACGTTTCCGAAAATCCTCTTAACGAGAACAATTTCACTACGGAAGGTGTCGCGCTTGAACCGCAAACGCTGGCCGCTTCCTCCGTTGCCGCCTGGTACGTGGACGCGATTGACGATGCCAACTATTTCTACTTGTCGTTAGCCGGAGGCGCAAACTACGTTGACAGCATTCTCATCGGCTACCTGACCGGCGACATCCTCTATACCTGCATTCCCGTTGACACCGTCGTTTTAGACGAAACGCTCTGCGAAGGAATGACTTACGAGAACGACTACTTCCAAACCGACGTGGCTGGCACGCACACTTTCCTCGCCGAATCGGAAAACTACTGCTCGACCTACTATATTTTGAATCTTGAATTCGCAACGCCCGACACCATCGAGCACCACATCGACACTTGCGACTCGTACGTTTTGAACGGCATCGAATATACCGAATCGACAGAATTGCTGTTGGAGAATTACGACGACTTTATGAATCCGTGTCCCGTTTACGAAAAGTGGGACATTCAGATTCGCCAAACTTCACGCACGGAACTTGAAAACACCACCTGCGGAGCTTACGAATGGAACGGCATCACCTACACGGAATCAGGAATTTACGAACAGATCTTCCATAATGCGGCGGGCTGCGACAGCGTAGTGACACTGAATCTGACCATTCTGCACGGGAATTTTGCCGAAAGCATTGAAAGCGTGTGCTTAGGCGAAGGTGAAACCTACGACTGGCACGGAGAGGCGCTCAGCGAATCGGGCGAATACTTCCATTTTGAAACGGGCGAAAACGGCTGCACCGACACCAGCGCCGTGTTGCTCACCGTGAACCACCCCGACACCATCGTGTTCAACGCCACCATCTGCCAAGGCGAGATTTACAACGAAAACGGGTTCAACGAATCCACTGAAGGTCAATACGCTCAATATCTCACCAATGCCACAGATTGCGACAGCATCGTATATCTCAATCTGACCGTCAATCCCAACTACAACACAGAAATTGAAGATTCTGCCTGCACCAGTTTCACCTGGCTCAATGAAATCTACACCGAATCAGGCATTTACGAGAGAACGCTGCAAAGCGAGACGGGCTGCGACAGCACCGTAACCCTGCACCTCACCATCTTCAACGGCCAATATACATTGTACGAAATCGCGGAATGCGGTGAGGAATACCTCTGGGAAGTGAGCGGCGAAACCTACTCCCGCTCCGGCCTGTACGAGGTATATCAGGAAAACGAGCACGGCTGTCAAGACACGCTGGCCCTGCAACTGACCCTGAACCGCCCCGCCACCTCGGAAATCCACGCACAAATCTGTGAGGGAGAGACCTACAATGCCAACGGATTCAACGAAAACGCCGCGGGCGATTACACCCTTCATTTGCAGACTATGGCCGGCTGCGACAGCACTGTAACCCTGCACCTCACCATCGGCACCGAAACCGTTAATAATATTGAGGCGACCATCTGCGAAGGAAATAGTTATTTGGAAAACGGATTCAACATCACGCTGCCGGAAGCTGGCGTTCACACCTACTCAAACGTCATTGAGAGACCTGGCACCTGCGACAGCATCGTGAACCTGACTCTTACCGTAAACCAGCCCGTTGAAACCGAATTCAGTCAAACCAACTGTGAATCATTCACTTGGAACAACGAAACCTATACCGAAAGCGGCGACTTCACGCAGACCTTTACGGCGGAAAACGGCTGCGACAGTGTGGTGACCTTGCACCTCACCATCAACCTGCCCGTTGAAACCGAATTCAGTCAAACCGACTGTGAATCATTCACTTGGAACAACGAAACCTATACCGAAAGCGGCGATTTCACGCAGACCTTTACGGCTGAAAACGGCTGCGACAGTGTGGTGACCTTGCATTTAACCATCAACCAATCGGTTGCAACATCCGACAGCATCGTCATTTGCGGAAGCGACCTGCCCTACACCTACAACGACACGGTTTTTGAAATCGGAACGCCGCAATTTTCGACTTACCACTTCCAATTTTTGACTCAAAACGGTTGCGACTCGATCGTGACGTTGTACTTGACCGTGACGACGATTGACACCGAGATTGAGTGGTACGGGACGCCCGAAGGCACCGATCGGCTGGAAGTTGTTCAAGAAAATGCTGAATACCAATGGATTAATTGCGACAGCAACGTTCTCATTCCGGGAGAGACTTCCTCTACCTTCACACCGGAAGTGAGAGGCAACTATGCCTGCGTGATCACCTATCAGGGTTGCGTTGACACGACCGACTGCGTGGAAGTCGAGCCCAGTGGAGTGGCAGAAAACGGAGTTCCGCTGATGCGCATTTACCCGAATCCGACGAAAGGCGTTTTCACTGTCTCCGCTCCGCAGCCGGGCAATGTTGAGATTGAAGTGTTCGACATTTACGGCAAGCTGGTGAGGAGCCAGCGAATGGAGGGCGAAAGCGTTAAAATAGACCTGACGGCGGCAGCACCGGGGATGTACCTGGTACGAATGACGCAGAACGGCAAAGCGCTCGACAGCGAGAAAGTGCTGCTCACCCGATAGTCGGCACGCACATCAAAAAAAAGCACGCGGACGCGTGCTTTTTTTGTTTTTTCTGGCAACTTTCCGCCAAATGCTCCACAATATCAAAGACAATATCAGCAAAACAACATCAGGTTTTTAATTAAACAAGAAAAGAAAACAATCACTGAATCGGCTATCAGCACAACTTTCATCGCTTTCGCCGATTTGCAGCGATATAGATAGAGAATCAAAAACAAACTGATGAGAAGAGGAATCAGCGGTGGATAATAAATGAAACTGCTTTTAACATCCCCCCTGAGAAGTGCTATGACCGCACGCTGCAAGCCACAAAACGGGCAATCGAAGCCGAACAGCTGCTTGTAAATGCACGGAAACATATTGTGAGCCCACTTGTCAATAAATTCTTCCATCATAAAAGCAAAAAGCGATATCCCTTTCAGAATATCGCTTTCAAATTGTTATCAGTTATTACATTACATCTTCGATCAGATCCATTATCCAGAGGATGCTTCCACCAGTAACGGCCATCATAATGATTCCGACCAAGGTATTGATTGCGCCCAGAACGATTCCAATAATGGACATCGTGCGGCCCGCATTCAGCATACCGACACCGCTATACATTTCCGGAGCCAGACGCACCTCCTTAATTCCCTTGTTCGCGAGTACCAGGCCTACGATACCCAATACTAAGCCAACCATTAAACATCCTGTAACCAGAGATGCAATGCCTAAAACCAATGCTGCTACGCCAAAAGGGGCGGGATTCAAGTTCGTGTTTTCCATAATAATAATTTTTGGGTTAATAATAAATTGATAAATGTGTTTTTAATCATCTAACGCATCGTACAAGTCCTTGTACGCGTCCAGCGTTTTGGATGCGGCTTTCACTGCCTTGTTGTAACTGTCAACCGCCTTGTCGAGTTCCTCATCGTAATCAACATCGTCGTCGTCGTCATCATCTGAACTGGAGCTGCTACTGGAACTGCTACTGCCGCTGGCGGAATACACTTGCGACAATTCCATCTTTTTAAGGGAAATGCCTTGAATTTTGTTATACTTCTCCAATGCTTCCTTGTAAGGGATGCCTCTGTTCCAAAGAGGTTTCACCATCATATCCTCCGTTTTGGTTTCTTCCGACGGAAGAACGCTTTCCACCACGCTCCAATCCGGATCCACATCGTAGTCGATGACTGCGCCGTTGGCATCAAGGAATTCAACACTCAGATTGCCCATTGACGGCTTGTAATATCTGCTCGCATTCTCATCCGTGTCGGGCACCTCACTCCACTTACCGGCGTTCTGAACGGGAATGATGGCATTGATCGCCCAACCGTCGTCGGAAACCTTTACCAGCAAGATTTTGACCTCCCCGCTGACATTCAGCAGGTCGCTATGCACTCCGGATTTTTTCACACTGGAAGCCGCAATGGTCTTGTTTTGTTCTTCACCCTTGTTGCCGCCGCAAGCGGAAAAAAGGAAGCACGCTACAACAGCGATAAATAAAAACTTTTTCATAATTTTGATTTTTTGGTTAATAATATAATGTAATAAAGAAAGTAATTCGCTCTTAGAAATCGTCATCTTCGTCATCGGAATAGCCGAGTTCCGCATCTTCCAGTTCGTCCAATTCATCGGTCAGCTTTTCCCATTCCTCGTCGAGTTTCTGCATCTTTTTCAGGATCTTTGTCTTTTTCGAGACCGATTCCGTCTCGTCGTACTCATCTTCCAGCTGATCCATTTCAGCTTCCAACTTGTCAATTTTCTTTTCCAAACGATCTGCCTTGCTACCACAAGAAATCATTGCAAAGCAAAAAATTCCAATCATCATAAAAGTCAATAATTTTTTCATAATTTAAAATTTTGGTTATACAACAGGAACTCTTTCCCTTTTAAAATGTGCTGCAAAAATAAAGGATAAAGGAATAAGTCGTTTGGTCCGAATTGGTCCGCTTTGAGCGAGGTGCGCGGGAGTGGCTTGGCGATTTTCCTTTTCCCGCTTGCTCATTTTGCAAGCCCCAAATCGGCAAGGCGAAAAAGGGATATTCCTGAAATAAAAAGCGCAGTACTCACTTCGAATGAAAAAGTACTGCGCTAAGGAATATTCACTGCGGGAGTGTGGGCGGGTGAGGGAATATTTATACGGAATCATCCCCTTTCATCTTGTAAATGCCACAATGATGGGAGCGATATGTTCGCATAATGGATGAAACGGTTATGCGGTTAAATGGTGGAATGGACGAATGCCGCCTGCGGCGTGAAATAGGAAATGCGCTGGAAATTTCAAGGAAATTATCAGGAAATTTTTTCGGCGTACAAATCAACAAGACTAAAAGGGATAATTCTGTATTTATAGGCAGTCGCCTTGCGGCAACCACCTATGTATTGTATTGCAGAGAAAAAATTTTGTACCGGATTGTTTTTTCAAAAAATAAGTGTATTTTTGCGAACTGAAAATAAGAAAATATCTAATTATGAGTTTGCAAAACAATATCCTTAAACTGATACTGAAAAGCGATAAAACAGTATTTACGATGCAAACGTTAGTGATGCTAAGTGGCGAAAGTGATGGCAACCGACTTGCCGGGCAGCTGCATTATTATGCAAAGCAAGGAGAGATACGGAACCCTCGGCGCGGCATATACACCAAATTATCGTACGACGAGAAAGAGATGGCTTGTGCGGTTTTTTCGCCCGCTTACCTATCAATGGAATACGTATTGCAACGTGCGGGAATAACATTTCAGTACGATGACACTATCACCGCTATCAGTTATTTGAATCGCACCATAGAAATTGATGCCAAAATCTATTCATTTCGCCAGATTAATCCGCGATTGTGGTGCACCTTCGACGGCATAAAATTAGAAAACGGCTACGCCATTGCGACCCCCGAACGTGCTTTCCTTGATACACTTTACCTAAGCGCCGGCAATTGTCATTTCGACAATCTTCATATTCTTAACAAAAAGATAGTCAGTCAGTTATTACCCAATTATCAATCCAGGGCACTTACTGAACGAACGCTTACGCTATTAAAATAATTACTATGAGAACACTTCCCATTAACACACAACAGCACAGTTTCATTATGTCGCGAATTTTGCTGACCATTTTTCAAGACAAAGAGCTGAGTTTGCTTTTAGGTTTCAAAGGAGGAACTTCATTAATGTTCTTTCATAACCTGCCCCGTTTTTCTACTGATTTAGATTTCAATCTATTGGATAACAATCAGCAGAAAACGGTTTGTACTAAACTGAAGACTATTTTGCTTCGTTTTGGGAAGATTGTTGACGAAGCCGAAAAGTTCTATGGTCCGATATTTGTTTTGGATTACGGCAAAGGAGAAAGAAAACTGAAAGTGGAAGTCAGCGCGCGGCATTACGACAACCATTACGAAATGCAGTCGTTGGCAGGTACGTCTATTCGAGTGATGACTATGCCCGATATGTTTGCCCACAAACTTTGTGCCTTAGGCGAACGCTCAACCCCACGCGATTTGTTTGACATTTGGTTCTTTCTCAAGCAAAGCTGCGAAATCAACGAAAATATTGTTCAACTGCGAACGGGGTTGTCAATCTCCGAATATGCTCATATTTGTGCCGAACAAGTTAAGAGCATTAGTTCCAAAGAGTTGATGCAAGGTTTGGGAGAAGTGGTTAGCGACCGGCAAAAAAGTTTTATTCGCAATGGCATAATTGATGAAACCGCCTCGATGTTAGAGCTCTTTTCCACATTTCCATTGATAGCAAAACAAGCTCTATCGCAACGGATGCAGTTAATACGCAATTATCCCGACATCATTCGCCAATTGTGCGATGTGGATGTAGATATCAGCACATTGAGTGAAGAGATGTTGCATCAGATTCTTGTTGCAGGTGCTACCATAGAACTCAAAACCAAGCATTCGCAAACGATTCAATTCCACTATGAATAAATTTTAGTTTTCTCTCTACAACATTTCAAAGAACGTGGTGCCGATTTCTTTCGGCTTGGGCAAATGCGACTGCGGTGCCCAGCTCCACAAGACAAGGGAAAATGAGCACAAAAACCGGGTATAAATTAGAGGATTTCAATTATCCCGTATTAAAATTTACGAGGATTTGAATAATTTAATAATATTTTTTTGGAGGAATTTAATATCATTATCATTGCATTGTTTATTTCAGTATCTTTGCAGCCATAAAATGACTGGAAAATGGAACAGCTTTTCAAAAGAAAATTGTACGACAAACTGCTTGCTTGGAAAAGGGAAAGCAACGGGCAGACCGCTATTCTGATTGAAGGGGCGCGACGTGTGGGAAAATCCACCCTCGTGGAACAATTTGCTATGAACGAATATCAGTCCTATCTGCTTATTGATTTCAATAAAGCGTCAAGACAGACAAAAGCACTTTTCGAAGACCTTGTAGATTTGGATTACCTCTTTTTGTCGCTGCAAGCCGCCTACAACAAGGTGCTGGTACCGCGCAAGTCTGTTATAATTTTTGATGAAGTGCAGCAATGTCCGTTCGCACGTCAAGCCATCAAATACCTTGTGCAAGATGGCCGCTACGACTATATTGAGACGGGGTCGCTCATCAGTATCAAGAAGAATGTCAAGGACATAACCATTCCCAGCGAAGAGGAGCGCGTGACGATGTTTCCGATGGATTACGAGGAATTCCGTTGGGCGCTTGGCGACACTGCCACGATGCCGCTGCTTCAGACATTTTACAATAAACGGTTGCCATTGGGGGCGGCATTGCGTACAAAAATGAGGGAATTCCGTCTTTACGTACTGATTGGCGGAATGCCGCAAGCCGTCAACACCTATTTGGAGACGCGGGATTTGCAAAAGGTGGACGCAGTCAAACGCAGAATCCTGCAACTATACGATGAAGATTTCCGGAAAATTGATGACAGTGGCCGAATCAGCAAACTATTTATGTCGGTACCAGGCCAGCTGTCGCGGGCGGCCATGCGTTTTGTTCCCTATCATTCAATAGGCACGCAGCAAGAGGATACGATGGTGGGATTTATCCGCGCGATGGAAGACAGTAAAACAGTAAATGTGGTATATGGCGTGAACGATCCTAATGTGGGGCTCGCACTTTCAAAAAACGAAAGCCAATACAAGATTTTTTTGGCCGACACGGGATTGTTTGTCTCATTGGCCTTTTGGGACAAGCAGTATGCCGACAACATCCTCTATCAGAAGCTTCTGAGTGACAAGTTGGAAGTAAATCTGGGTTATGTTTACGAGAACGTGGTGGCTCAGTTGTTAGCTTCGGCGGGCAATCAGCTGTTTTACCATACCTTCCGGAAGGATGACATTCACAGTTATGAGATTGACTTTCTGCTGTCGCGCGGTGAGAAAATAGTGCCGATTGAAGTGAAATCGTCGGGGTATCGAACTCACAAGTCATTGGATGCCTTTTGTGCAAAATATTCTTCGCGCATCGGGCAACGGGTTTTGCTATATACAAAAGATACAAGCCACGATGGGCAGGTTGAGCTTTTTCCAATGCCGATGGCGTGCTGTTTGTGATTTCCCCCTACAACATTTCAAAGAACGTGGTGCCGATTTCTTTCGGCTTGGGCAAATGCGACTGCGGGTGGGGCAGCTCCATAAGTTAATGGGAAATGCTACTTCTCGTAGTTCTCCTTTTCCCGCTTGCTCATTTTGCAAGCCCCAAATCGGCAAGGCGAAAAAGGGATATTCCTGAAGTAAAAGCGCAGTACTCACTTCGAATGAAAAAGTACTGCGCTAAGGAATATTCTCTGCGGGAGTGTGGACGCGCATGGGAATATTTATACGGAATCATCCCCTTTCATCTTGTAAATGCCACAATGATATGTTCGCATAATGGTTGAAACGGTTATGCGGTTAAATGGTGGAATGGACGAATGCCGCCTGCGGCGTGAAATAGGAAATGCGCAGGAAATTTCAAGGAAATTATCAGGAAATTTTTTCGGCGTACAAATCAACAAGACTAAAAGGGATAATTCTGTATTTATAAGCAGTCGCCTTGCGGCAACCACCTATGTATTGTATTGCAGAGAAAAAATTTTGTACCGGATTGTTTTTTCAAAAAATAAGTGTATTTTTGTTGTCGAAAATGTTTTATATAGAAAGCATTTTCTTGTAGTAAATGCTTGTTGCCAAAAGCAGAATAAAACAAATCGTACAATCAAAATCAATTGAAAATATGGAAATACTTTTCGGACGACAGCCCTACTTCGTTCCACAAAAATGGACATCGTCAGAGGGTATATGGAACATATCAATTGGGAAGCGCCGATGCTTTGCATACGCGGGGCAAAAGGCGTGGGAAAGACTACTCTGCTCAAGCAATTTGTGAAACGGCATTTTGCACCAGGTAGTTCGGAAGTGCTCTATTGTTCACTTGATTGGACCTATTTTGCCACCCACGAATTGTTGGATGTTTCGCAACGCTTTCACCAGCACGGTGGCCGGCTACTGATACTTGATGAGGTCCATAAATATGCCAACTGGAGCCGCGAAGTGAAGGAGATTTCCGAAACATATCCCGACTTGCAAATCATCCTCAGCGGTTCTTCGGCTTTGCGTCTTATTGATGGCGATGCTGACCTGTCGCGCCGATGCGTGGGCTACGATATGCCTGGTCTTTCCTTCAGGGAATATCTCCAATTCTATAAAGGCATTGTCTTGCCGCAATCTTCTCTCGAAGAGCTACTGAACGACCCTCATCCTTTCGTGGCGCAAGTCAATGAGGCGTGCCGCCCCTTGCTGCATTTTCACGAGTATCTCAAAGTGGGATACTATCCTTACTATCTAACCAACCCTATTGATTATTACACGCTGATAGACCAAACCATTTCGCACGCCATTGAAGTGGAATTGCCGCAACTTCGCCACGTGGATCCAGCCAATTGCCGAAAACTCAAAGCGTTGCTCTCAGTGCTGTCGCAGCAGGTCCCCTTTGAGGTTGACATCGCAAAACTAGCGAATACCATAGGTTTACAACGAAACACGGTGGTGGAATACCTCAGCCATTTGAAGGATGCCAAGCTACTGGCACTGCTGTACAGCGACTTGAATTCCGTCAAGAAGATGCAAAAACCGGACAAGATATACCTTGACAACCCGAACCTGATGTACGCGCTCGCCACTACGTCGGTAAACAAAGGAACCATCCGCGAATGCTTTGCCGTGAGTCAATTGGCATACGGGCATACCGTGGAGTACAGTAAAAAAGCTGGCGACTTTCGCATAGACGGGAGATGGACCATTGAGATTGGCGGGGCCGATAAAACCTACGACCAGATAGCAGACGACCCTGAATCTTTCATTTTTGCCGACGACATTGAGAGCGCACATGGTCACAAATTGCCGCTTTGGTTATTGGGTTGCCTATACTAAATTCTCTCTACAATATTTCAAAGAACGTGGTGCCGATTTCTTTCGGC
>JAZQOJ010000119.1:0-26767 GCA_045627805.1 Bacteroidales bacterium
CAATCTATTTTACTTGAAGATATTGAAAATCAATGGTTTGATAACATTGTCACCACCACCGATCAATATTTCCGCGATAATTATCCGGTTGTTTTCCTCATCAATCCCAATGGAGAGATTATTTTCAAAAGCGAGGGCTACAACATTGGCACGGGCAACCTGATTTTGAAGAGTGCGAAATAAAACAACCGCACTCGGAACGCAAACTTACGGATGCTCGCGGTGGCGAATCACCACGTTCACCTCAGGATATTCACGCTGAATACGCTGCGCTGTCTGCTGCGCGAAGTAAACGGAACGATGCTGACCGCCCGTGCAACCGAAATTGAGACACAAATGGCTGAAATGCCGTTCCAGGTAATTGTCGATGCTGATTTTCACAATCGAAAAAACGTGTTCCTTGAATTGGGACACCACCTCGTACTTCTCCAAATATTCCATCACGTCGGCATCGCGGCCCGTGCTGTTTTTGTAACGCGGTTCACGTCCCGGATTCGGCAACGCGCGGCAGTCGAAAACGAAACCGCCGCCATTCGACGACTCGTCTTCCGGAATTCCCTTTTTGTAAGAGAAACTGCTCACCACCACCGTCAACTTTCCATCAGAAAACTCCATAGCCCCCCAGTGACGCGAAGTGATATGGCGCATCACCTGTTCCAAATGAGGAATATTTATTGGAATTAATTGATGGTCAAGAATATATCGAAGATTCTCAACCGCCGGAGGAATGCTTTGCAAAAAATGGCTCTTCTTTTCAAAATAGCCACGATAGCCGTATGCGCCCAACACTTGAAGCGCCCGAATCAGCACGAAACCGTAATATTGTCCCTTGAATTCATCACGATTGACCGGATAAACCTTTTGCAACTCGTCTAAATAATATTCCAGCAAATCGCAACGCAGCGAGGCCGACAAGCCCGCACGCGCCTGAAACAAAAGCGAAGCCACATCATAAGACAGCGCACCCTTTCTTCCTCCTTGATAATCAATAAAATAAGTTTCATTATGATGAATCATAATATTGCGCGACTGAAAATCACGGAAAAGGAAGAAATGCGAATCGGCCGCCGACAGATAACGGATCAACTTTTGAAAATCATCCTCCAACAACTGCTCATCAAACGGGACGTAAGCGAGTTTCAAGAAAAAATACTTGAAATAGTTGAGGTCCCACTGCATCGACTGCGCATCAAAGGCATCGCGAGGGTAGCAGGGCGAAAAATCGAAATCGCGCTGTCCACACAATTGCATACGAACAAGTCCACGGAGCGCCATTTTGAAATAGTCGATCACGTCGGCCGGCAGTTCGCCGTCACACTCTTTTCTTCGGCGCTGCAAATAGGTGAACAGCGTTTCATCGCCCAAATCAGAAAGCAAATAGGTGGTACGATCTTCGCTAACCGCCAAAAGATCAGGCACATTGATTTTTTGAGAAAGAAAATATCGGGTAAACGAAAAAAAAGCTTCGTTCTCCTTCACATCATCGTTGTACGCCCCCATCAAAGTGGTGCCGTCGTGCAAAAAAATGCGAGTGTAAACCCTGTGAGATCCCGACTGCGCAATGGTTTCGGTACGCTCAACGGGAGACGACGTGTACTGAGCGACCAGCGTTTTAAGAGATTCCATAATGTTGAATTGTTGAATTGTTGAATCCCATCATCCATTATCCTTTCGCCCCTTCGCCCACGACTAATCGCGATTTTCCTCGGCGGCGAGCAGTTTGCTATGATGTTTCAAGGTGCGGCAAACCAGCATAAAAATGAAGACGGCAACGCAAACGATGCCGGAAGGGCGAATCCAGGAGAAAGGTGTCTCGATGGCACGGAATCCGTCTGCACAACACCCCAGCTGATGAGCCCAACAAATGATCGCACGCAGATAATCCACCACAGTGAAGCACAAGGTGATAGCGAAAATGCCGGAATATTCGCGGCGGAGCACCGATTTGAAATGGAAGGGCACATCGCCCTTTTCAAACTGGCGGAATCGGGGCCAGAAAGCCGGCACGGTCATCGACCAATCGAGATAAGTCTGCCCGAACTCGCGCTCCAGAAAACGTTCTTCGGCAAACATAATTCTCTCATAATAAAGCCAATACACCAACGACACACAAACCAAGAATGGCAGATTGCCGATAAACAGCAGCAAACCGAGCCACATCAGGTAATTGCCCAAATACAAGGGGTGACGCACGATGGAATAAATGCCCTTTGAATTCAATTGTTTGGCAACCTGTTTGTCGGTATTGCGGCCTGACGTGCCGTGAGGCGTGGTGCCGATGGTATAGGCGCGCACCACGATGCCGGCGAGCGACACCAAGATGGCGCAGATGGTCAAAATCGTTGCAAAACAGCAGGAATTGCTCCACAAAAACAGAACAATGCCATTGGTAAAGAGCAATATAGGAGAGCAAGCCAGGAAGACGAACACGGGCACGATTCCACGGTGGCGGAACAGCCAGTTGCCTGATTTTTCAAACGAATGAAGTAAAGCCATAAATACAATAAAAAAACGCTCTTTCAAGCGTTTTTTGTTTTATAAGGAAATAATAATTTTGTTCACAATTATTTACCTCTAACAACTCTTTCCTTGATACGGGCTTTCTTACCGGTAAGTCCGCGCAAGTAGAAGATACGAGAGCGACGAACAACGCCGTGTTTGTTCACCACGATGCTGTCCAAACGAGGAGAGTTGAAGGGGAAAATTCTTTCAACGCCGATACCGCCAGAAATCTTGCGGATGGTGAAGTTCTTTGTAGCGCCAGCACCAGCGATCTGCAAAACCACGCCCTGGAAGTGCTGGATACGTTCCTTCGAACCTTCAATGATCTTGTATGCTACGGTGATTGTGTCACCAGCTTTGAATTTCGGAAATTCTTTCTTTTCAACGAAATTATCTTCAACGTACTGAACTAAATCTTGCTTCATCTCTACTATATTTTTCTATATTTTATACTTCAAATTTTGAGCTGCAAAAGTACAACTTTTTTTGATATAAACAACAGCTGTTGGTAATTTTTATGTAAATTTGCGTATCCTATTGTCAATCAATTAATTTCTGCCTGTCTTAATTAAATATGAACATTTTTTATTCTGGTATTGCACAAAGGCGTCGGCATACTGGTCCTGACTTTGCTGCAAAAGCGATTCCGCATTCAGCAAATCGGACATTGTGACCGTGCCCGCCTCATAGCCGTCGCGCTGCAAACGCAAATTCTCAGTAGCCAACTCAATGGATTTACGCGCGATGCGAATCTGCTCGTACGCTTCCGCCAATTCGTTCCACGCCTGCTCCACTTGCACCGACATCAGCTGAAGGTTTTCATCGCGCTGGTTGCGAGCCATTTGCTCGCTAATCCGGCTTTTCCGAATGGCGTGCGCCCCACCCCACCAGTCGGTGAGCGGAACCGACACGGTGCCGAAAACCATTCCGAAATGATGCTTGTCGGTATTGTCGCTGTTCACCTCGATCAGACGCGCAGAATAGCCAGCACCGACCGCCACCTGCGGCAGCCGCTCCCCTATCTCCATCTGAGTTTGCAACTCCGCGGCGCGCACTTGCAAGTCAAGAAGTTGCGTTTCCGCACGCTGCCGCACTCCCTGCTCCGACTCCACAAAATACTCAGAGGGCGGCGCTGGCAGCAACGTGTCGCAAGCCACGTCAAAATCAGTCTCAGGGATCCCTGTGTACTGTCTCAGCAACCTCTTGCACACCCGCAGTCCGTTGGCAACGCGCAGTTGTCCCGAAGCCAACTCCTGCTGCTTGAGCTGCACCATCAGCAAATCGTTGCGGTTGCGCACGCCCGCAGCCACCGCCGCCGATGCGTCCTCCGCAATCTGATTCAATTGTGCTTCCAACACATTGATTGTCTGTTCCTTAACTTTTAATGAAACAATCTGCCAATAGAGATTTTCAACCTTCTCCGACACTTCGTTCTCCGACATTTTCGACTGCAACTCAGCGGCCCTTACGCCCAACGATGCAAGCTGATTGCCGTGTACAATCCGCAAACCGGCGAACACCGGCTGAACCGCCGTAACGCCCCCCATCACGCCACTTTTCAGCATCTGGAAGGGAATTTCGGGTATCTCAATCGACAAACTGATGGGCGAGAAAAACGAAGTCTGGAGCCGACCCAAGCTGAAATCAGTGTCAACCATATAGTTGGAGAACCAAAAACCGACACCCGTAGCCGAAACCGTCGGGAAATACTTTGTGAACGCCTCCTTTTTAACTTGGCGCGCCTGCTCAACCGCCAATTTCCCGTTCTTCAGCTCAAGGTTGGAATGCTGCGCCATCGCCTTGCAACTGTCCAAAGTATAGACAACCTGAGCTTTTGCGAATCCGCAAGCCAGTCCGAAAATCAGTAGGAAAAAAAAGCTTCTTTTCATTTTCAATTGTCTATAACTCATTGATTTCATCTTATTGCACCGTGCTTCCCGCATTAATCTGCTTGGCGGGCTGCATCAGCGACAGACTGCCGTCGGCATTGGCGGCCATCAGCACCATACCGTGCGACAGCACGCCTTTGATTTCCTTCGGTGCCAGGTTGATGAGCATCAGCACTTGCTGGCCCACCAGTTTTTCTGGCTCGTAATATTCCGCAATACCGGAAACGATTTCGCGGGTATCAACACCCGTATTCACTTTCAGCTTCAGCAGTTTCTTCGTCTTGGGCACGCGTTCCGCCTCCAACACTGTCACCACGCGGAGGTCCATCTTCTGGAAATCGTCGTAGCTGATGTCGGCTTTCGCCTCAATGGCGGGAGCGTTGGCCAGGGCGTTGGCCTTTTTCGCCTCCTCCAGTTTGTGCACCTGCGCGGCGACGGCATCGTCTTCGATTTTCACGAACAGGAATTCGGCGGGATTCACTTTGTTGCCTGCTTTCAGCAGATCGGTACGGCCACCGTCAGCCCAGTTCTTGTTGCTCAAATTCAGCATTTTCTGCAATTTTTCAGCCGTAAAAGGCAAGAACGGTTCGCAAAGCACCGACAAACAAGCACAAATCTGCAAGGAAACGTGCAAAATGGTTTTCACATAGTCCGGATTCTCTTTCTGTTTCTTCCACGGTTCCGTTTCAGTGAGATACTTGTTGCCCAATCGGGCCAGGTTCATCAGTTCGGCCTGTGCCTCGCGGAAACGGTATTTTTCAATGCTGCTGCCAATGCGCTGCGGGAATTCCGCAATCTGCGCCAGCACATCCTTCTCCAAATCAGTAAGTTCGCCCAATTCGGGAATCTCGCCGCCATAATACTTGTGAGTGAGCGCAATCGTGCGGTTGACGAAATTGCCGAAAATCGCGAGCAACTCGTTGTTATTTTTCGACTGGAAATCAGCCCAAGTAAAGTCAGCGTCCTTGGTTTCCGGCGCGATGGAAGTGAGTGTATAGCGCAAGGTGTCCTGTTTTCCAGGGAAATCCTGCAAATATTCGTTCAGCCACACGGCCCAGTTGCGAGAAGTGGAAATCTTGTCGCCTTCCAGGTTCAGAAACTCGTTGGCGGGCACATTCTCTGGCAAGATATAGCTTCCGTCAGCTTTGAGCATACAGGGGAAAATGATGCAATGGAACACAATATTGTCTTTCCCGATAAAATGAACCAGCTGAGTATCATCGTCTTTCCACCATTTTTCCCAATCAGTGCGGCCCTGTTCCTTCGTCCATTCCTTGGTAGCGGAGATGTAGCCGATGGGGGCATCAAACCAGACGTAAAGCACTTTCCCGTCGGCTTCGGCGAGCGGAACCTTCACGCCCCAGCTCAGGTCGCGGGTGACGGCGCGAGGGTGCAATCCCGCCTCAATCCACGATTTGCACTGTCCGTACACGTTCACCTTCCAGTCGTCCTTGTGTCCTTCCAGAATCCATTCCTTCAGCCACGGTTCGTATTGATCAAGAGGCAAATACCAATGCTTCGTTTCCTTCATTACCGGCGGATTTCCGCTGAGTGTTGACTTCGGATTGATCAGGTCGGTGGCGTTGAGTGTGGCGCCGCAGGCCTCGCACTGGTCGCCATAGGCCTTCTCGTTGTGGCAATGCGGACACTCGCCCGTAATATAACGGTCGGCCAGAAACTGCTTGGCCTCTTCGTCGTAATATTGCTGCGAGGTTTGCTCAATGAGCTTTCCTTCGTTGTAAAGTTTGGTGAAATAAGCGGCCGCCGTTTCGTGATGCGTGGGATTGGAAGTGCGGGAGTAAATGTCGAACGAGATTCCTAACTCTTTGAACGACTGCTTGATAATATTGTGATAGCGGTCCACGATGTCTTGCGGAGTAACGCCTTCCTTACGCGCCTTAAGTGTGATGGGAACGCCGTGCTCGTCGGAGCCACCCAGGAAAAGCACCTCTTTTCCATTGTTGCGCAGGTATCGCGCATAAATGTCGGCGGGAACATAAACGCCTGCAAGGTGGCCGATATGTACGGGGCCATTTGCGTAAGGCAGAGCGGATGTGATCGTGTAACGTGCTGGATTCTTTTTCATATATTATTGATTTTTAATTCTTTATAAATGATTTTCAATAAAAAGAACGATTTTTTCTTATAACAGAAGCAATCTGCAAAATTACATTTTTTTCGTGAAATGGAGAAAGGAAGTGACATCTTAATAATGAAACTTTCCCAGATTAAATTAAATTATTTCAACGATTCAACAATTCAACAATTCAACAAAATATTGTATTTTTGCAGCATTGAAAACCAATTAAAAACATCATACAAATGAACATTATTGATCAGATTAAAGAAAACGCCAAAAAGTATGGCAAACGCATCGTGTTAGCCGAAGGCGAAGAAGACAGAACCCTGAAAGCTGCCAGCAAGATTATGGCAGAAGGCATTGCCAAAATCGTTTTGCTGGGCAATCCTGAAATCATCAACAAGAAGGCATCCGAATTTGGCTTGACCAACATCGGCGAGGCCACCATCATCGACCCGAAGAACAATCCGAAGCAGGAATTCTACGCACAGATGCTTTGCGAGATCCGCAAGAGCAAGGGAATGCAGATGGAAGAAGCAATGAAACTCGTTCAGGATCCGCTTTACCTGGCCACCCTGCTGATCAAGAACAAGGAAGTGGATGGTGAAGTTGCTGGCGCACAGAACTCTACTGGCAACGTTTTGCGTCCCGCCTTCCAAATCGTGAAGACCTTGCCCGGCATCTCCGTGGTTTCCGGTGCCTTCATTATGGTTTTCAACGACACCAAGTGGGGCGACAATGGCGTGATGGTATTCGCCGACTGCGCTGCCGATCCGAACACCGACGAGAACAAGCTGGCACAAATCGCTGTTGTTACGGCCAAGACCGCTAAGAACATCGCCTGCATCGCCGAACCGCGCGTCGCAATGCTGAGCTTCTCCACCAAGGGCAGCGCCAAGCACGAACTCGTTGACCGCGTTGTCAACGCCACCAAGCTGGCCAAGGAGATGGATCCCACTCTGATTATCGATGGCGAACTCCAAGCCGACGCAGCCATCATTCCGTCGGTAGGCGCAAGCAAGGCACCCGGCAGCCCCGTCGCCGGAAAGGCCAACGTGCTGGTATTCCCCTCATTGGAAACCGGCAACATCGCTTACAAACTCGTTCAGCGTTTCGCTGGCGCCGAAGCCATCGGACCCGTTATGCAAGGTATGGCCGCCCCGATCAACGACCTCTCCCGCGGCTGCTCTGTGGAAGACATCGTCAGCACTGTGGCAGTTACCGCCTGCCAGGCCGCTTCTATGTAATCCGTTCGCATTACGATAAAAAGAAAGCAGGACTGAAAATTCAGTCCTGCTTTCTTTTTCAGAATTATCCCTTTTCGGCTTGTTGATTTATCTGTGGGAAATTCACGATCTTCCGATAATGGGAATTATGAGACGTGGAAACGGTTAACGTCGGTTAAACGGTTAAAATCGGTGGAATGGACGAATGGGCGAATGGAATGCCGCCTGCGGCGTGAAATAGGAAATGCGCAGGAAATTTCAAGGAAATTATCAGATTTTTTTTCTTTTCCTTGCTGTTTATAATGAAATAACAATGGAGAAACGTGCCGGCTGCAGCCGCCTTTGGCTCGGTGGCCTTACAAAAACGAGGAGATGCGGAACGACCGTGCGAGGCCTTGTCCGAAGCAAAACGGATTGCGAACAAGCATCCGTTTTGCAAGTTTGGGCTCGCACAGCGAAGCAGCGACCGTTTTTGTTGGGAAGCGAGGCAGCAGCGGCAAAGCGAGTTTTCTTTTAATAAGCCGTGAACTGATAATTCAGGAGTTGCGATGTGCTGAGCGGTTATCCTGCAATGCGGACAATTCCATTTTTATTATTATTTCATTCAAATTCAGTAAGTTAATGAAATAATAATAACAAACTTATGGATTGAGAAATGAGAACAATGAGAACAACGAGAACGAAATTTCCTGATCATTACTTGAAATTTGAATGAGACAACATTCCACCTAAGTCCACAGCATTAACAAGATGCAAAGAGTATCCCACAAAAAAAAGCCGTCCCTTTCGGAACGGCTTTTTGCAGGATGAGAGGCGAATTATTCTTTCACCACTTTCACATTCTTCATTACTGCGTTGTCGCTAACGATGCGGATGAAATAAACACCGTTGGCATAAGCAGTCAGATCAAGGTCGAATTCGTCGGCATTGATTTCACGAGCAAAGAGTTTTTTGCCGTAGATGTCGCAAATTTGGACCTCAGCATTGCTCAATGCGAACGAATGTTCGAGCTGAACGCGTACGTTACCAGTGGTCGGATTCGGGAACACGTTGGCCGTCATCAGTTCATAGTTGGCAATACTCGTAGAGTCATCAGGTTCGCTGCTGTTATTGTAGTAGTAGGGCTCGGTCCAGGCGCTGCTGTGAGTAGCGTCGCAAACGGCTTGAACCATAACGGCTACGTCGGCGTTGACTGGAACATTGGAGAGCGTGTAGATATTGTTGTGTGCAACAATCGTCGTGGTGTCTCCATTGATAACGTAGGTAAGATTGTACAAGTTCACTTCGTTAGGATCATCCCAAGTAATGGTATTGTATTCGTCAACAGCCACGTTGGTGGGAGTTTCGCATCCGAGAGCGACGTTCACATTGTCGATGGCGACGCTGTAATAAGAACTTGTGTAGCTCCATTTGAAGGCGAAGCGCGCATTAGCAGGGAAGGTCTGTTCATTGAAGATGAAAGTGTAGGTGGTACCCACAGTCGTGTTCGGAATATTTTCGAGAGAGGTGAAGCTGCTGGCATCAGCGTAATCGGTCATATAACCGAGCTGCAAGGTACCGCTGGAAGAGCTTTCCATTTTCACCTGGAAGGAAACTTCCAAAGAAGCGAGGTCATTCGTGAAGAGAGGAAGAACTGAAAAGTTATTGTTGCCATAATCACTGCTACCAGAAGTCATAACCAGAGATGCGCTTCCATTGGGTGCGTAAGTTCCATTGTAAACGTGCGGAGCATAACCATTGTTCGTGCCAGTGAATTTGAAGTCCCAGCAATCAGGTTGAGCACTGAATACGCCAAGGGAGCCGTTACAGTCGTAGCCGGAGAAGTCCTCGCTATAAGGTTCTTCGCGGGTAATGGTGATTCCGTCGCACATAGTGAGGAAGCTGACGGTGTCTGTCCAATCCGACTGGTCGTTCACATCGCAAACTGCGCGTACAGTCACATCGTAGTGCGTAGTGCTGGACAGTCCGGTAATGGTGACAGGATTTACGCTCACGATGGTGTCAATGTCGCCGACAACGACTTCCCACTGAGTTTCTTCTCCAATCGGAGTCCAAGAAATGGTCACGTCATTCAAGCCGATATTGGAAACCTGAACGTTCTGCGGACGGATACAAGAAGGAGCGATTCTCACGCGTACATTGTCAATGAAAGCATAATAGCTGGAAGAAGAGGTGCCGTGCCAGCAGAAAGCGAGGCGAGCGCCTGCGGGAATTGTCTGGTTGTACTGAGCCGGATAAATTTCGTAAGGAGTGTAGCCAGTTGAGTATGCATTAGGAGTAAGCTGTTCCAACTGTACGAAGGTGGAGCCATCGGTGATGTCGGTAACATAGCCCAGCAAGAGTTGGTGATAACTTACGGAAGAAACGGCTGCGTCGAAGTCAATTTCAAGGTCTTCCAAAGCGTTGGCAAATGCCGGAAGAATAGCGTATGAGTTCGTGTCGTATGTACTTGAAGTAGAAGTGGTCATCAGCAATACCTTTCCATTGTTGGGAGCATAGGTGGTGCTGCTATATACGTGCGGAGCATATCCGGCTGTGCTTCCAGTGAAGATAGTGCTCCAGCAGTCGGGCTGGTCAGCGGCCTCATCCGACAGAGAAGTCGAGTTGGCATAGCTTTCAAAATCATCAAAGTAAACGGTGGTATCGTCCAACAGAATCGGGTCGCACATTGTGGTGAAAGTGTAATCACTAATGGTCCAGTATGAGTACTCGTTTTCATCGCAAATGGCGCGCACGTTCACCGTATAGTCGGTATTGCCAGTCAAGCCAGTAAGGACAATAGGATTGCTGTTCGCAGTCACGATTGTGCCATTGTAAGAAACTTCCCACTGGTTCTGAGTCGTGTCGGCAACAGTCCAGCCAATTTCAGCGCTGTTGGCCGTGATGTTGGAAGCGTGAATGTCGGAAACTTCCTGGCAGTCTAAAGCAATACGCACAGAGATGTCGTCAAGAGCAGCACTGTAATAAATTCCAGTGTAATACCATTTGAAGGCCAGACGAGCGTTAGACGGGATGGTGTACTGGCTCAAATCCTTCACATAAGAAGTACCCGTAGATGTACCTGGAACAGTGTACAAAGAGGTGAAAGTGGATTCATCGTTGATGTTGGTGATGTAACCCATATACAAGGTTCCCGATGTAGCACTTTCCATTCTGGCTTTGAACAACAATTGCAAAGTCGTCAAATCATTAGTGAAGGTCGGGAGGATGGCAATGGAAGTGGTCCCGTATGAAGAAGAATATCCAGCAGTCATAACCAAAGCATTGCTGTTGGCATTCGGGCTAAACGTGCCGACATAAACGTGCGGAGCGTAGTCCTCATACCCACTGACACCCGTATGGATGAAATCCCAGCAGCTGGGTTGGTCACCCATTGTGCTGATACTGGAGGAAGCGGTGTAGCTGTTGAAGTTTTCCACGAAGGGATTCTGCTCCGTGATGGTAGTCGCCACACACGGAGTAGTGAATGATACAGCGGAGCAATAGTAGGAAGTGTCAGTAATATCGCAGTAGGCAGCTACGGAAACCGTGTAGTCGGTAGTTTCGCTCAGCGCGAGGGTGTACGGATTGGTAGTAACTTCAAAGACGCTGTCATTCAGGTTCACAAGCCAGGTGCTCTCTTCGCCTACTGCTTCCCAACTGATTACAGCAGAGATACCAGTGGTGTTGTTTGATACGGTCAGGTTTCTCGGCGTGGGACAGGTAGGAACCGGAAGCACTTCAAGGGTGTAGTCTTCGAAAATAGCCCACGAACCGCTGTAGCAGGGAGTGTAGCCGCTGCCATTGGAAATCTGACTATCAAGACCACTGTCGGCGGTACCAATGCGCATCGTATATTGGCCTACCGGAGTGCTGGCAGGAATGGGGATCACGCAAGACAGGGTGGTCGGGCTGCTGCTTTCTGATGTTCCGGTATAGACCACCTCGTCATCGGTAAAGGCAAGGTCGTTGTTCCAATTCACCCAGATAACAGTACCATAGGTATATCCCGTTGCAAAGGTGATGTTCACTGTGAGGTCTTCGCTGGCAAGCACGTCACCTACCATTGAAGTATTGTCGCGGTAATAAGGACTGGAATGCGGGTGGTTGTTGCTGTTCACTACTTGAACTGTACCAAAGGTAATGTTGCTAATGCCCTGGCCATCAACAGAAGTAGGAGCAGGCGTGCAGCCAGAAAGGGTGAACGTGGTTTTGGCCGACCACAAGGAGCTATCGGTGGCAGAGCAGATAGCACGTACGTATGCGTCATAACTGGTTCCGTAAGTCAGACCACTGAGAGTGCAGGGGTTGGAAGTGACCACGGTGCGAGTGCCAGTTCCCTGTACAAAATTGGCATTGCCATACTCAATTTCCCATTCAGTTGCCTCGCCAGTCTCGGTCCACGAAAGTTCCGCTGCAGTGGAGTCCATTCTTGTGACTGTCAGACCAGTGGGTCTCAAGCAAGTCGGCTGAATGCGCACTACGAGATCGTCAATGAAAGTGTAGTCGCTGTTAGAGGTGGTGTTGATGCTTCTCAAAGCCAGACGGGCGCCCGCAGGAATGTCACTTTCCGTAATATTATATTCAAACTCGTTGTAACGGTTGGTGGAATAGTATGCGTGCGGAACCGCAGCAAGTTCAACATAAGTAGTAGAATCCATAAAGTCGGTCATATAACCTACTGAAAGTTTTGAATAATTGGAGGATGAATAATGAGCGTATGCGAAAGCAATCTGCAACGTGTTCATCTGATTGGTGAATTCGGGAAGCACGACGTAGGTTCTCGGTCCATAGGTTGTGCTGTTGTAAGCGGAAAAATACAAGTGCTGGCTGCCTGAGGTGGGGCAATAGCTATTGCCGGTAGCCACGTGCGGATTGTACGAAGCGGAGGTTCCCGTATAAATGTAGTTCCAGCAGTCGGGCATTACGCCGCCAGAAGTGCTGTACGACACGGCGGTGTATGAGTCAAAGTTTTCGGTGTAGGGTTCCGCCTCAGTGATGGTAAATCCTGTGCAAAGGGTGCGGAACGTTATCGGATTGCTCCAGTCGGAAGTGTCACCCTCCGCGCAAATCGCGCGCACGCGGACGGTATAATCAGTATTGTCGGTCAAACCGGTCAACGTGAACGGATTGGCATTGACCGACATTCTTGTGCCATTGTAGTCGATTTCCCAAGCGGTTTCTTCAGTGCGGGCGGTCCAGCTCAAGTCAGCCGAAGAGGCAGTGATGTTGGAGCTCGCCAGGTCAAGCGGTTTCAAACAGGTGGGAGTGATGCGCACGCGCACATCGTACAAAGCACAGGTGCGGTATGATGATTCCAAATCACCATATTTGAATGCGATGCGGGCATTAGCCGGAATGCTGGTGGCATAGGTGCCAAAAGGAATCTCGTACTCGTCAGCACCACTGGCCGGCGCTGGAGCGTTCAAAGAGAATAAAGAAACAAAGTTGTTGGTGTCCATATCAACGATGTAGCCAACATACAGTGTTCCATAACCGCCTTCCATCGTGACGCCGAACTCGAGCTGAAGGTCGGTCAGGTCATTGGTGAAGGACGGCAGAATGGCGTAGTTGTCGTAACCGTATGTCGCACTGCTACCCGAAACGATGGCGAAGCAGGTGTCGCCCGAAACAGCGAATGCACCTTTATATACGGCAGGCGAATAATTGTTGCTCGTGCCCGTAAAGATGTAGCTCCAGCAATCAGGAATGTCGCCAGGAGTGCTGTGATCCTGTCCGGTCACAGGGGTGTAGGTAGAGAAATCCTCGAAGTACGGAGCATTGTCGGTAATAGTTTGCGGAACACAGAGCGTGTGGAACGAGGTCTCATCGCTCCAGTCGGAAGTGTCACCCTCCGCGCAAATCGCACGCACGCGGACGGTATAATCAGTGTTGTCGGTCAGGCCGGTCAGCGTGAACGGATTGGCATTGGCCAACGCTCTTGCGCCGTTGTAGTCGATTTCCCAGGCGGTCTCCCCGGTGCGGGCGGTCCAGCTCAAATCAACCGAAGAGGCAGTGATGTTGGCGGAATTCAAGTCCATAGGTTTCAAACAGGAGGGCTGAATGTTCACTGTCAGGTCTTCAATGAAGACGTAATCGGTATTGCTGGTTGTATTCGTGTAGCGGAATGCGATACGGGCGCCGGCTGGAATGTTGTCGTTCAAAATGTCATATTCAACGGCGTTGTAGCGGTTGGTGGAATAGTATGCGTGTGGCAGCGCGAGCAGTTCCACAAAAGTGGTGGAATCGGTCTCATCCGTCACATAACCTAATGAAAGGTGTCCGTAATTACTGGATGAATATTGGGAATAGGCAAAGTTTACCCGAAGCGTGTTCAGTGAGTTTGTCATTTCAGGAAGAATGGCGTAGGTGCGGGGTCCGTAAGAGCTGCTGCTGGTTGCGTGCAAGAACAGACATTTGCTGCCGGCGGTCGGGGCATAGCTGCTGCCCGTATATACGTGCGGCGCATAATTTGCGCTCGTTCCCGTATAAATCACGTCCCAGCAGTCGGGCATCGTTCCCGCTGTGTAGTATTCTGTAGCAGCATAGCCGTCAAAGTTCTCCTGGTAAGGATGCCCTTCTGCAATGGTGAGGATTCCGCAACCGGTCTTGAAACTGACGTTTTCCCAGGTACCGTGCAGACCGTTTCCGCAGTTCGTACGGACTCTCACATCGTAATTCGTAATGGGATCCAGCCCGGCAAAAGTATAGGAAGTCCCCGTGACGTTGGGAACGGGAGTATAGCTGGCTTCGCCTGCTCTGCGGTATTCAAACTCAACACCTTCGGCTTCGGCCAAAGCATTCCACGAAATAGTAGCACCGTCGGAAGTGATGTTTGAAGCTGTCAGACCCATAATCGCTTCGCAGTCAACCGTGCAGTAGAAACGGATGTCCGGGAATTTGGTATAGGAATTACGAGTAGAAGAATTGTCGCTCGCGATGGTAGCAGGATTGAATGGAGTAGTGCCATCACGGTAAATGCTGAGAGTGGACTTTCTGTCTCCAGAACTGGTGACGCTGAAAGTGGGATTGTTTGAAGTGCTGTATGAACCTTTGGTGGCATTGACTGCAACCACGATATTGCTGTTTCCGTCCCACTCGAACGGAGTGCTAAAATTGATGGTGACCCATCCCGTTGCCATTGACACATTGCCTGAAAAGACTTGCGTCAAATCGCTTACCGGAATGAAATCGTTTGCAGTAGCCGCTGTGGACGGGAAGTCGGTGCGAGTAGTGTTGCCCATATAAACGGTTAGCGGATAGGGAACCGTTGTCGTATTGATCCAATGGAAGGCGATGCCCGTGATGGTATTGGGCGTGTTTCCGAGACTGGCTTGAATGTCCTCTGCGGTATAAATCTGCTGGGCGTAAGAATAATTGTAGAAGGTGCAGATGGGAAAATGGTATTCACTTTCCGTCCCATTACCCAAGGTGATGTAGCCCGCCGGCCGGTACTGCCCGAACGCAGCCGAACACGCCAGCAATAGCAGCATAACGCACGCCATTGCCCTCTTTGCATTTTGTAAAAAGTTTTTCATAATAATAAGTGTTTGTTAATAAATTATTTATAAATGATATCTTTTCTCAAATAAACACTGCAAATATACGCATTATTAATCTTGAAAACAAGTCCTGCGCCACAATTCATTGAATTATTTTTAAAATTCGCTGAACCTCCTCCTCGTCGCTCTCGTAACTGACTGTCTTACAGCTTCCGTGTACTTCGCTCACACCCGTCTCGCAAATGATGCGCCGCACATTGTCGGCGTTGATACCGCTGCCCGCCAATATCGCGATTCGTCCGCCTGCCTGTTTCACTATCGCTTTCAGTGCTCCCAATCCCTTTTCTGCCGTCGCCTGCTGTCCCGAAGTCAGTATCCTGCTGAAACCCAATGCAATGATTCGCTCCAAGGCGGTCCTCCAGTCGGCGCAGCGGTCAAAAGCGCGGTGAAAGGTGGCCTGCATCGGCCACGCCTCCGCCACCGCCCTCCGGCAATAGTCTTCCCGTACCGTCAGGTCCTCGTTCAGGAATCCGATCACTACGCCGGGCACGCCCACGCTCTTGCAGTAGCGGATGTCGTCCAGAATTTCCGAAAACTCTTCTTCCGTGTAGCAGAAGTCGCCCCCGCGCGGACGGATCAGCACGAAGGTTTGCAGCGACAGCTCCTTCACGCATTCCGCAATGTCTTCCCGCGCCGGCGTCAGTCCGCCCAGGTCCAGCCGCCGGCACAGCTCGATGCGCGGCGCGCCGGCACGCTCCGCCACGAACGCTGATGCGACAGATGCGGCACAGACTTCCAGCAAGTTGTTGTGCTTCAAATGGATTGATAGTTTCCTGTAAGTCTCTCCGAAGGCGTTCACTTCACGTTCGTCCGTAAATCCCAACGTGCGGTACAGCTTTTCCGCCGACGGATTTCCGGGGCTCACCAGCAGTGCGACCTTCGCGGCACGCAGTCTTTCCGCCTTTCCCATCGCGGCGCGCACAAGTCGGCTCCCGGCGCCCTGCTTGCGGAATTCCGGCGCCACATAAAGCGAGTCCAGATAGTACTCGCCCGCCGCCGTCTCGTCGTCCATCCCGCTGAAGTCCTTCCCGCATATCTCTTTTATCAGCGGAAAGGTCACCGCCTTGAGCGTCCGGTAGTGGCGGCCCTCGTAGGATGTCAGACTGCCCACGACCTGTCCGTCGCTCTCGGCCACGAGGGTGTGCTGCCAGCTGTAGAGCACGTCGGTGCGGCGGCACAGCTCCGCCTGCCGGTCAAGCATCCAGGCGGAAGGATCCGTTATGCCAACAGCTTCCAAGATGGCTCGACCTACAAAAGGAGCGTCATCTTGGGTTGCGTTTCTTAACGTAATCATTTTTAATGAATTAAATATGATAGGATTGTAAAAAGGCCGACAGTTTCTCCATCGCCCGTCCGCGGTGGCTGATGGCGTTCTTCGCCTTCTCGTCCATTTCCGCAAAAGTCTGCTCAAATCCGTCTGGCTTGAAGATGGGATCGTAGCCGAAACCGCCCGAACCGCGTTGTTCCGTGATGATCTCGCCATCCACTCGACCTTCAAAGAAATATTTTTCTCCGTTGATAATCAATGAGATGACCGTCTTAAAGCAGGCCTTCCGATTGACCACGCCCTGCATTTCGCGCATCACCTTGTCCACATTGTCCTGATAGGAGCAATGCTCGCCCGCATATCGTGCGGAATAGACGCCAGGACGGCCGCCAAGCGCCTCGATTTCCAGTCCGGTGTCATCCGAAAAGCAGTTCACGCCGAACTTCTCGTAAACGTACTCCGATTTCTGGAGCGCGTTGCCCAACAAAGAATCAGCTGTTTCGGGGATTTCCTCGAAACAGCCGAGTTCGTCAAGGCCTTTCACGACACAAGAAGCCCCCGCAATAGCGACAGCCTCTTGAAGTTTGTGCCGGTTGTGAGTTGCGAAATACAATTCCATAGTCCGGCTTTTTTCGTGGATTAGTTGTTTTTGACTTCCATCACTTGTTTGTCTCTGTAGTAACCGCATTCAGGGCATACGCGATGGGTAAGCACAGCGGCACCACAATGACTGCAAGTAGTCAACTGGGGAGCAGTGATAAAATCGTGTGCTCTTCTCTTGTCTCTTCTCATTGCTGAGTGTCTTCTTTTAGGATGTGGCATAGCTATCTAATTTTTATGTGTTTAATTTGTTATTTCAAATTCCTGAGGGCCTCCCAGCGCGGGTCGATGTCGTCGCCATCGCTGTTGTGTCCGGAAAGTTCCTCCAGTTTTTTCAAGATTTCAGGATTGCAGGTAGGATGGCCAGATTTGTTGTCGGGATGGACGACGCGTGAGGGAAGCGCCAACGTGATGGCTTCGTAAACATAGTGGAACACATCCAGTTCGTACGTGTTCTCGTCAACCACCCACATATCGTCGTCTTCGGCCTCCTCGTCTTCCTCGGTCACCATCGGAACCAGTTTCACCACGAGGTGCTGGTCGAATTTCAACTTCACCTGCACAGGGTCAAGGCATCGGTCGCACGGCAACACCACGTTTCCGTCGAAATGGAAATCAAGAAGGACCATTTTTTCAAAAATTTCCATCTCAATCCGCAATTTCAATTCGCCCTCACGCAGGTCTGGAATCTCTGCAAGTTCAAAGAACGTATTGTCGCAATCTATTGAGAATGAATGCTTTCCAAGCTCAACTCCCGAAATCCTCAGCTTAAATTCTTCGCGTTTTTGTTTCGTATTCACCTTCAATAAATTGGGTTGCAAATATACAGCTTTTTTATGATAAGATGTATTTGTGGAAAAATATTTTTATTTTTGCAGAAATTTTTTTGATGGAAACGATTTCACTCTCAACTCGCAATGGGAATGTCAGCAAGATTTACGTTGACTCCACGCTGCTTTCCCTTCCCGACGTGTTGCGCAAGCACGCAGAAAACCGCCGCATTGTCGCCATTATCGACCAAAACGTGGACAGCTTGTATGGCGATGTTTTCCCTTTCGAGAAAATCACAGTTCGGGCAAGCGAACACGACAAGTCGCTGACCACGGCGGAGCGTGTGCTGGCGCAGCTGATTGAGTTGCACGCCGACCGCGACGTCTTTTTACTCGGCATCGGCGGCGGCATCACCACCGACCTCTGCGGCTTCGTGGCCTCCATTTTCAAGCGGGGCGTCGAGTTCGGCTTCGTCCCCACCACTCTCCTCGCAATGATTGACGCTGCCATCGGTGGAAAAAACGGGGTCAATTTATTGACATACAAGAATATGGTGGGAAGTATCAGGCAACCAAGCTTCGTTTTCGTGCCTTGCACCGTTTTGCAGTCGCTCCCGATTTCAGAATTCAGGAATGCGCTGCCCGAAATGTGGAAGACATTCCTCATCGCGCAGCAGGATTTCCGTGCATCAGCCGATTTCTTCGCTCATCTTGAGCACAAAACAATGATGCAGCATTCGCAAGAAGTGGATTTGCTACTATATTATATAAAGGAAGCCATCAACATCAAATGCCGAATTGTGGAACGTGACGAATGCGAGCGGGGCGAGCGACGGCTGCTCAATCTGGGGCACACCTTTGCGCACGCTCTCGAACATTGCGATCCGAACATCGCACACGGGGAAGCTGTGGGAATCGGACTGGTGTTGGCCGCTCACAATTCCGCCCTCCCTCAGCTGGAACAACAAATCGCTCAGGCGCTTGACGCCTTCGGACTGCGCTGCGCCCTCCCCTGCCATATCAACAAAACAGAACTGCTGGCCGCAATGCACCACGACAAAAAAATTACCGCCGGCAAACTGAATTTTGTGGGATTCGATGCCGACGGTAAAGTATGTGTGAAGTCTATGGAAATCGATGCGTTGCGCCTATGATTACTTGTTTAACGATTTATTGGCTGGAGCGACTGAGCCCTTGAGGGGTGCTGACTCCATTTTCATCTCCTTGCCTTTCATCTTGGGTTCGTCCTTCTTGCCATTGGCTTTGTGAACTGCCGAATGCTGGAATTTGCGTTCCAACTGATAATACTGATCAACCTGCTTGGCTGTGAGGAACAGTGAAATGCGTTTGAAGAACTTGGTCTCTGCAATCGAGATTTTCTCTTTGACTTCGGCTTTCAACTGATAATAGAGCAGGATTTGCTTATCATTCAAGTACTGAATGCTGTCGTGCGCAATATGGCGAGAAAGTCCGGCTTCCTCTTTTTGCTTACGCGAGTAGTTCAACACGTTGAAGGTGGCTTCCGCTTTCTCATCGTAAGCGGCCCAGAACTCCTTCTTCTGGTTGTCGTTGAGCTGCATATTCTTTTCCATAAACTCGCGTTTGAGTTTCATCATTGTCTGACAATCCTCCCTTTCGCACTTCTCATTCGCCGACGCCTTTCCGGCAGGTGCCGAAATTTGTTTAACCTGTGCCTGCGCACAAAAGAAAAATGCGCACAAAATTCCTAAAATAGCAATCTTTTTCATAGTACAAAAAATTTAATGGGTTCCAAAATGAATAAAACGAGGCGTTTGACGCTGCTCAGTTCCTAAAGTTTAATGCGAAACGAAGCAGCGTCAAAAAAAAGCCATCCGGAATTAATTACAGAATGGAATCGGTTTTGCAGCCGAAAGCGAGGTCGCCAGCGTCGCCAAGGCCAGGCACAATGTAGGATTGCGCGGTGAGCTCGTCGTCAACGGCGCCAAGCCAAATGGTGCAGTCTTGGTCGGGAAGGTTCTTCTGCAAGTAATCAACGCCCTGCGTGCTGGCAATGGCCGACACGATGTGGATGTATTTCGGCTTGCCCAAAGCCATAATCTCGTTGTAAGCACACACCATCGACTGGCCGCTGGCGAGCATCGGATCGCAGATGATGAGGATACGGTTCTCCATCTCGGGCGACGACATATAGCCGATCTGAATATCGAAAGTGCCGTCGGGATAGTGCTTGCGGAAAGCGGAGATGAAGGCGTTGTCGCCGTGGTCGAAGATGTTGAGCATTCCCTGGTGCATCGGGAGTCCGGCACGCAGAATCGTGGCCAGGATCGGCTGCTCCGCAATCAGATTCATCGTCTTCGTGCCAAGTGGAGTCGTTACCTCAACCGACTTGTAGGGCATCGTCTTACTGATTTCGTAAGCGAAAATCTCGCCCAAGCGTTCCAGATTGCGACGGAAACGCATCGGGTCTTTTTGGATTACTTCGCTGCGCATTTCAGCAATGAACTGATTGAAAATGGTGTTTTCAAGTCCCAGGTTTTTTACAGGTTTCATAATGTCTATTTTATTAATTAATAATTATTTACAAAAAACTACAGAATTAACGAAACAGTTTGTAAAGTCGGATGAGCGGTTGGAGTACGGGCGAAGTGAGGCGCAAGTGCGGATAAACATTGGGCTGCGCGCCAAAGCCCTGATAGAAGCGCGCGATGTTGGGATTTCTCGACCCGCAGAAGTCAAGTACAAGTTCCTTTCCTGCCACGCTTTGAATGTACTGATCGACAAGGAAAAACATCGCTTTCTTGTCGGCGTAGCGCTCGTCGCGACCGGAAAACCAGAAATAGGCCTTTCCATTGTCACGCAAAAATACCGCGGCGGCCAGCAGATGTCCCTCCTCGTCGCGCACGCCCCACGAGTCGAGCGCGTTCAGCCCGTGGGCATAATCGCACATCTTCACAAAGAGCTCGTAATCAGCGGAAGTAATCTTAATACTTTTGTCTTTACCGCGATTTTCCGTGAAAAGTCCGATGATTTGCTGCACGGGAACGTCAGTTTCCACCGAAAGTTTGAAATTCTGAGCCGACCGCAAGTTTCGGCGGTGATTGGTGGAGTAGTGTTCAAGCAGTTCAGGATAAGGAGCATTGAGCGAAAGCAAGTTCGTGTTCATCTGGCTGATTGTTCCGGGAAGCAGAGATGTTGGAGTCTGCTCGTTCAAAACCAGTTCCGCTTGAACAAAAGAGTGAGGAATGGCGCAGATGAAATCAGCCGCAAGTTGTGGAGTAACAGTTTGCGGAGACACGATGCCCAAACGCATACAGAAAAACGGAGTGTAAAGATAACGGAATCCGAAACGAGAACGCCACGGAAGCGGCATCACTGCCCGATAGTCGTCCTGAACGAGCGCGCCCCAGCACGGATTCGCAATGCTAAGAAAGTCGTAACGATAAAAAATAGAAGTCTCGAGAGCATTCGCTACGCATTGGTCCCAGCTCTCCCTGTTGATGTCATTATGTCTGTAAAATTCAATCACGCAGGCTCCGTTTTTTAAGAAGATGGTGTTGATAATTCACCAAAAAGCGATTGCAAAAGTAATCATTTTTCCGCTCGTATCAAGCAGTTTGCAATTTTTTTTGATTTTTTTTTTCAAATGCCTTTCAATATCAAAAAAAGTCGTATTTTTGCAGTCCAAAATTTGAAGGAAAAAAATATAAAGAAAAGTTAGAGAAATGGCAAATCATAAGTCAGCAAAAAAAAGAATCAGAGCAAACAACAGCAAAAGATTAGCCAATCGTTACTATGCAAAAACGATGCGCAACGCTTTAAGAGACATTAAGATGATTGAAGTAAAGGCAGAAGCCCAAGCACAGTTGCCGAAAGTTGAGTCTTTGATTGACAAATTGGCTAAGAAAGGCATCATTCACAAAAACAAAGCTGCTAACCTCAAATCAGGTTTGATGAAAAAAATCAACAACCTGTAATTTTGTTTTCATAATGACTGGAGGCCCTGTTTCGCAAGAAATGGGGTTTTCTGTTTTTGAAACAATAGCCGAAGGCAGCCGGACCATTACCTCCATTGTTATTTTATTCAAATTCAGTAAGTTAACAAAGTAATCATAACAGACTTTGGACTTGAGACTTTGGACTTTTTGCGCTGAAATGATTGGAGCTTTGCCGAGCGAAGAGGAAGAAAAGAAGCGTAGCTTCTTAACTGACGAGAACAATGAGAACAACGAGAACGACGAGAATGAAGTTGTGTTATTTCATTATGAAACAGCAAGAAAAGAAAATTTTCCTGATGATTCCCTCAAAATCCCCTGCGCACATCTTGTCTTTCTCCATCAGCGGCATTATTTCGCCATTAAACTGCATAACCGTGTAACCGTTTCAACTACTCACAATTACCAGAAGATCCTTAAATTTTCAGCGTACAAATCAACAAGACGAAAAGAGACGATTTCATTTTTTTCAAATTATTATGCCAAACTATAATTTTTTTCAGTATTTTTGCGTGTTCTTAATATTTTACAAAAATGAATGCAAATAACACTTTTTCCAAAAGAGTTTTGGCAATTGCTTTATTGCTTTTTGTCATTACAGGAACAACGGTCGCCCAGACAGTCATTCCTGTCACAGACAACGAACCGTACGCTGAAAGTTTTGAAGACTCAATTCTCAACACTTGGACGCAAGACACGCTTGTTGGTGCGCTCTACTGGACCATTGACACCGCCAATGTCGTTGAAGGCACGCAGAGTCTTCGCTTCGGTGGTTGGAGCAGTGGCAATGCCACAATGCTCGTTTCCCCGGTTCTCGATATGTCGGGAATCACTACTTCTGCCATCTTGAAATATCATCATTTGCAAGGTGCGCTCTTGAACAATTGCGAGTTACACGTTTACTACCGTGCCGCCGCCACCGACGACTGGACACTGCTGGCAAGCCACACGAGCCGCGTGAGCCCCTTCACCGCCGACTCAGTTCTGCTGCCCAATCTTACTGCCACCTATCAAGTTGCCTTCAAGGCGGTTGACAAATTCAATCTGACAGGTATGTTCCTCGACGACGTGCAGATTTACTCATTCGAGCCCGACACGACCTCACCCGTTGCTCCGTGCGATCCCATCACCATCACGATGACCGAACCCTATACCGACGACTTCTCCGCCGACTCCGCAGTTACCAGCATCTCCACCGCGGGCTTGATGCCCAGTTGCTGGAGTTCACTGTTCACTGGAACCTCCGCGGGATATGCTCCGAAAGTTTTCAACGGCGCTGCCGCTCCCAATGCGAACGACAACGCACTGGCCATTACCAGCGGCGCCGGCACCGTGCTGTTCATCTTCCCTGTGAACGCAGGCACCGACAATTTCGCCATTCTCCCCGAACTGACCAATTCCGCCGACGAACTTGAAATCATTTTCAAAACCAAAATGTCAACCGACACAGCCGGCACACTGACATTGGGTTATATGACAAACACGAACGATGCGAGCTCCTTCACCGCATTAACAGATGTGCCCAGCGCCACAAGCAGCACAACCCATTCATACAATCTCGGCAACTTCGCTGGCACAACCAACCTTCACGCCCGTCTGGCTTTCCGCTGGTCGGATGCCAGCACAACAGCCATTTCCACCTGCTACCTCGACGACGTAATGCTCCGCATTGCCAATGATTGCGCTGAACCTACCAACATAACGGTTTCCAATATCGGCCCCAACTCGGCACGCATTGGCTGGACCGCCGGCGATGCCACCCAATCACAATGGGAACTCTCTTACAACGATACGTCCATCATCGTCATCGCCAATCCCTGCTACATCAACAATCTCACCTCTTCAACCGAATATGTTGTCAATGTACGCGCCATCTGCGGGGCAGGCGACACCTCTTACTGGGCAAACTCAACTTGCACGTTCACAACGGCTTGCGACGTAATCACCGTCACCGATGAAATTCCTTTTGAAGAAAGTTTTGACACTGGCGAACTCGAATGCTGGATGACGGATGTGATTTCCGGTACCGACGACTGGATTTTCAGTTACGCTGCACACACAGGACTTTATGGACTTGAATATTCTAACTCTATTTTCGGAGACCTGATGGACGGCGGCGAGCCCACCATCCTCGACATCCTGTCGATGTTCGGCGGAATGATGAATTTCGGACAGGGCTCTTCTCGCCTGACTTCTCCCGTGATGGATCTGACCGCTCTGACGGGAACACCGAAACTCACTTTCTACCGCAAACAGCATTCTATGATGATACCCCTCACACTGTATGTTTTCTATCGCACCGCACCTGATGCCAACTGGGTTCCGCTGACCAATTTCTACACCGCAGCCAACGACTGGACCCGCGAAAGCATTGACCTCCCGAATCCGACCTCCACTTATCAAATTTCGTTTACGAGTCTCGTAGATATGGAAAATATGGAAGCGATGTTGGCTGGTATGGACCCCAATGCGATGGCGGATATGGAAAGCATCATCAACCTTGACGACGTGCGCGTGGGCCTGTCAGGCGACTGCGAACTCCCTCAGAATGTTGCCGTAAGCAATGTCACGACCAACAGCGCAACCGTCACTTGGGATGCAGGAAATGCCAATCGCTGGAATGTTGAGTACGGGCCGACTGGATTCATTCACGGCGAAGGAACGCAGGTCGTTGCCAACAACAACACCTACACGATCACCAATCTTGAAGAAGGTACCGCTTACGATGTCCGTATTCAAAGCGACTGCGGCGAAGAAAACATCAGCGACTGGGACAACTGCTCGTTCACAACCCAAAGCAACGGTAACGGTGACGAGGATGCTATCAATGACATCATCGCCACTTCACTCCGCATCTTCCCCAATCCCGCGAAGGACGTGCTCTACGTGCGTTGCGATGCCAATGCACAACAAATCCGCATTTGCGATATGATGGGTCGAGTGCTGAGAACTGAAAACTTTGCCAACGAAGCTGAAATCACTCTCACCAACCTCGCTTCAGGTGTGTATATGCTACAAGTGATGGATGGAAAAACAGTCCTGACTTCACAGAAATTTGTTAAAGAATAGTATGCGTTTACGCATAGGAAAATTCTTTTGGTTTGTATTGACAGTGGTTCTGTGCGTAGCTCCCTGGATTGAGCGGGCGCACGGAACCGCTTTCATTATTGATAAGTTCTATGGCCATTGGGCTTTTCTCCTACTATGGTGTGTAGGAATTGGCTATGGCATTTACCTCACCCTTCGCAGCAAGGCGTGGCGGAAATGGGATGTTTTCCTCCTCCACTCTGCCGTTTTTTTGGTGCTAATAGGTGCGGTTTTTCATTTTTTTAACTCTAAATTAAGCATCTCCATTGGCAAATGGATCACCTATTTGGGATTTTTGCAGTTCGTTATGGGCTATCTGTTTTTGCTATTGAAAAAAGACGGCCGTTTCCGCACGTTGCTGCGCCGATTGTCAATCGCAACCTTACTGATCGGTGTGTTTTTGCCCAATATTTTTTCCCAAAGAACTGTTTCTAAAATAGATGCGAAGAAAATAGGTGCGGAAGTCGTTTGGCACGAAGGGCGCCAGACACCCTTCCGCAGTGTGTGCGACGAATGGCTGCGTCAACTTTATGGACAAACCCATTATCACAATTTCAGCAGCGTGGAAGTGGCAATGGGATGGATTCTGTATCCGGAAGATTGGATGTGCATTCCGTTTATGAAAGTACCCACCCACGAACTGCGGGCAAAATTACAGTCTGGGAAATATGCGTCCCCGCAGGATTTTTTTAATTCAAATGGCGATTATATATTTGAAAATCAATTATTTGAAAATAAAGAAAAAGCAGACACTCAATTGGCTCTTCTACAAGCGATGCGATGGAACGGTTTGCAAACAATTCCGCCGCAACAGGTAGAAAATCCGTTCAAAATGAAATGCGAGTATTTCTATCTCGTTGTGCGCCCCTGGATTTCATCGGGACTGCTCAGCGGCATACTGGCGGCACTTTCATTTTTTGTATTTTTTAAGACTGTTGTGCAAAACCACATCACACCGTTTTTCACGAATTTTAAGAAAATACTGCACGCAGTAGTGTGGATGATGATGGTAGTAGTATGGTTGCACTGGCTATTGCGTTGGTACTTGACGGGACACATTCCACTGGGCACGGGCTACGACAGTCTGCTCTTTCTTACGGGACTCATCTTACTGATTTCCACTTTGTTGTGGAACAAATACTGGCTCATTTCCATAGCGGGCTTAGGAATGACTGCTTTGGCATTGCTCGCCACCCGTTTTTCGTTCAACAGTCCGCAACTGGGCGTGCTGCCCGACGCACTGCAAACCCCTTGGCTGAGCATTCACGTCACGGTGGCGATGATGGCTTACGCGGGACTGTCGCTCACCTTTTTCTTGTCGATTATTTATTTCATAATGAAAAAGAAGAATGCAGTAATTACTGTACTACAAAATATCACAGATTTATCGCAATTGCTTTTGCTTCCATCCGTCGGTTTGTTAGCGCTGGGCATTATGTTAGGGGCGGTGTGGGCACAGCAGGCGTGGGGCAGTTACTGGACGTGGGATCCGAAGGAAGTATGGGCACTCATCACTTTTATGGTGTACGCGCCAGCGGTACAGCCCGACTTTTTCAGGCGCTTCAAACAGAACGGCTTCTACCATATTTATATATTGCTCGTTTTTTCTTTTGTGATGATGACCTATTTCGGGGTAAACGTGCTGTTTGGCGGAATGCATTCCTATTGAGAAGTGCAATCATTTCCAGCAAAAAAGAGAAAACCTCACGAATTATGATTCCATAACTTGTGAGGTTTTTCGTGGAGCCGGAGGGAGTCGAACCCTCGTCCAAACTTGCTGCAAAAGTGCTTTCTACACGTTTAGTCTCCGTTTGCTTGTCGGCGGCAGGCA
>JAZQOJ010000120.1:0-26323 GCA_045627805.1 Bacteroidales bacterium
CACCATTCCACCATTCGTCCATTCGTCCCATTAACCGTTTAACCGACGTTAACCGTTTCCACGTCTCATAATTTCCATTATCGGAAGATTCTAAAATTTTCAGCGTACAAATCAACAAGACTAAAAGGGATAATTCTGAAATGTTATAAAAGGCACGATGAGGAATCTCCTCCTAATAGTAGCAAGTGCCGCAAAAATAATTTTTCATTCTTTCAACAAAAAATCAACTTTTATGTTTATTTTTGCAGCCTCTAAATTAACTATGTATGAAAAAGAATTTGCTGCTCGAACTACTTGAAGACGGAGAAAAAGTCAGCCTCTATTCTCCTCGATTTGAAGGTGAAGAATACACTGAATTTGAGAAATTTATTCTCCAATTCAAAGATGATTATCCACAAGATGTTGCGCAATTGGTGTATCGCTTGGATATCATCAAGCGCGAAGGCGCATCGGATAGACATTTTCGCTACGAAGGAAGAAAAAGAGATAGAGTTATGGCTTTACCTTCTCACTTGGAAACTACTTCATTAAGACTCTATCTGATTAATATCCAGTCGAAAATTTTGATTTTAGGAAACGGAGGACTGAAAACATCAGCAACCTATCAAGAAAACGAACAATTAAACAAATGCGTTCAAACATTACAAAAAATAGATATTGAATTAAAGCAATTAGAAAAACAGAAAATTATTTATATTTCTGGAACACATATATTTGGAATATTATCTTTTGTAATTGACGAATAATTATTGTCCTATGAAGACCAATAAATTAATGGATGAAATCCGAAAAACGATGACGCCAGAGATGAAAAAGCAAATGGAAATCTCTGTGGGCATTGCAAATCGTATTTATGATATTTTAGATGAAAAGAGAATGACACAAAAGGAATTCGCGAAACTGTTAGGGAAAACGGAAACCGAAGTCAGTAGATGGCTGTCTGGAACGCACAATCTGACAACAGCAACCATCGCAAAAATGTCAGTCGCTCTAAATGTGGATATCATTCAATTTCCTAAGAAAAAATTCACTAAATGCTCAAAAAATTAGTTTATTACCCTATCCCCATCATTTTGGGCTATTTTAGCGCAAAATAAAACGACATAAATGCTCGTCCAAACTGTAAAATAACTAATTTTCAACTACTTACAACCGCTTCCACGAAGACGAATACGAATCGGAATTCAGTTAGAAAATCAAGGTTATCTTATTGATAATCCGCAAAAAGCGGCGAGCAGGAATGTTCGCCGCTTTTCATTTTAGCATCCCTATCCTCACATTTTCTGGCAGTTCGCCCAAGTTTTTCCCCCTTTTCATCGTTTTATTGTAAAAATGTTGTTATGAAATTTCGTATTCCCATTTTCCTGCTTTGCTTATTGATAGGCGCAACGGCTTCGGCGCAGCACCTCAGCCAAAAGAATTACCAGAAGAAGATTGTAAAGGATATGAAATTCATAAAAATTTCTGATTCAATTTATTACGATAAGAATGAAATTTGCAATCTGGATTGGATGGAATATCAATTCTGGTTGGAAAAGGTTTATGGGAAAGAATCGCCAGAATATCGTGCTGCCTTGCCCGACAAGGAAATCATCCGGCAGCAGATGCCGCTCGTTGAGCCGGATGTCTATCTGCATTCCCCTGCCTACATTCACTTGCCCGTCATTGGCGTGAATACGGAGCAGGCCCGCGCCTACTGCCGCTGGCGCACCGACCGCGTTGCAGAGTTTATCTTGGTGAATATGAAACTGTTGGAATGGAATCCCGAACAAAATCCCAACAATTTTTTCACCCTTCAAAACAACAACAATCTTCCCGCCGACCTGCGCTGGCTGATTTTCTCGCTGCCAGCGGAAACGATGGAAACGAGCTACGGATTCCGCTGTTGTGCGCAGTGGCGGTGATTTTCTAACTTAAAATCATCCCTTTTCGTCTTGCGGATTGATAGGTGGAATCTTCCGTGAGACGTGGAAACGGTTAACGTCGGTTAAACGGTTAATTGGACGAAGGGTGGGATGCCGCCTGCGGCGTGATAGAGGAAATGCGCAGGAAATTTTGAGGAAATTAAAAGGAAATTTTTTCTTTTCCTTGCTGTTTCATAATGAAATAAAACAATTTCATTCTCGTTGTTCTCATTGTTATCGTCACTAAGAAGCTTCGCTTCTTTTCTTCCTCCTTTATGTTAAGCCACTTCGTGTCTTTTCCTCCTTCTTGTAAGGCATAGCCAAAGCACGCTTTGTCTCTGCTCTTACTTCGTGCGTCGGTTCGGCAAAGCCCAAACAAGTTTGGCTTTGCGCTCATTCGTCAGTTCTTGTTTCTCTCGTCCTAAGTCTCAAGTCCTAAATCTGTTACAATTATTTTGTTAACTTGCTGAATTTGAATAAATTATTCCTTTTCTGGTAAACAGCGTCGGCCCTGAAGCCACAAATAACCGCGGATAGAGAGTCCCTTACCCGGTTTATCTTCGAAAAACGAAGCACGAGCAACCAACGGGATATTGACGATGTGTTCTTCGCTCTCGTCTTGATGGATAGTGATTTCCATTCGATAGAAGTCATAATTGAACAACGTGGCCTTTCGCACTTTGGACTGAATGGGCGACCAGAATTCGGCATCATCCGGGTACCTTTCGTCGTTCTGAAGACAAGTTGCGAATATATCCATACTCACTTTCATCGGGAGGACATTACCGTTTTCGTCCCGATCGACTAACGAAGGATCCGTTTCGTACATTTTTTCAACGGTTTCAGGCTCGATTTCAAATGACATCTCGCTTTCGGGGACCTTCTCGGCCTTGTAGGCGAGAGCCGACAGAGCAAAAGAGTAGGTGTTGCCAATCACGTATTCTTTCTTGTGAATGGGGTAATCCACGTCAAAAAAGCGGAACTCGGTGTCATCGTATTCGCAAGTAAGCACGGCTTCGATGCCGTTGGCGTACTCGTCGATTTTCCTCAAAACCATCGGAACAGACTGATTGTTAACAACATACGGAAACGCGCTCACCAATTCGGCGCCGTCGTCGGCCGCCTCAAGGATGATTCTTGCCGTAATGTCCTGCTCCTCATTTTTTGAGAGCAGAATCAGCTGTGTATCATACTCCTTGCCATCGCGCTTTGCCACCACTGCCGGTGAATCTATCACCCTTATATTCTTGGATTTAGCAAGGAGGTCTAAAGCCGATTGCAAAATTTGGTTAATGTCATCATCGATGCATTCCAGGTGGGAGCCGTGGCCTTGGTTGGGGTCAAATACATCCTCATTGGCCGGCTGCTCATATTCAAAGTCGTACTGCATTTTGCTAAAATTAAATTTTCAATTAGGTTTATACCTGCAATTTGAGGCTGCAAAAATACATTTTTTTAATAAATTACAGAATTATCCTTTTCGTCTTGCGGATTGATAGGTGGAATCTTCCGTGAGACGTGGAAACGGTTAGCGTCGGTTAAACGGTTAATTGGACGAAGGGGCGAAGGGATGAATGACGCCTGACGGCGTGATAGAGGAAATGCGCAGGAAATTTTTCGTCCGCGAATTTACGACTCATTCACTCAAAAAGCACGATCTGTTGTGCGTCGGGAACGTCCTGCGTTTGCGTGCGCAACGTGCAAAGGCGCTGTTTCGGAGTCAGAGAGTGGCGACGGCAGACGTTGCGCGCCTCCACTTCGCCCGCCAGCCGGAAATACCGCCGGAAACCCATTAACGGATCGCCGCCGCGCGCAAAGTTCTCTTCCTCCTGAATAAGATGCTGAACTTCGTGCAGCAAAATGCCTTCGGTCTGGTGATCGAACGGCGAGTTGGCCGTGCCCATACACACCATCATTCCATAATTCCCAGGGTCGAAATAGCCGGAAAACCTATGCGTGGGCGCGTACAACGAAAAGAGCCGGAGCCGCTCGAAGGCCGGATATGCGACGAGTAAAGTGGTGTCGTTCATACAAAAACGGATGTTGATGGGCTCACCGAAATGCCTTTTGAGATGGTCCTCGATTTCGGGCGTGGTGTGAAACGGATCCGTCAACTCGTAACGCCACTTTCCGTCGGCGCCGGTCTCCCAGCCCGTCTGCTGCTTGATGGCGCATCCGTCCGTGCCGTTCCGCAACAATTGAACCGCCTGCTTCTGCGCCGCCACCAATCCCAACGAAGGCGTTTGCTCATCCAACCGCTCGGCGCCTTTTATTCCTATAAAACTCATAATAACCACCTTTCTGGAGAATAAATCATTTCGGTTTTGCCATCGAGGTAATCTTGTATGCATCTTCGGATGCTCTCCAACTTCGGTGAGCAGGGCATTTCGTTCATAAACGCCTGAGCCACAGATTTCTCCGGCGAAAGATACATCATCTCTTTGTCAAACCGCAACAGAAACTCTCCGCTCGCATCAAGGTATTCGCTGTCCAGAATTTCCTGTAGCAATTTCCTGTATTCACTGCCCAAATCGACCTTGCCTAACTCCGACTTGTTCTCCATTATCTTTTGCAGTTCGCGACAGGAGCAAAACATAAGATTTCTGACATTCCAGTCGCAATTTCGCGAGTTGTAATAGTACGTCAGATTTTTCCTCCATTGCATATAGATTCGGCGCAAAGCGTCGATGGTGCTTCGAAGGCCTAAAGACAAACCATCAAGAGACATTGTTTCCTCGGCAAGAAGGTAAAAGTCGGAATGCTGCGAAACGGGATTGCCTTTTTGCGCTTTCGGCACGATGGGCGCGGAGATGCGCAAAAGCAGTTTTTCCCTGACGGGCGGCATCGGAATTTCGGCGGCATTCTGCCAGTCCAACTTCGGCCACGGCTCGTTGTCGTTGCGCTCCGAACGAGAAACGAACTCTTTCACATCGCCATTCTCGCCTGTATCGCGCTGACGCTGACGATTCCGAGCGTGAATGAGGAAAAGGAAACCTAAGTTGGACTTTTTCTGAAGTAATTAATTATTGAATTTTCTCCAACGTAGTGTCGGTAAACGTCCTCCAGATTTCGAGTTTCACCTTTTTGTAGTCATCGAAAAGCTGACCGATACGCTCTATTTCGAACACTAGACGGAGGTCGTTCTTATCCTCATTCTCCTGAGCCTCCTTACGGTAGCCGAGGCGCGCAATCTTGATGTAATAGAGATCACGGATGCCTTTCCCCGAAAGATACGGCATGAAGTAATAGAGTTTGTTGAGTGCCACTGTGGTCGGGAACTTCTTGCCAGTGTAGTATATCTTGGCAGAGCCATCGAGATACTGTTTCTGATTGTCTTTCTTAACGTTGCAGATGAGGAGGTTCTTGGTGAGGTCAACATTCAGCGGCTTCTTCTTGGACGTTTTGCCATACTCTATCACTGAGCCTTCACGCACGATGAAGTTCTGAGTAATTGGTTCAAGTTCATACTGGTCGAAAAGGTCAAGGAAGTTGAGTTGTGCGCAGACGGCTTCAACCTTTGATGTTTGCGTTTTATTGTCTTTTACTACCACCAAATGAGATTGCTTGTACATTATCTCACGAACAGCAGCCATACAATCTTGTGTCTCGGACGGGTACTCCGTTTGAATATCATTAAACAAGCGAATCAATGAGCGTCCTATTGCCCACGCAAGGTTGACAGGTACGGCATTGCCGATTTGTTTGTACTTGGAGCTCATCGTTCCTTGAAAGTCCCAATAGTCGGGGAACGTCTGAATGCGAGCATACTCGCGGATGGTAAGTGGACGTGTTTCGAGCGGATGACAACGTTCTGTCTGCTTTTGAGCAGGAGCGCAAGTGAGGGTAAGAGAAGGTTCGTCAAGCGACAAACGACGAGCCATACCCGTTTTCCCACCGCCAAGTTCCCAACTGCCGCCCATATATTCGCGCGCAACATCTTCGGGAAGGTCACGCCAATCGCCACCCTGAGGAACACGTTCCAGCACTCGCTGCTTCTTCTCCGGATATTTAACGCCTTCGGATTTGGGGACATCCGTATCAAATATGACACTCCGATAGAACGCATCGCGAAGGGTAAGCACCCGTTCGTAGGGCGAAGGCCAATGGAATTGTACTCGTTTTGCAATGTCGTTGCGAATGGCAATTAAGATAAGACGTTCGCGCTTTTGTGGAACCTGATACATGATAGCTTTCAGCACACGAGGTTCAACAAGGGTGTAGCCAAGTTCTCGGATGACATTGCAAATGGTTTCAAACGTTTTGCCATCTTCGTGAGAAATCAATCCTTTAACATTCTCACCCATAAACACCTTCGGACGAATCTCGGTAACAGCACGTGCCAATTCAAAAAACAATGTGCCACGAGTATCATTGAAACCACCTTGCTTTCCTGCGTATGAAAACGCCTGACAGGGGAAACCACCAGAGAGAAAATCAACCTTGTCTCGAAGAGGAGTAAAATCAATATGTCGAACATCACCCTCAATGATATTCCAATCAGGACGATTGACGCGAAGCGTCTTACAAGCAGAAGCGTCAAACTCATTGAGGAGAACGTGATGGAAGCCCGCGAGCGACATGCCAAGTGCCAAACCTCCACCACCAGCAAAGAGTTCAACAGAGGTGTACTGGCGAAGTGATTCTACATGAGATTCTTCGTCCCATTTGCCATTAATCATCTCACTGACTTCGGGGATTTCAGTCAATTCCTCCATATCAAAGCCTCTAACGCCATTGACAATATGAGAAGGGTACACACCACTTGCAGCCCATTTCTGAGCCGTTGAATTTGAAGTACCCATCAAAGCTGCAAAGTTATTTTCTGAAACAAATTTCATCTTTTACAAACCACCTTTATCAATTATCTCTTGCGCAATTTCGTTAACCTTCTGAAGAATAAGAGAGCTGCCATCAATACCATCTTCCTCTACAACCTCTCCGAAAGCCTTTGCCAAGCGGTTATAGAACTCTTTATCTCCAGTCAATCTTTCCCAAAATTCAGCTCCACACAACACAGGATAATGAGCGTCGATAGCTTTATAATTTGCGGACAAATTATCACGTTCTCCATACAGTACACCAACTATCAAATCGTCGAACTGCAAGCCCATTCTATCTAATCTTGACTTGTTCATTAAATATTTAAAGTGTCCGAGAATGGTTGCAATATCTTCTTTGTTAATGGTTTGTGGACCCGCCTTACACTGACAATACTTACGTCGGCCATCAATTTCATCAACGAATTCAATATCAATACCCTCAATTCCCGATGCCCCGCCTGTAATCTCTTCAAGGCTTGAAATAAAAACTTGAATATTCTGACCAAAACTTGTATTCAAGCTAGTGCCAAGAATACGAGGATAAACCAAAGCCTTGGCTAATGATTTCGGTTCAGTATCGCCACAAAGGAACGCAGCAAGGTAATTGATTAGAAACGGATTGATGTTGAACGAAGCAAGTTTCAACTTCTGGAGATTCTTCAAATGATTGGGTATTATAGTTGTGCGAAAATACTCCTTTCCGCTTTCTATAATGGCTTGCTTTTGTTGCTCTGTCATGATGAGTTATTTGTTTTGTCACACAAAGTGTTAAGAGAACTTCTATTTTTACTCTTTTCACACCGTCCCATTGAATTTCGCGAAATCGTAAACAAAAATCAAAAGAAAACGACGCTGCAAAGTTACATATTATTTTCTTATCGCCAATAGATTAGCAATATTTTTATTTGGATTTTCAATGGTAATTTATTGATTCTCAATATATTATATAAACCAATTTATTCTAAATCTTTAAATTTGCTCATATCACTTCTTAATGTAAACCAGGCTCGTCGGTCAGTTCCTTGCTCAGCTCAATGGCTCGCAGGCGCTGGTAGCTCCAACCTTCTGTGCTATCTTTGGCGCGGTAAAAGTCGGCACCGCGCAAGATGGCTTTCTCTGGGGCAGCAATTTCGTCCAAACGCTCGCTGTCCACCTGCGCCCACAAAAGGAGAAATACCGGCTTGCCATCGACCGCGCCAACTGGCAGTTCGGACGAACCGACATCAACATCTTCATTCTCGCTGTCGTCCACGACGGAGTTGAAGAACGCTGCTGTTCAGCATGCTGCCCAAGAGAGGAACGTCCAACCCACAGGAGCGCATCGCCTTCGTGCAACGGTACGTCAACCTGTTCGGCACCGAGCGATGGTTTTTGCGTAATGTTTCCCGAAGGTTTAGCGCTCTTCTTTTGTTATATACGAGGAGGGATGATTTTGATTCGGAAAAACCTGTGCAGCAAATTGTAATGCAGCCCCGTAGTCGTTGAATTCCACTCCTCCCACTTTGTAAACGGTTTTTCGGGCGGGCTTCTCATCCGATTTGGGCTTGGCCACTCTTTCGGCAAACGAGCGTTTCGCTGTTGCCTTTCCACCGGTCACCTTCGAGAGAAGCCAGCCAAGCACCAATATTGCGTGAATGATTCCGCCGAGAGTTTCAAAGAAAAGAAGGGTGTTGCGCGTCGCGAAGAAAAACAGTTTTTTAGCGAGTTCCAAGCCGCCCCAATCACCAAGAAACAGCCAGAGAAGCAATCCTGCGACTCCGAGAATCTTGAAAATGAGATGTTTGCGACTTACCAAAAAAATGCTTACTGCGAGAAGCGCAACTGCGAAAAGTATTTTTACTGCCATTTGATATTTTTTATTTGTTACTTGAAAAAGATTAATGCACTTTTGAAATCAAAAGACACCTACATCTTTCTTTTCCACAAACGCACATCGCGGGTGCAAAAATAATCAATTATTCAATATGCGAATGGGTGTCCGTGTAAAAATCATTCGCACAACTCATAGTTCGTGCTTCGGCCACCTTCTTCCGAACATCGCAATATACCCTTGTTTATCAGGTCTTTAATATCTCTATTTGCGGTATCTTGAGAACAATGGTTTATCTTGTACCACTTCGAGGAGCCGAGTTTTCCTTCAAAGCCATCAAAGAGTTTGTTAATGATCTTGCGCTGGCGGTCATTGAGGGGCGTCGCGCGGTGCTTGTCCCAAAAGGCGGTCTTGCGGATGACATTGTCTGTTTTGCTCAAGGATTCCGTAATGGCTTTCCAAAAAGTCTTTCCGTGATGTGTTACTAACAAACGTGTGCAAAAGCAATCAATTATTCAATATGTAAATTATCGTCTTTGAAAAAATCATTTTTCTATACGGCTGTAATATTTCGCCCGCAAAAATAAGCCGCGCTTATGCCGAATGAGGGCACAGGCGCGGAAATTTCATAACGGACAAATTTTTCACTTCCCCGCAATCGGGTCGCCGCAGAAGGCGCGGCGCTGGCAGGTCTTGCAATGGCTGCCCATCCACACAGCGTCGAACTGGTTCATCGCCTGCTGCACAATCACAGGGTCGTCGGTGAGGATGCCGGCCTCGAAGTTGCGGGTGTTTTCGCCCTTCATCCCGATGCCCGCGCCGGTGAGGTTGGCGCTGCCGACATAGACTTCCTTGCCATCGAAGACGAACATCTTGAAATGCACGCGCGGACAGAGTGCCCGTTCCATCCCGTTGATGAGCGACGGGTACTTGTCGAAGTCCTCACGGAACGCAGGTCCCGGTTCCTTGGCGTGGATGAGCCGTATTTCCACGCCCCGGCGGACGAGCTGCGCCAACAATTTGAGGAACGGCATTTTCACCCCGTTCTGCTCGATATACGCATCCTTGATGTCGGCGGTGCCTATCCAAAGCATGTGCTTCACGTCGGCGCAATGCGAGAGCACGCGGGCGTAGTGGGCGGAATTGGAGATGAGGGTGGTGGGCATAGAAGTTACTGTTCGGCAGGTTGCTCGCAGATTTGGTCTGTGCATTGAGAGCACCTGTTTTCGTGTTCTTTGATTAAATCATTCAACTGTTTGATAAATTCATCAGAATCATCTATTCCTTCGGCCTTGAAACAGCAATAAATGTCCAATTCTTCCTTTGCATTTTGGTCTCTATAAGTATAGCCATTGGGATTCTTCGGATCTTGATTCATCAAATAGACATAATTATCGCCATAGAAACGGAAATCGTATGTCTCGTTGTTGAATTCGTATTGGAAATCAATGTGTAATCCTTTGTAAAATCCATACTTATCCGCATTTTGAATGGCGATAAATTCCTTGAGAGAGTCCAGCAACTGATTCCTGTGATTCCCAATTGACCAAATTCTATCTGCGTTTGTCCCACTTGTCCTTTCGTAATCAGTGAAGACACTTTGATTCCCAGACCATTTTTTTATAAACCGCCAACAAGTTCTGGCATTTAATCGAGCAGAAAGCCAGTCTTTATGCAAAAGGTCCTTGCGAAGTTGAGACGAGTTGTCGTTATCATTTTTGTCATCGTTCATTAAAAACAAATGGTTCGTTTCCAATTCAAAATCCCGGTTCCCCAATAGTATTTTTTTCCAAGTGGTTTTCTGGAACGAATACGAATAATTGCAGAGTTTTCCCGAACGTATTTTCTTTATGAAACTTATAACAACATCAATGTTCTTATCCTTCACGCCCTCTTCATCAAAATACTCCCGTGCATTTTTCCATTTCGGGTCGAAATCATTCCAACTTTTCTCGTTTATCTCTCCATTTTCATCTCTGAACAAGAAACGGATGGCCCCTTTGAAGAAAGCGTGGCTTTCGGCCTCCATCAAGATTTCTTCCCAGGAAGAATACTCAGAATTGTCTTTTTTTCTGCACGAGCCATCATATTTGCGCAAATTGCCGTTCTCGTCAAGGATTTTCCAGCCTTTGGCGATTTCCTCCCTAATCTGTTCTACATCCTTCTGTTTATCAAAACATTTTGATTCTGCAAGTAACGCTTTTAGTTCATCAATGGTGTCGATATTAGTCGGATATAATTTTGCAGACTGTACATGGGCTGAATAATACGCAATCCATTTTACTCGATCGTAACATTTTTTATCATCACCACGGTTTACATTCTCCAATATGTTCCACATATAGCGATATGCCCTACGGAAATCTTCATAAGTTGCGTGTGGATACACCTTCGCATATTCGAAGCAACTTAATGTGAAATCTCTTTCATTTTCATTTTGAGGACTGAAAAACGAATCAATTATTGATTTTTCGTCCCAATAAGGTGAATTAAGATACTCTTTCTCGGATTTGGCTTTATTTAATATCATATCAAGCATCACAAGATATTGAAGGGCAAACTCGTCAATATTTCTCTCCTTACGTGACGTATTATCGCCCTTGCTTTTATATGATTCAAAAAACACATCTGCAAATTCATCAAAAGGCACGTACGGAAGATTTCCTTTAAAACTTCTTGCTAAAGCCGAAAGATTTTCTCTCTTGATTTCATTTCCTTCATTATCTACATCGCCATATCCTAAATAATAACACACTCTTCCCATCAGTGCGAAAAAAGCATCGTCGGGAAGCGTATACAACGAGACTTCGAAGTATCGATTGGACAAGGACTCTATCATTACATCCCATACATTTTTTGCAGAAAACTTTTTGTTTATTGACTGTAAGTAGTCAATAAGCGTACTCGTTTTTTCGCCATTGGACACACCGAAATTGGAAATAATTTCACATCCAAAACATTTTGCTTCTATCTCTTGGGGAGAAAGCATATCAGAAAATCTCGCCTTAAAGTTTTCCCACTGAGTAAGTTGCAAACCACGAGCATTCATTTTCATATAAATGTCATCGCCAAAGGTATCAATCCGCAAACTGAATTTTATCTTGTTTACCAATGAATCCAAAACATCATTTGGTTCAACATTTTGCTTTGCAGCCCATTCACTGTGAATAGTTGAAAGCATACGTAGCATAGATGCAACCGTTTCATCCTGCTGCCAATAGTTCCAAAACCAGTTTTGTCTGGGAATGTCTTGCTCCGGATCGTTTCCTACATTCCAAGTCTCAGAGCAAAGTGCTTGACAAAAGCGAGTGGCGTGCATTCTGTCGGCATAAGAAAAGCGGGACAAAAGTTTCAAGAGATCTTTTCTCTGATTTTCATCTCCAAGCCTTTCCACAGCATAGCGGGCAAGAAGCCACAAAGTGGTCAATCGTTGCTGTCCGTCAACTGGAATGAAAGCATCTTCATTTTCGTAATTGATTGGACCATAGACAAAATGTAATTGCATTTCCTTTCCATCAAGCAAGGATTTTACGAATCCTTCGCGAACTTCTTTTGCTTTGGCATTATCAGCACCTTGCACATAGTGACGTTGGATGCCAGGAACAGTGACACGATATTTCGACAACAATGCAAATAAGTTGTCGGGAGTTTGGGTATATTGTGATATTTCCATCATTAGTAATTTTTAAGCGCGTTAATAAATTCTTTGATACTATTCTTCATTTCAGCCAAATAGGCCTCTTTATCCTTTTCCGAAAAAAACGGATCCATTGACACACCTGGTAGCGATTTCATAAAGACGGCCTCCGTCATCGGCGGAACCCAGTATTTTTTCCAATGGTTTTCAGCCCAACCCATAATCTCATTTCGTTTTCCATCGAATAACTTATTATTCAAGGATGAATTTGCGTCTCCTGACAATAAAGCCATATTTTTCAAGGAATTATCCTCATTTTCACTTGGATAACGCTCTCCGAGCACATTTTGCAACCATTCATTTCCCTTATTATCATCGCATGCTTTTTTATAATCTTCAAATTGGCCAGCAGGAATATTCCAAGTCTTGAAGTCCTCTTCACTTAGGTCCTTTTGGTTCCTGGCAAAAATGTGCTCTATCGACCACGTTCCAATTTCTCTATGCTGTTTAAAGTCATATCGCATTGGCCACCGTTTCCAGCAATAGGCGCAATTCGCTAAAAGCAAATATCTATGAAGTTTCTTTTTTTCGGTATCATTAACGTTAAATACATCATCTCCACTTAAATCGTAATTCGCAATCTCTTCCAACTTAGATTTTATGTCCGAAAGTGGCATGCATTTTTCATTCCCTCTTCTATGCACATACGCTCCGTATGCATGATACATCAAGGAATCATTATACCACGCTATTAGATGATAATATGCCGAACAAATCTGTTTCCATATTGTTTCCCGCGATTTTCCCTCCTGAATCGTGCTTTGTATTTCGGTTAAAAACGGGAAGACTTCTTCCGTCTTTTCATCGGGGCAAAATCCCGAATAACGGAACAAGACCGTCATCCGATCATCCTCCTTCCAAGCATTACGTGGCGTCATCCAGGCAAAAAAATCATCGTTATTCATTTCGCGTTCTATGGCATCCCATTCCATTGCGCGAGCCCGCGTTACGGCAAATGGCTCGTCTGAACCCTTGGACAGCAAGATACATTTCACAAGTTCTGAATCCTTAGCCGGTATTTTCCCGCTATTCAAATCGTTGAATGTGCTCAATTCTTTGTCAGGAGCCACTTCGTACCATAGAAATTTGCATTTGTTTTTTATTTTGTCGCAAAACTCTTGTCGTCTTTTATTACTTTCAACATCTGCTTTCCCTAAAAAAGAATCAATGGTTTTCTTTGCTTGATCTTTATAATACTTATCAATTGATAGATTTGCCAGTCTGTCATAGCTAATCCACTTTTGATTTTCATTATTTAAAATCAAACTAATGGTCGTGAGACGTTGCTGACCATCCACAACATTATATTTATCTTCATTTTTTGCAACGGCCAATGCCTGCAGAAAGTAAAATGGATTCTTCTCTGTTGGCACAAAAGTGTCAATATCTTCAAGCAACTGCTGTACCTGTTTTTCTTTCCAACGATAACCTCTTTGATAACTCGGAATATAAAACTTCACTTCATCCTTAAGAAGTTCAGCAATTGATTTTAATTCAATATTGTTATCCATATATTTTTGATTTTAGTTAGTTTTCAATATTTTAATTCGTCTCTCTCCTTCTCCGTCCTTCTGAGAAGTCCGTTAACGAAATCCAAGGGAGAAAAACAACGCTGCAAATTTACACTTTTCTCCATTTCCCCGCTGCCATTTCCCAACTGAAAACACAAAATGCTGCGCGCGACTTTTCAGCACACGCGCAGCATTTCATCTACTTCGCAACGAAAGCGTAAACCTTGTTGCCGACGCATTTCGCCGTGCCGCCGAGTGCGCGGGCCGCACTCATCAATTCGCTTACCGAGCTGTAAGTCTGGCTGTTGCCGTTGGGGAAATTTAAAGTGTACATCTTTTCTGCCCTATATCCGTGTCGGGCGCAACTTTTTGTAACTCCTACTCTCTTGCACGCTTTTCGGAACCGCGTTCGCCCCTTCGCGTATCAGACGGAAGTGGTTTCAGCCTGCAAAAATAACCCACCCCTATGCCTTTTACGGGCATAGGGGTGGGAAATAAAATTTTTAAATGAATATGCCACCTATTCCTTCCATATTTCCGCCAATGCTTTTGATGCACCATCTATTAAACTTCGACATTCTTCGATAAATGTGTCAAAACAATTATCCTTATTAAGGATTAAGTCAACGATATTATCATTGAATTCCCAGAAATTGTATCTTGTACCTTCTTTAATTTGTTCCATTTGAAATATTAATTGATTTATCTTCAGGAAAAACTGTTTTGAACCTAAAGACCTGCTGGCACAAGGTTATTCCTCAAATCCGTTTTTCAAAAACTTGCGGAAAGAAAGCGTTTTTATTCCCTCATCATTCACCAACTCGGCAATTTTATCCATCGTAATCACATATTTGGGATAATTGTCTCTTATCATTTTAAGGTTACCATATTCTCTTTTGTAAGTTTCTGGTGACAACATCTGCAGCGTTACTTGAACGTACCTCAAATCAGTTCCGTTTTTTACAACAAAATCAATTTCTTTTCCATTCAACTCTCCAATAAAAACATTGTATCCCAATTGTTTCAGCTTGATATATACCAAGTTTTCCATAATTTTTTCCAAATCAGTATGATGGTTATCCACACACAAACAGTTTCTGATTCCGATATCTTCGAAATAATATTTTTCCTGCTGTTCAAAAATGCGTTTCCCTTTTATGTCATAACGATTCACCTTATCCATAAGATAGGAATCACAAAGCGCGTGAATGTAGTCTGCCACTGTGTTCGTAGAGAAACCAGAATAAACATTTTTCAAATATTTGGCAATACTATTTGCGGAAATAATTTTTCCAGTATTGGATGCTAAAAAACGGACCAAATTGTCAAGCAAGGTGACATTACGAATCTGCTTTTTGGTTGCAATATCCTTTACAAAAATAGTGTTGTAAATGCTTTCCAAATAATCAGTTCGGGAACGTACGTCATCCAAAGGAATATTGTGCAAAAAGGGAAGTCCTCCCCATTTCATATACGACAGAAGTGAGTCGTCTGTATCTTCCAACTTATGAAAAAGAAGAAACTCAGCGTAATTGAGCCCCCAAATATGAATATTGTGATGTCTTCCTGCCAACAGTGTGGCGATTTCACTGGAAAGCATATAGGCATTGCTTCCCGTAACCACGATGTCAAGATTGTCCTGCTTGGCATAAAAACGCAAGGTTTTTTCAAATTCAGCAATTTCCTGGACCTCATCAATCAATAAAAAATTGTGCGTGTTTTCAACAAAATGTTCTTGAATAAAAACATTCAAATCTTGGAAATCCTTGATTCCTGCGTTTTGTGGATTTTCCATATCCAAATAAATGACCCTGGCTTCAGAAGCATACTTTCGGGCAATGCTTTCCAAGACAATGCTTTTCCCAGCCCGCCGGTGACCAGTCAGCACAACGATTTCTCCATTACCAAACTGCTTGCTAATCAAAGCATCATACAACTCTCTATTTATTATCTCCATACTGAGTATTTTTCTGCAAAAATACAAAAATTCTCAATATAAAGAGCACTTTTGTAAAAAAATACTATGTCTTTGTCGTTTAAAATACGCCTGCAAAAATAAAACGCGCCCGTGCCGAATGCGGGCACAAGCGCGGAAAATTCATAACGGGCAAATTTTCTACTTTGTCGCAATCGGGTCGCCGCAGAAGGCGCGGCGCTGGCAGGTTTTGCAATGGCTGCCCATCCACACCTTGTCGAACTGGTTCATTGCCTGTTCCACAATCACAGGGTCGTCGGTGAGGATGCCGGCCTCGAAGTTGCGGGTGTTTTCGCCCTTCATCCCGATGCCCGCGCCGGTGAGGTTGGCGCTGCCGATGTACGCCTCCTTGCCATCGAAGACGAACATCTTGAAGTGCACGCGCGGACAGAGCGCCCGTTCCATCCCGTTGATGAGCGACGGGTACTTGTCGAAATCCTCGCGAAACGCCGGTCCCGGTTCCTTGGCGTGGATGAGCCGAATTTCAACGCCCTTGCGGACAAGCTGCGCCAACAGTTTGAGGAACGGCATCTTCACACCGTTCTGCACGATGTACGCATCCTTGATGTCGGCGGTGCCGATCCAAAGCGTGTGCTTCACGTCGGCGCAATGCGAGAGCACGCGGGCGTAGTGGGCGGAATTGGAGATTAGCGTGGTGGACATATTTTGTTTATTTATAATCACGTTGTTTCCTTTCCGTATTCTGCAATAAGATTGGACAATTCTTGGATAAAAGCCTTGGAGTCTGTAATATTTTTAGCGTTGAAACAGAAATACCTGCCTTCTTCCGTTGAAGCTGTTGAATCCTTTATCGCGTAATCCCAATTTTCGTTCATCAGATAGATGTAGTTGTTATGATACCATCTGATTTTTTTGCTGGAAAAGACGAAATCCACGTCCCAGCCCCAGAAAAACATAGATTGCTTTTGCCATGAATCAATTAACTTGACAGAGCCATTTTCAAGGCAAGAGAGAAGCATTTCGTCTCTGTGAGGCATACTGAGAACAAAACCTAAAGAACTCGGATATAGGCAGAGGTTATCATATATCCATCTTATATAGAGCTTGTCCTTCGTCTTTTTGAAAAGGTCATAGCAATCGGAAATTATTGATGTATCAATCAGATATTTGAAAGCTGCCTTCCTGTAATGGTCGCTCAAATCATCGGGAACTGAACTAGAAAGTCCGTCTCCAACAAGCAAATGGTGGACTGGGCTTGCGTATAAAGGTCTTCCGTCTTTCCCTGATTTCAACAAGATGCAGTTTTTCCAGCAATTGAATGAATCACTGAAAATGAAATGGTTGTCATGAGGATGGGATTCAATTTGCCACCACCATGAATTGCAGTATGAAAGGATTATCTTGATGGCTTTTGCGCCATTGCGATACTTGACTTTCAATCCTTTTTTGTCTAATAATTGCTGAAGATTGCCAAATTTCAAGTCAAAATCATTCCAATTGAAAATACCGTCTTGGTCTGTAAATAAGAACGATATGGAACCATTGAAGGCCGCATAGTTCTCAGCCAGAATGATTTTTTCCTCCCAATTGGCATCTTCGACAATTTTTTTGGCCTTTTCGATTTCCTCCTTGCATCTTTCAGAGAAAGCGTCCTTGCTGATTTTGGATGAATCCAGTTCTGCAAGACTCTGATAAACATTGTGGCTGTCCAATGAGCTGATGAATTCAATCGCTGTGCGAACCGCTCTGGTGCTTCTGATTTGAGGCTTTCCGTCTTCGCTTTCTCCCGAAACCAGATTCCAAACTACTCGTAACCATTGCTTTAAGGAAGCTTCCTCGCCTGTTCCCTCTTCAAAGTATTTGCACAAGGCAAAAAACACGATTCGTTCTGGTTGGGTTAAGGCGGCGACTTTCAGGATTGCATCGTTTGAATTGTTCAAGTATTCCAGATTGAAACCGTCCTCAACAACATATTGTGGAATAAAGTGGAATTCCTTGTTCCACTGGCATACAGGGATTTGATTACAATTATATTCCAGATAATTGTCAAGAATAGTTTTTGCTTTTTCAAAGAAAGCTATAGGAATCGTATTGTTGTGATATTTATAGGTGTCGAAGCCTAAGTATGCAATTCTTTCGAACTTTTCGTTTCTGTTAATTGAATCATTCAAATACATGTATGACTTGTTTTCGTTTTCCTTAGCGGAGGTGTCATCATCTTTGCCCACATCAAGTAAATATCCCTTTTCGCCTTTGGCAATGAACAATTCATTCCAAAACAGGCGGTTCAAGAAAGCAAAGTATATTTCATCGACTTGGTGACTTTTAGAGATTTTCCCTTGAGAATCTCTTGCTCCGAAGGATCTGTTTTTCCAGAAAATAGCCATCCAAGTCGTGTCAAGTTTAATTGGCAGACCATTTACGGGATTCAACAAGGCTTCCCATTGGGCTTTTATCTGATTGTCGGTGGCATCTCGAATACTTTGTTCGATATATCCAATCAGGTCGGCTTTGAAGTTCTCGAAGTTGGTCAGTTGTTTGCCTCGTGCATTCATCTTGATGTAAAGGTCGTCGGAAAGCCCGAAATCTTGCAAGGGCAGATAATAGAATACAATGAGGGCATCATTTGAAATGAGTTTCTCCCAATATGCGGGAAATTGCTCTTTTTCAGTTTCGGCAAACAGCTCTTCCAGTCCATCAACAATGTCATCTCCATTTTTGTCCATTTCATTTGTGCCTCTTAGTGTAGTCAGCATCGACTGAATGGTTGGGTCCTGTTTCCATGCGGAGTAAAACCAAGTGCGGCTTGTGATGTAATCGACTATGGAATTCTTAGCGTAATCTTTGAAATTGTCGGCATTGCACAGTTGTTGGCAGAACTCGCGCGAAGTGATGCGGGTTTCGTAGGTGAATTTTTTCAGGACATCGGTTGCTTCAGCCAGTTTTCCGGCCTTCAAAGCGACATACCAATGGAGCAACCACAAAGTGGTCAGGCGCTGCTGCCCGTCCAACGGATTCAGTTTTTCTTTTTCAACCGAGCCGTAAACGAAGTCGAGTTTCAGTGTTTTCTCTTCATTAGGCAAAGTACCGTCCAATGCTTGCTTCAAGTTCGTCAGAAAAGAGTTCCTTATATGTGTTTTATCGGAGCGTCCTTGTGCGTAATCGCGTTGGATGATGGGGATTTCTATGGTGTTTTCCTGTAAAAAATTCCAAAATGTGGTGGTGTTATTGTTCATAGCCGTTTTCCTCCAATTGTTTAATGCAGTTTTCGATATCTTTCAGGTAAGCAGGGGCATCGGTTTCCTTGTCCCAGTAATTGAAATCGCTCAGCGAAGCGGAATAATATTTCATGAACACCTGTTTGGTGCAAGGCGGCACAAACGAGGATCGCGCATCTGTTTCATTCCCGATTTCCAAAGTGCCATCTCGTTTCAGTTTGGGTATGGCCAGCAGCTTGCCTTGGTCTTTTCCAATAATGATTCTTCTTTTTCCCGAAAAGATGGTATTGCCATAGCTTCGATTGGTAGATGAATCCAACAGTGCATAATTCCAAATGCGGTTTTTCTCCTCTGGTGTCCAATTGTCAACAGAAGGAATTTTATCCTTTAATTCTTCGTAGGTGACCGATTTGTCATTGAAATAGCTTCGGATTTTCTCTTGGATTTCTTCATTTACAACAAGATAAACATTCATGAGCCATTCTCTTCGAGTCGTTTCGTCGTCTTCGAGATTGGTCGTGTTCGAGTTGATGTGCTCTACATCCCAACTTTCCATTTTGTAAAGATGGAACGGAAACTTATAGAACATTCCCAAACCGTATGAATCAATGTTTTTAGAGTTTTGGTTGATGACTGTTTGAACATTGTGGAACAAAAGAATAGGCTTGCATTTGCCTTTGTCGCCACCGTCTTCTTTGTATTGATTGTCTAATTTCGGGCAACTTAATATAATCTTCCTTATCTGTGATTTCAAATAGGAAATGAATGATTTCTTGTCTGTTTTCCTGTTCCATTCTTCTATCAGGACGCTTAATTTGTATTTATACTCAATCAAATAGCCCACATAATGGAACAGTTCCAAATCGTTGTACCACTCTTGGAAGGTCTGGAAATATTTTTTCACTTCGGCCCAGCATTTTTCGATGCTGTGCTCTGGCAACTTGAAGTATTCGTAGAAATAGCGGAAGGTCTTGAATTGGTCGTTGCCGATGTTTTCAAATTCTCCTAAAGAGTGTTGGTCGCAAATCAGGTCGAAAATGAAGTCGATGCGCGTGGGACGCTTGTAGCCGGTTTCATGCAGGAAAAGCCAGAATTCTTCATTCTGCAAAGTGTATTCAATGCGGTCCCATTCGCTTGCGATTTCCTGCTGTCGTAGCATGACATGTTCATTAGTCTTGTTGCCGAAATTGGTTCGGTTCAAAAACAATGCCTTGATTAGTTCCGAATTGGTCAACGGAATTTTGCCGATGTTTAGGCGGGTGAAAACCTTAATCGGGTCTTCATCAGTTGATTCGTACCAAATGAAACGCACATTGTTTGCCTTATCTCGAGACGGAATATTTTTGTCATAGTCAGACTTCAACAATGCATTGCAAAAATCACCCTTATTCACAACGCTTTTGGACAACCAATCTTGCATATAATAATGAGCCTTGCTGATATGATAGGCGTCTATATTAGAATCTTCCTCTTTTGTGATTGAGGAAATACCTTTGAGATATTGGCCACAATCAAAATCCGAGGACTTTCTTTGGAATTCCAATTCATAAGAATTCGTCGGCAATCCAAGTAAGGAAAATGCGTCTTTTAAATTTGCAAGTATAATAAAGAGTGTCGTCAATCTTTGTTGACCATCAATCACTTCATACCAAGTATATTGGACATCAAGATGATTGATTATTTTTGCGTTCTCACTCATCTGCTTGACTACCAGTGGTTGTAAGCAATAGAACTCATAATCATTATGTTTCTTGCCCGCAAATTCGGCAATGTCGTTCAGCAAATCCTCGACCTGCTGCTGTGTCCAGCGGTATCCGCGCTGGTAATTCGGGACAAAGAACTTCATTCGAAGAAGTTCAGCAATTGATTTTAATTCGATTTTGTTATCCATATATTTTTGATCTTAGTTAATTTTCAATATCTTAGTTTGTCTCTCACCTTCCCCACCCTTGCGAAGTCCATTAACGAAGCCCGAAAGGAGAGAAAATGAAGCTACAAAAATATACTTTCCTCCATTTCCCCGCTGCCATTTCCCCAACTGAAAACACAAAACGCCGCGCGCGACTTTTCAGCACACGCGCAGCATTTCAACTACTTTTTGGGAACAAACGCGTAAACCTTGTTGCCTACGCATCGTGCCGTGCCACCCATTGCGTGAGCGGCACTTTGCAATTCACCTACTGAATTGTAGGTTTGGCTGTTGCCGTTGGGAAAATTTAAAGTGTACATCTTTTCTGCCCTATGTCCGTGTCGGGCGCAACTGTTACATAACCCTACTCTGTTTCACGCTTTTCGGAACCGCGTTTTAATTTCCTTAGTCAATCTGCATCTGCAAGAATGCAGAAACAATATTACGTATCATTTTTTTAATTCGTCAAGTTCAATATGATCCAATTTTACATTTCAAATACGACAAACATAGCGCACCCCATCTCCCTTTCAGGTAGAAAAGGCATCGCCAAACGCCACGAGACACTGAAATACAAGACAAGGCGCGCCTATAATGGGGCTGCCCGTTGCGGTTCCTGTCTCTAAAATTTGGCGATTTTTTTCTACAGTACCACAATAGCCGTCGCTATTTTCTGAAAACGGTTGCAAAAATAACAAAAATTTGCTTTCTTGTTGGCATTTCAAAAAATGATTGTATTCCAGTATCATCGCAGCGGTTTGTTTTCGCCTGCAAAAATAAACCGCACCTATGCCGGATATGGGCACAGGCGCGGGAAAATTCATATCATTAAAATTGCATCTTTTTATTTGAGAATCATTCCTTTTCGTTTTGTTGATTCATACTCCGAAAATTTAGGATTTTCTGATATGGGGAATTGTGGGAAATGGAAACGGTTATGCGGTTAAATGGTGGAATGGACGAAAGCCGCCTTCAGCGGAGACAAGAAATTCGTTTGATGTTTCGGCACGAACGGAATTTGAATGTGTTGGAGCAATGGGCTGACCAAGTTTTGGATGGCTGTATGTGGAGCGAATCTGCTGTGGAAGATTATCGCAATTACATAAAGTACTTAAAAGCCCACGATGAAAAATTGGCTGCGCAATATCAGAAAATGTTGGATGAAATGATAAATGAAGAAATTGAAGATAACGAAAACGAAGATGGGTAATCCAGTTGCCGTTTGAATGGTTGTTCCCCGGCACGCAGCATCATTTCCGTCACCGCTTTTTTGTCCGCCTGCAGCGCATCGTCATTCCGTAGCGAAACGTAGGAATCTCTTTACAAAGCGGGAAGGGATAATTCCGAAACTTTTTTTGAAATTCGGTCTCTGAATTTCGAACTTTTTTGTGTAGATTTGCGGCCTTAAAAATTTTGGGAAATGGCGCGTAACCTCTGGACTCGTGAAGAACTGATAGTGACGCTGGCGCTCTACTTCCAGTTGCCGTTTGGACGGTTGAACCACGGCACGCAGTATCATTTCCGCTGCAACGCGCCCGGCCCCGACGGCAGTGCCGGCCCGATGGACGTCTATATCACTCAGCCCGAAAGCAACACGGCCTTCTTCACGCTGATGGGGAGGTGATAGCCATCTTTTAGCTGTTAGCTTTTAGCTATTAGCTGTTAGAACTTTGACTTTCGCACTTGGAACTTGAAACTTGTTTCGACGCAGTAAGCGAAAGCAAAGACACAACTTGTTTGGCTTTGCTGAGCTGCAAGGAGAACATGGACGAAGTGAATGAATTTGAAAAAAGTGTACTTTTATGAGAGATAAATTTTATGGAAATAGAATCTGAAAATAATATTTTTAGCGAGGATTTCATAAATCAAATCCATTCTTTGCAAACGACTTCTGAACAGAGTGCAGATATTGCTGCTGCACATTTGTATCGTTTGATGTTTCGACACGAACGGAATTTGAATGTGTTGGACCAATGGGCTGACCAAGTTTTGGAAGGCTGTCTGTGGAGTGAATCCGCTTTGGAAGATTATCGCAATTACATAAAGTACATAAAAGCCCACGATGAGAAATTGGCGGTGGAATATCAGAAAATGATGGATGAGATGATAAAAAAAGAAAATGACGATGACTAAAACGAAGACGGGTAATCCAGCCATGATGTAAACACCCAATAGATGAAGTTGGTGGCAAACGTAAATGAGCCCGATAACGTCAAAACGTGTCCTTTCTACATCAAAAATGCGTGATTCTTAAATTTTAAGTTCGAAGTGTTCAAAATCCAGTGCTTTATGCTCAGAGAGATACAAAAAATCCCCTTATTATACCACTCAACAAAATCAACAAAATCAGAGATACAAATGAAATTCTAATCCCTATATCACGATGCAACTAAATGATTTTCAATACGAATCACTTTCCGATGAATTGGAAAGATTGAGGATAGAGAACATTCGCTTGAAAAAACTGCTTCAGGCGAATGGAATCAAATATGAAGTTGTGGAAACTGAAATTGGGAAGGGCGAAATTTATTCGGATATTGTATTTCCTGTAGTGCATCTGGGGAAAGATGATAGAGTAAAGTTGTTCCGGAGTTTGTTTAGGGGGCGAGAAGATGTTTTCGCTCGCAGATGGTTTAGCAAGACAACGGGCAAGGCCGGTTATCAGCCAGTATGTATGAATGAGTGGAGGATAGGTGTTTGCGATAAGAAATCTGTGAAGTGTGCGGAATGTCCAAACAGAAATTTTCTGCCATTAAATTATGATGTGGTTTGCCGACATCTTATTGGTGATGATGCAAATGGATGTGATGTTGTTGGCGTTTATGCCATTATGCCCGATAATAATTGTGCGTTCCTATGCACGGATTTTGACGATAAGAGCTGCGAACACGGGTACAAGGAAGATGTGCTGAATTTCGTTGGTGTGTGTAAGGATTGGTGCGTACCATATTCCATTGAACGGTCTCGCTCAGGTAATGGTGCCCACGTTTGGATATTCTTTGAAAATCTACTTCCTGCATATAAAGCGCGCAAATTAGGGAATGCTATTCTGACCGAAGCCATGAATCGTGACGGCAAAATGTCATTTAAATCATACGATAGGTTTTTCCCTAACCAAGACCGAATACCAGAAGGCGGATTTGGCAATCTCGTTGCATTACCATTGCAAGGGAAAGCGCGCAAAAACACAAATAGCGTGTTCGTTGACGATAGTTTTCTTGCCTATCGGGATCAGTGGGCATATCTGGCCCAAGTAAAGAAACTTGACGAGACCGAAGTTGACCTGCTATTGCGACAGTACAAATATGAAGACCTCGGTTCATTGTCAACTTCAAGCGAAAGCGAACCCTGGGCGGCTCCTATGCCTACGAACATCAATCCGGCCGACTTTCTCAAAACTATAACAATTGCCATTGCTGACAAAATATACATACCTCTCAAGTCTTTATCCGCCAAAGTCCTTAACAACATCAAACGCATTGCCGCATTTCGCAATCCCGAATTTTATCGGAAGCAAGCCCTGCGAATGTCCACTTACGACACGCCTCGCATCATTTCTTGTTTTGACATTTTGGATGATTACTTGGCGATGCCAAGAGGTTGCAAGGAGGCAATCATAAAATTGCTAGATGCCAATAATGCAAAATACACCATTGTTGACAAAACGAATCACGGAAGTCCGATCTCAGTAACTTTTACAGGAACTGAACGGGATGACCAAGCTGATGCGATAAGCGCATTGATGCAATACAACAATGGGATACTTCATGCGACGACAGCTTTTGGCAAGACTGTAACAGCCGCATCTTTGATTGCCAAACGAAAAGTGAATACGCTCGTCCTTGTTCACTCCAAAGCGTTGCTCATCCAGTGGCATGAACGATTGAACGAGTTTCTTAACGTGGAACATTCTGAACCGGAAGTGGTCAAAAGAAGGGGCAGAAAGAAAACCTTTTCGCCTATAGGTTGTTTGGATTCCACTTGCAACACTTTGCATGGAATGATAGATATAGCTCTGATGCAATCCTGCTTCGATAATGGCGAAGTAAAGACATTTGTTCAAGATTATGGTATGGTCATCGTAGATGAATGTCATCATGTATCATCGGTTACATTCGAAAAGGTATTGAAGTGTGTGAAAGCACATTATGTATATGGCTTGACTGCAACGCCTATCCGAAAAGATGGACATCAGCCAATTATTTTCATGCAATGCGGTCCCATCCGGTTTTCCGCTGACGCAAAGAGTCAGATTCGGAAGCAGACATTTCGCAGGTGCCTCGTTCCACGTTTCACTTCGTTTCGTAGTGTTACAGATGAGAAGCAATCCTTCGCATCTTTACAGCAATCGCTTTCTGAAGATGAAGTACGGAATCGCCTCATAATTGATGATGTCAGTATGGCGGTCCAAAACGGACGCACCCCATTAGTCCTAACAAGCCTGACCCACCATGTTGATATTTTGGCGCAAATGTTAGAATCTTGTGCAAAGAATGTTGTACGGCTAACAGGAACGGGCACTGCCAAAGAAAAACGAGATGCTTTGCAACGCTTACAAAACATTCCCGCTGGAGAACCGCTGATTGTCATTGCAACAGGCAAATACGTTGGCGAAGGTTTTGACTATCCCCGCCTTGACACATTGTTCCTTGCTTTACCAATTTCCTGGAAAGGTCTTGTCGCTCAATACGCGGGACGTCTGCATCGAGAAAGCGAAGGAAAGAAAGATGTACGGATATATGACTATATTGACATTCATGAGCCCGTTTGTGATAGTATGTATCGCAAGCGGCTGAAAGGCTATGCGGCTATTGGTTATCAAACAATAGGATTAGAGCAGCCGACATTGTTTGAAGATGAAAATGATTTGCCAGCATTTTCAGATGAAAGTCAAATCTTCAATGGCCGCACATATTCCCGATTCCTTACGAAAGATATAGCCGATGCAAAACATTCCATCATAATCTCTTCCCCGCGTCTTTATCGAGTAAAAAACAATGAATTGCTCCCCTTGTTGAAGGAGTTAAGTGCCAAAGGAGTTGATATCTCTATCATTACATCAAAAGAAGATAGCGGTCAGCAGCATCTTTCTTGCCTTGGACTTCAGGTCTCCCTCAAAACCTCGTTATCCCTATGCACTGTCATTATTGATAAAAAAACAGTGTGGTATGGAAGTGTCAACGTCTTGGGGTACAGCTCGGAAGAGGACAACCTCCTAAAAATCCAAGATGCAAAACTCGCAACAGAATTGTTGAATGTATTGTTCGGGTGAAATAAGTGACAGACGGTTTTCAAAAAATGTTTGCTGATTGGAGTGATTGAATGGAATAATCTGTTTTAGATAAGTATAAGTGGGCGCCTTTTTGATTATGCATATAATCAAAAATTTGATTATCTTTGCAGCCTTTATTAAAATGGTATTATAATGGCCTCTGGTAAGCGCGAATGCACTGTGATTGACCTATTTGCGGGTTGTGGTGGACTCTCTCTCGGTTTGTATCAAGCAGGGTGGAAGGGG
>JAZQOJ010000121.1:0-8851 GCA_045627805.1 Bacteroidales bacterium
CAGTTCTCGTTGTTCAACAATTTTCATTATGAAACAGCAAGAAAAAGAAAAATTTCCTGATCATTTCCTCGAAATTTCCTGCGAATTTCCTCTATCACGCCGCAGGCGGCATTCATCCATTTCACTGTTCAGACAAAATCCAAAACCTGTTCTCGTTGTTCTCGTCAGTTCTCGTTTCTCAACAATTTTCATTATGAAACAGCAAAAAAAAGAAAAATTTCCTGATCATTTCCTTGAAATTTCCTGCGCATTTCCTATATCACGCCGAAGGCGGCATTCATCCGTTTCACTGTTCAGACAAAATACAAAACCTGTTCTCTTTGTTCTCGTGAGTTCTCGTTGTTCTCAAGTTTCAAGTCCTAAGTCCCAAGTCTATTATAATTATTTTGTTGACTTTCGAAATTTAAACGGAATAACAATGGAGGAAATTTTCCGCTGCTGCCTCGCACGGGTGGTAAGCCGATTTAATACTTCATCACTTCGTCGGAGAAAAATTCGAGTTGAACGCCGGCCTGCTTGAACATCTCTTCCGATTCGGCGCCCGCGTGGTATTTCTTCTCGCATACCACACGCGTGATGCCGCAGTTTATGATGAGCATAGCGCAAACCCGGCACGGTGTCATTCTGCAATACAATGTGCTGTCTTGTAGGGAGATACCTAATTTTGCCGCCTGGCAGATCGCATTTTGCTCTGCGTGCACGGTGCGCACGCAATGCTCGGTGACAGTGCCGTCCTCGTGAACTGTTTTCTTCAGCTGATGCCCGACCTCGTCGCAGTGCGGCAGACCTTTCGGCGAGCCCACATAGCCCGTTACCAGAATCTGGCGGTCGCGCACAATCACGCACCCGCTCCGCCCACGGTCGCACGTGGCCCGGCTGCTCACCGCATTCGCAATCTCCATAAAATATTCATCCCAGCTTGGTCTCATATCGTTAATTTTCATTAAAAACCTGAAACATCAATTCGTCGGCCCAGCCATCAGCAGTACGAATCCAGTCCCTTTTCACTCCGCACTGCTGAAAGCCAGCTTTTTGAAAAAGACGGATGCTCGCCGTATTGTCGGGCATTATGTTGCAAAAAATCTGATGCAAATGCAGCACTTTGAACAAATATTCTTTTGTCAAACGCAAACTGTCGAGTGCGAATCCTTGTCGGCGCCACGGCTCGTCAATCAGGATGCCGATGCCTGCGCGGAGGTGGGCGGGCTCGAATTCGAAAACGTCAATGCAGCCCACCGCGCGGGAAGCCACCTTCTCGCATATCATCAGCCGCATTTGCTGATTGACATACAAATCGGTGGAAGAAGTTTCAATGAATTTTTGAAGAAGATGCTTTGAGAATGGCGCTGAGGTATTGCTCACCAGCCAGTTGTCAACATTGTTTTCCCATTCGTAAAGCAATGGGAGGTCGTCGGGCTCCAATGCGCGCAGATAGACTTTCTCCCCCCTTATCATTTCAGAATGCGTTTAATGATGCGCAAAGTATGGCTGTACTCGTTGGTGTCGCGACGGAAAATGCCGTTGGAGTCGAGTGTGTCGATGCGCACCCATCCGCTGGAATGGATGATTTGGTTGTGACCGCAAACCATCCCCACGTGTACGATTTTCCCTTCTTCATTCTGAAAAAAGGCCAGGTCGCCCGGTTGCGTCTCTTCCACGAAGTCAACCGTTTCGCCGCACATCACCTGTTGCGATGCGTCGCGGGGGAGGGCGATTCCTATACTTTTATATATAATTTGCGTGAACCCCGAACAATCGATGCCGGCGGGTGTGCGTCCGCCCCACAAATAGGGCGCGTGCAAGTATTTCCGTGCGAAATCAAGCAGCGCCTCTGCCGGATTCGTTTCCGTTTTCTGCTTTTCCGGCCAGTCAATGCGGAACATTGCGCTTCCCATCCTCAAAACGCCATCTTCCGGAATCGGAAACGATGAGCCGATGAAGATGGGAAACGCGACACCGCTGTCGGTTCTGACATCCATAAGAAAGTCTTTCACCACAAACTTCGGAGCGGCCAGATAATCATCTGCTTCGCTATCAGCAAGTTTGTTGTGCAGTTTGGAAGTGATCCACCCCTCGTAGCCGCAGTCGCAAGTGCGTATTCGCTGCCAGTCGCCGCGGCGTTCCTCCACGGCGTAGGCGTCGCCGAACAGCAGCTGCGAAACCATTTCCGCTCTTTCCGACGGCTCGGCGCGCATCGGGATGATGGACAAACTACAAACTCCGTGCATAGACGACAATTAGAAGGGGAGGTCGTCGGTGCTGACGGGAGTGTTTTCGGGATAGCCGGCGGGAGCGCCACCGTTTTGCGGCTCTGTGGGCTGCTGCATCGGCTGTTGCATCGGCTGCTGATAGGGCTGTTGCATCGGCTGGCCGTAGGGTTGCTGGTAGGGCTGTTGCATTGGCTGCTGGTAGGGCTGCTGCATCGGCTGCTGATAGGGCTGTTGCATCGGCTGACCATAGGGCTGCTGCATCGGCTGCCCGTAAGGCATTCCTTGCTGCATCTGGCCCGGACGTTCCAAACGGAAGGCGCGCAGCGAGTTGAACCATCTGTCACCCATTTTGCTCTGCGTCGCCTCAATGCTGAAGGTCACTACGATGGGTTCTCCAATCTGGAACTGGTCCAGAATCGGCACACTGTTTGTCCACGCCGAGAACACCACGTTGCGAGTATACTGTCCGTCAACATATTCCACCAAAAAATCCTGTCTTTTCCACTCACGACCATTGCTCTCGCCACTGGCGGCAGCAAACTTCTGAGCCAACTTTCCTTCAATTCTAAATTCCATTTCTACTTTACGTTTTTTATATGATTAATAATTAATTGCAAAAAATCTCGTTTTTCTCGACTTTCTCGTTTACTTCTTGTCCGCCTTGTCTTTTTTACCGAACAGCGAGAAGTGTACATAGCGTTTGGGATGTTCCTTCAGGTCTTTGAGCAACTCGTTGAGACTGTTGATGGAGTCGTCGAGTTTTTTGGCCACGCCATCGTCGCTCATCAGATTGCCCACAGTTCCTTCTCCGCGGTTCACTTTGGCCACGAGGTTTTCCACCTCCTTCACTGCGTTGTTGGCGTTTTGAATCACCTGTGCGATTTCGGCTTTGGCGATGGTGTCGCTGATGTCGTCAAAATTCTGGAGGATGCTCGTGAGCTGCGGCGATGCCTGGTCGAGTGTCTTGCTGAAGCGTTCCAAGCTTGACACCACGTTGCCCACCCTGCCTTTGTTCTGGGCCAGCAGGTCGTTGAGGTTGGCGGTCGCGTCCTCTATGTGGTCGAGGGTCGCCTTCAGGTCTTCGCCACCGCCGTCCTTGTGGAGCACGTCCTTGAGCTCCATCCCGATGGTGTCAACGGAAGCCAGCACGCTGCCGATTTGCCCCTTCAGCTCATCGATGCCGTCAAGCATTCCGGCTGCCTTGCTGCAGGGAATGGTGTCGTTGTCTTGGAAAAACACGCTCGACTTTCCCATAATGAGGTTCAGGTTCATACCGCCGAGCAGACTGGCGGAGGTGATTTGCAGCTTCGAGTCGTTGGGAATGTCAATGTCCTCGTTGAGCAGGATTTGTGCGCAGATGCGGGGCGGGTTGGCGTTCAGCATTTCCACATACTGTACCATTCCAACCTTGTAGCCGCCGAGCATTACGGCCGTGTTCTGCTGTACGCCTTCCGCGTCGCTCATCACGCAGTAGTAGTACGTTCTCTTGTGGAAAATGTTGATTCCTTTCAAAAAATTGGCGCCAATGTAGAAGACGAGGATGCCGGCGATACACAACAGCGCCACGCGGATCTTCTTCTTGCTGTCTTGCACGTCCTGAGGATTCTTTTCTTTATTTCCCATTTGTTAACTGTCTTGTTTACGGAAGATTAGGTTCTAGATTGTACAACCGCAAAGATACATAAATTTTGAATAATATGTATCATCCGCCAACATTATTTTATTTAGCCGTTCAACCGTTTTCCCGTTTAGCCGGATATTCCACGGCTTCAAACACGGCGGCAATAACCGTCTGCACCTGCTCGTCGGTCAGCCCGACGTAAACCGGAAGTGAAATCTCGCGCGAGTAGTTGTCGTACGCCACCGGATAGTCCTGCATCCGATAGCCCATCCGTTGGTAAACCGTCAGCAGCGGCAGCGGAATGAAATGCACGTTCACCGCCACCTCTTTCTCGAAAATCCGCTGCATCATAGCATCCCTTTCTTTCTCGCTTATCCCTTTGATTCTCAATGGGTAAACGTGATAGCAAGAGTGAGTTTCCCCGCGCTCGTACAAGGGCGTCTGGAAAACGTCAAACTTGGAGAAAGCGTTTGTGTAAGCGTCAAAAATGACTTTTCTCCTCTTCAGCACCTCCTCGTCGTAGCGCGCCAGCTCAATCAGGCCTATGGCCGCCAGCACGTCGGGCATATTGCACTTGTAACCCGCCTCGCACACGTCGTAACGCCAGTTCCCGATCTGTGTTTTCGCCAGCGCGTCCTTGCTCTGCCCGTGCAGCGACTTGGTGCGCAATTCTTTATAAATATCTTGATTGTCAAATGGTTGAGGAAGGTTTAGACAGATGGCACCGCCCTCTGCTGTCGTCAGATTCTTCACTGCGTGAAAAGAGAAGACGGTAATGTCGGCGAGCGAGCCGGTGCGTTTCCCATTGTACCGCGCCCCGATGGAGTGTGCCGCGTCAGAAAGTACTAATATCCTACCTAACTGTTTTTGTATCAAATTGTTTGGAGAAAACAGTTTCGCCACTTCCGCGTCGCGTACCACCGCATTGATCGCCTCGTAATCGCACGGCCAGCCCGCAATGTCAACGGGCATCACTGCCTTCGTGCGTGGCGTGACCGCCTTCCGCACATTTTCCGCACTGATGTTGAAATCCTCGTTCACGTCAACCATCACGGGCTTGGCTCCGCAGTGAACCACCACGTTGGCCGTGGCGCAATAGGTGTAGGCCGGCACAATCACCTCGTCGCCTGGACCCACGCCAAACCAGCGCAGCACCAGCTCCATACCCGCCGAATTCGAACTCACGCACACCACGTTCCGTATCCCGCAATAGTCGGCAAGCATTTCTTCGAAACGCTTGGTGCGCGGTCCCGTCGTGATCCAGCCGGAACGCAGCGAGGCGGTCACTTCGTTAATGATTTCTTCGTCAATATGGGGGGGAGAAAAGGGAATCATCTCAAATAATTTAGCAATGAAAGTTTAATTGGTGCGGGTCAGCTTTTTCGCCTTGCGCTCTTTTGATAGCTTCGACAGCTCGTCAATGTTCACGCCGAAATTGAAGAAGTTGGGCGTTGCGCCCGTCGCGAAGTGCGAGCGCGAGAATCCGATCCGGATGGAGTGTATGTTGATGTCGAAGCCGTACGAAAAGCCCGCCAGCGTGCGCTTCTGCGGAATGCGCATTTCCTGGTGGCGGTTGTGATTGTAGCTCAGGTAGAGCGACAGGAATTTCGCAGGAATGATCTCGATGCCGATGGTGATGTGCCGGAAGAAGTTGTCGAAAAACTGCGCCGCCTTCGTCGGATAGATGGGCGACTTGTTGATCACGTCGTACTCAAGCAGCGGGTCTTTGGCCCCAACGTAGGCCATATTCCAGCGGTAAAGATGGTGCAGCGAGATGTGATAGCGCACGGGCAGGAACTTGAAGCGCTGCGCGAATGCGATCTGAATGTCGAAAGGAATCTTCTCGAACTGTCCGGGAATGTAGTTCACCAGCGGAGAGCCGATGTTGCGCACCAGCAGTGAAAGCGACAGCCGTTTCTTCGCGTTGAAGTACGAGCCCGCCACGTCAACCGCGAGCCCGAACGACTGGTACGACTCGTAAGCCGAGTAAATCAGCTTCAGGTCGGCTCCGATGGAGAAACAACTGTCGAGCTGACGCCCCCACGCGACGGTGGCCGCATAGTCGCCCGCGTGGAAATGGCCGTATTCCGCCCCCGACTCGTCGGTCTCGGTGAATTTCCCGTAGTTCACGAACTGCATCCCGAAGGCGAAACTGCCCGCCTTCTTGAATGTGTGCGAGTAAACGGCGGATCCGTACGACGCGTTCGCGAAGTAATCTACAGCATTGAATTCCAGCGAGGTGTGGTGCCGCTCGCCAATCAGCGATGGGTTGTACGTCAGCAGCGATGCGTCGTTGTCGTAAACCGAAATCAATGTGCCTCCCAACGCCGCTTGCCGACTTGAATTGTTGAAATTCAAGAAGTTATAGATATAATTTCCGCCCACTTGCGCCCGCCCGTTGCCACAAGCCAGCACAGCCATCAGGGAAAATAATAACAAGCGTTTTTTCATATCTATAAATAACGCTGCAAAGTTAACACTTTTTTGCGAAACTTGAACTTATAAACCAATATTCTTGGCACGTTTTATCGTGACGTTCCCACGGGAATCCGTTCCCGTCAGCTCGTGAGACTCGCAAGCTGGAAATACTTGCCCCGCAGCCGCATCAACTCGTCGTGCGAACCCATCTCCACAATGCGGCCGCCTTCGAGCACCACGATCTTGTCGGCGTGGCGGATGGTGGTGAGCCGATGGGCAATGACGAGTGTCGTGCGGTTGACCATCATCCGTTCCAACGCACTCTGTACCAGCCGTTCCGACTCGGTGTCCATCGCGGAAGTCGCCTCGTCGAGAATCAGGATGGGCGTGTTGCGCAGCACGGCTCGGGCGATGCTCAGCCGCTGACGCTGGCCGCCCGACAGACTCAGCCCGCGGTCGCCTACAGAGGTCTCGTAACGTTCGGGCAGCGCCTCAATGAAATCGGCGGCGTTGGCTGCCTCGGCGGCCCGCTCAATCTCGCCGGCAACAACATTCTCCTTGCCGAAGGCGATGTTGGCCGCCACCGTGTCGTTGAACAGCACAATATCCTGCGACACGATGGAGAAAAGTGCGCGCAAGCTGTCGATGTCGTATTCGCGGATGTCCACGCCGTCAAGCAGGATTCTTCCGGAAGTCACGTCGTAGAAACGGGGCAGGAGGTCGGCCAGCGTGGATTTCCCCGCGCCTGACGCGCCTACCAGCGCCACCACCTCGCCTTTGCGGATTGTTAGGTCGATCTTCTTCAGGACTTCCGTCTCCTGATATGCGAAACTGACATCCTGAAATTCGATGCCACTATTGAAATCCGTCTTCACGATCGCATTGGGAGCGTTTTCAATCACTTCCTCCGCGTCCAGAACTTCATAAATGCGGTCGAGTGCGGCCACGCCGCGGTGGTAGTTGGCCATTGCTGTGCCGATGTTCTTGGCGGGATTGACCACTTGTGAGAACAGGGCGACGTAGGTGATGAACAGCGCAGCGGTAAACGAGGTTCCCGGCTGCAACACCAGCATTCCGCCGAAAACAAGGATGATCATCACCACGGTGACGCCCAGCACCTCGCTCACTGGCGATGCCAGGTCGGTGCGGCGGTAGATCTTCTTCTGCAAACGGGCGAAATCGTCGTTGTGCGACTCAAAAACGTTCTCGGCGTGGCTTTGCGCATTGAACCCCTTGATGATGCGCAATCCGGCAAGCGTCTCCTCCACGTGCGAAAAAAGGCCTCCCAGCCGCTCCTTCGACTCTTTCGATTTCTTGCGCAGCGAGCGACTGATGCGCGAAATGATGAAACCGGCCACGGGGAGCAGCACCAGCACAAAAAGCGACAACTTGTAGTTGAGGGTGAACAGCGCCACCACGTAAATGACTACCGTGAGCACAGATGTGATGAGTAGCTGGAAAGCACTCAAAACGGTCATCTCTATCTCCTGCGTGTCGTTCACGGCGCGCGAAATCACGTCACCCTTCTTCTGCCCACTGAAAAATGCGAGTGGAAGAAGCAACACCTTGTAATACATTTTGTTACGCAAAGTGCGGATCACGTCGCTGCGCACTGGCGCCATCAGCCATTGCGTGAGAACGAGGAAGAAATTCTTGAGCAGGAAAAGCACAATCACGAAAATCACGATGGCCGCCAGCGACTGACGAGGATTCTGCAAATCAACAAAAAGCCCCACGAAATGCATCAGCTCCGTGCCGATGAAGCTCAATTCGGAAAGATTTCCTTGAAAAAACAGCTTCACCAGCGGCTCTATCAGCATCATCGTCGCAATGGAGAAAAGCAGTGCGACCAGATTGACAAGTACGATAAAAAAAAGTTTCCACTTGTACGGAACAATGATGGAAACTATTTTATTATTAAACATTTACGACAAATGAAAAATAAACTTTTCAAAAAAAAGTCGGGGTGACAAGACTCGAACTTGCGGCCTCTACGTCCCGAACGTAGCGCGCTACCAACTGCGCCACACCCCGCCGTTTTTGAGGTTGCAAAAATACAACTTTTTTTTATTCTGCAACCCCATTTTTTTGTTTTTTTCAAAAAAAGTGGCAAATTCGGATAAGCAGTTCAAATTGGCAACTGAAAATGAGTGTCATATCGCTTCTAATCCAGCTTCAAAACAGCCAAGAATGCGGATTGTGGCACTTCTACGTTTCCAATCTGACGCATACGTTTCTTGCCTTGTTTCTGCTTCTCCAGCAACTTACGCTTACGCGTGATGTCACCGCCATAACACTTGGCCGTAACATCTTTGCGCACTTGTTTAACTGTCTCTCTTGCAATGATTTTCGAGCCAATAGCAGCCTGAATGGCTATATCAAACTGCTGGCGCGGAATCAGTTCCTTCAGCTTTTCACAAATCTTTCGGCCGAAAGGATAGGCATTATCGACATGCGTAAGCGAAGACAAGGCGTCAACAGAATCGCCATTCAATAGAATGTCCAATTTGACCAATTGGGCCGGTTTATAATGTGAAATATGGTAGTCAAAGGAAGCATAACCTTTGGAAATGCTCTTCAATTTATCATAAAAATCGAATAC
>JAZQOJ010000122.1:0-9188 GCA_045627805.1 Bacteroidales bacterium
TTGCTTCGGACAAGGCCTCGCACGGGCGCTCCGCATCTCCTCGTTTTTGTAAGGAAACCGAGCCAAAGGCGGCTGCAGCCGGAATATTTTCTCCATTGTTATTTCATTATGGAACAGCAAGAAAAGAAAAATTTCCTGATAATTTCCTTGAAATTTCCTGCGTATTTCCTCTTCCCGCCGCAGGCGGCATTCCTCCATTCGTCCATTTCACCGTTCATCCATTCGTCCAGTTCCCAATTTTCCATTTTCCATTTTCAATTTTCAATTTCCCACAATTCCCCTTATCGGAAGATCGAGACCGCGTATCAATCAACAAGACGAAAAGGGATAATTCTGTAATTTTTTTACCAAGCAACAATGTTTATTGGTAGAAGTCAGAACCGTTTACAAAGAGACAGTTCCCTCACTTCCCGCTTTTGCGCCGGTTGCACTCGCGGCAGAGCATCTGGCAGTGTTCGGCAACGGTTCTTCCGCCTTCGTGCCACGGCGTGATGTGGTCGGCTTCCATCTGGTTCAACTCAAAATGTTCGTGGCAATGCGGACAAATGCCCAACTGGTTTTCGTAGGCCGCCAACTTCTGTGCCTCGCTGAACGTGCGGATGGATAGAAATTTCTCTTTGCGCGTCAAGAGGTAAGGATAGATGCCCGTCTTCTTCGTCACGTCGTCATCCAAAATCAATTTCTTTACCTCTTCGTCCACGGCTTTTGTGTTGATGACGCTGTCTTTGAACTCCTTGTACAGCGAGCCCCAATCCACGCCTCTCATAATTTTCTTGCGCTCCTTGCTGGGCTGAAACGAACTTTCTATCCACGTGATGACCGATTGGAAGAACTGCCACAACGGGGCGGCGCTGGCATCGTGCTGGTGATTGGACATATAGACATTGATGTTGCCATCGGAAATCCAGGAGATGGCGGTTTCCAGATAATCCTGGCGGATGGCCGATCCCGTTAGATAGTCGGAGGCAATCTTGGTGGCCACGCAGCCGGATTTGCTAAAGTAGCGCTTGGCATCACTCACCCACGAGCCCGCATACACGGCGTTGCGCAACTCCTGTTCCGTCAGCTCCTCGCCGGCGATGTTGATGGTTTTGAACCACTTGAGTTTCTCGCTGTCGCTGCCGCTGCAGATATAGACGTTGAGTTCGTAGTCCAGAATCTGTTGCTGCTCGTCTTCTTTCAGGTTGTGGAAATAGCGGAACATATAGGCGAAGTCGCCGTTCACGTACTGACAGATGCTGATGGTGCGCTGCTGTCCGTCGATGATCTCGTAGGTGCCATCGTCGCGCACGGCCCAGTACATCACGTTGAGCGGAAATCCTTTGGTGAGCGTGTCGATGACGGCATCGCGCTGTTTTTCCTTATATACGAATTCGCGCTGGTACGGTGGGCGCACGTCCAACTTGCCACCGTAAGCGCGCACGCCGTTTTCGGCGTTGTCCTCGTAACCTTGCGTAAGGTCGCGGACCTTTACTTGTGTGAGTTTTATTTCCATAATTTTACTTTTTTATGTTATATTCGGCTTGTCCCTCTGCGGCCAATGGCAATGTCTCTTCCTGCTGCGTGTATTGGGTGACGGGGTGGCGACGGCGGATGAGGATTCTTCTATATAATAACTTCCCATCTATCACATTTATATCGTCTGCTTCTGTTTTCCCATCATGATATCTGCTGTCACCTAATATCTCAAATTGTTCAGGATTATATTTGTCCAAAAATGTGATTGGAACACCCATCACGCCATCGTAATCAGCGGGAATGTCGGCGGTTTTATCCACATTGATGGCATCGTAGTTGTCGTATTTGGGATATTCTTCAGGGTTGTATGTCTTATAGAGGATTAGGTTTTCGTGACGTTTTTGAATATCTAAATTGGTAAACCAACAAATATTTCCAAAACTTCTCCATTTTTGTCCAGTTTCGTCAATCCAAAATCTATTGCTTCGCTCTTCGTAATAATCGGGTACTTTAAATTTAGCGAAAGATAAAGTACTACCTAACCACATCTTGTTTCCTTTTATTAGTTCAAAGCATTCTTTATATGTGATGGCATTTTGATTCCCAATGATGACGAATTTCTTATCATATTCAATCAGTTGCGCCACATATTCTCTGAAAAGTGAAAACGGCGGCTTGGTAACCACAATATCGGCTTGTTTCAATAGTACAATGCATTCTTTTGAGCGGAAATCGCCGTCGCCTTCAAAATAGTTGATGCCTATTTCGTTCGGGTCGGGAACGCGGTTGTCGTTCTTGTCGCCATTGTATTCCAACCAGATGGCGCGTTCCGAATCGTTCTGCGAAAACAAGTCTCGTTTCTGGTTTTTGTAGCAGGTGGTAATCAGTTTCTTCAGTCCTAATTTTTCAAAATTATAGCTGAAGTAATGAAAGAAATTGCTTACGCGCGGGTCATCGCAGTTGCAAAGCACCACCTTGTCTTTGAAATGCTCTTTGTAATGTTTTAATTCGTTTTCAATATCGACAAGTTGCGTGTAAAACTCGTCTTTTTTGGCGTTCTTCGCCTGGTTAAGGTTCTTGTTTGCCATATTTGATTGATAGTTTTTGCAATGCTATCAATCCTCATAATCGGATAAAAAGAAAGGTGCAGACCTTTCTACTCACATTCACGAGGAGCGTCGGATGAACCCCGTTTCCACTCATAGATTAGCCCACACCTTATGGGTGCGAGCATTAGTTATATGAGTGTGAACGGTACAGCGCGAGCGCTTTCCGTGAATTTGCTTTATCCGATTATTCTAAAACAACCAGTTTCCGACGCTTTTTGTTTTGAATGTGAATAATAGCTAATGCGTAAATTTTTAATATGTTATTTCATATTTCTTTTTCTGTTCTGTTATTATTATTGAATTTATCTTAGTATATGACAAAAATTTGAAAATTTCGCCTAATTTATTGTTATATAGATGATTATCAACAAAATTTGTTGGCAGCTTTTTAGTTGTTTTCTTGAAAAGTGATAGATATTCAGTAATTGAGAAGCAAAACTCCTACATCTTTTTCTTCTATGAATACCAATCACGAGTGCAAAAATAATCAATTATCCGACACGCTGAGCAGCTTCTTTGAAAAAATGTCAAGTACTAAGGTAAATTGGATGAATGGCCGGATGCGGCGAAACGGTTGTGCGGTTGGCTGAAACTTTCAAGACTCTCCGTTTCGCAAAATTGGTAAGTCTAAAAAAAGTTGTAAATTTGCGGCTGCAAAATAGCATTGCGCAATGGAGGTTCCGATTCTGAATGAAATCTTGCAGTGTGGCTCCGTCTCGTTTGTCGGGATGGAGAAGAACACGGGCAAAACGGAGTGTATGAATTCCGTTTTGTCGGCGTGTTGCGCGCGTGGCAAGGTGGTGGGCATTACTTCCATCGGGTTGGACGGCGAGACGACCGACCAGGTGACGGGCACGGCGAAGCCCGAAATCCCGTTGCCGGCAGGCGCTCTCTTCGTTACTGCGGAAAAGTATTACCGTCAGCAACATCTTGCGGCAGAAATACTTGCGGTGTCGCGGCAGCATACCGCCGTGGGCCGCCTGGTGACGGCTCGGATGCGTGTGCCAGGAAAAGTGATGCTGTCGGGACCGGTGAGCACGGCCCTTCTTCGGCAGACGATTCGCGACTTGCAGCGCCTCGGAAGCGAGCTCGTGCTGGTTGATGGCGCCCTCTCTCGCAAGAGTTTTGGTTCCCCGACCGTCACCGACGGATTGGTGCTTTCCACTGGGGCCGCACTGTCGCCTAACCTGCCCGAACTGGTGCGCCGCACGCAGTATTTGTGCGCCCTGATGGATCTGCCCCGCTATGAGAGCCCCAACGAAACGCAATTGCTTGAAATCGAAGGCGGTATCTGGGCTCTCACCGACGACGGGCAGTGCGTTGACCTCGGCATCTCGTCGGCTTTCCTGCTTGAAAAATTCCGCGACCGCTTGTTCGCTCACGGACACCGCCTGTTCGTGAGTGGTGCGGTGGGCGACAAACTGCTCGACTTCTTGCGCATTCAGCCGGAGATTCATAATATTGAATTGGTAATCAAGGATTTCACTCAGATTTTCGCTTCGGTCTCTTCGTTTCGTGCGTTCGAGCAGAAGGGTGGCCGCCTGCGAGTGCTGCTCCGGCCTCGCTTGCTGGGTGTCAGTGTGAATCCCTGGTCGCCATCGGGTTATGTGATGGATTCCGAGCGGTTGTGCGCGGCTTTGCGCGAAGTAACGCAAGTGCCGGTTTTCGATGTGAGGAATTGGGTGCAATCATAATGTCGTTGGTATGAAGCAGAATGCTCATTTTCAATATGATAAACTCCGCAAAAGTGCGAATTGGGGCTTGCTTCTGCCGGCGCTGGTCACGCTGGGGCTTTTCATCGTCATCGCGATTTTCCGCACTTTCGCCACCGATGACCTTTTGCAGACCCCCAACTGGCTGAGCATTTCGCTTTTTGTACTTTATCAGCTCGCTTTTTTCTTTGGAACGGGCACCGTGCTGCGCTGCGTGCAGCTGTATCCGCCGCTCCGTATGCGCCGAAAGCTGGTGCTCCTGTTCGTGGTTCTGCTCTTCCTTCTTCTGCGGTGGATCTCGCTTTCTTACCACTATCCTTCGATGTTGCACGAGATTTTCCTGATGAAGAAGACGCTTCATCTTTTTGGGGGCTTGCATTATACGGTGGGCGCTTTCCTGATCGATTCCGCTCTGCTGTTCTTCCTGTCGGTGCTGCATCTGAAATACGTCACTTTTTCACGTCGGGATCTGTTGTGCCGAAACAGATATGTGCGGGGTGTCTTTATTTTACTATATTTCATTGTATTACAATTATTTATACTTTTTATTGTTTATCTAATCGGGGATATTATCTGTGAAAACGATGTCGTGATCAATCCTTGTGAGCTCGTCTTTTTCGATGTCTATTCCTATCTTTTCTTCTTCGCAATTTGCTTTCTGATAGGCGCTTATGCGCTTTTTGTGCGGAAATTGCTGCACGTGAGTTATCGTTTTTATGCCTCTCGCAAGCTCCGATTCATACTGAGCCAGGTCATTGTCACGGTTCTGGTCATCGTAGTGGCTTGGCTGGCGAATCCAGGGTCTTTCGTAGTGCCGTTGGGCGCGATGATATTGGCGCTTGTCGTTTATCAGCTATGGATGAATGTCGTCATTTTCTGGAAAAACCGATTCGTGAAATTCCTGCTCGTGATGGGCCACATCATCTACTACTCATTGTTCTTTTCTATGATACTATATTATAACGTAGAAGAGAAGGAGGAACAGTTGCGGGTGCGGTTTATCGACGAGGTGCTAAGTTCCGATTCTCGGTTCGTTGGACAGGACACGGTCGCGCTGGCCGATTTGACACAGCTTTTCGAGAAGATCTATTCTCCCAAGGAACCCCCGTTGGGGTGTATGTGGCTCACGAAGTCGCCGCGTTTTCTGAACCGCTCTTATTTGAACGAGCACACGCGCACGTTTGCGAAGTATTCGTTCGCCTATTTCGAGCACGGCAAGATTGTGGATCAGTACGGACTGTACGATTACAAGCTGAAGCCCGATGGCTATTTGTCGGGCAAGCACGGGGCACGATCTTTCCAGAAGAATGTTTTCCGTTCGTATCAGCATTATGCATACGACCTTGGCCAGGAGCGGGTTCTTGTAATCAGTGTGCGATTGGATATGGGCTTCGGCTGGGCTGCCACTTTCGCGTTTCTGTTCATTGTGCTTACGCTCCTTTATCTGCTGGTTCGTTTGATGCTCCGGCTTTTTATGCGGCGGCAGAAATCGGTGTATTCATTGTATAACAACCTGTTGTGGGGGACTTTGATGGTGGTGCTGGCCATCTGTTTCGTGGCTTGCTGGGTATGTGTGGGCTACTATTTCAAGCAGCAGCGGTTGCAGCGCAAGGAGCAGCTGGCTGTGAAGGCGGGCAGCTTGCAGATGGAGTTTTGGCGCACGGAAGGCGTTTTCGAGATGTTCAGCAATCGTCCTGAACAGATGCCCCGAATCAATCGCCGGCTGGATGAGTTGTCGCACATATTTTATGCCGACATTGCAATTTACGATGCGAATGGAGAAATGAGATACACTTCCGACAGTTCCGTCTGGAATGGGGAAGATGCTTTGCCTGTGGAAGTTTGGCGACATTTCGAGAATGATTTCAGCTATTGCACCATATTTACCAAGAATGAGGATTGGAATGTGCTCACCTTGTATAAGGTGATAATGGATCGGAATCACAAAGTGTGCGGTTATCTTGCTTTGCAAGATATTAAGAGTGAGAGACTTGCGCAGGCCCGTTTGTCGGCTTTGCTCACCACTTGCTTGCAGGTTTACGCTTTTCTGATTGTGCTCGCTTTGTTGGCCGTATGGGTGGTTTACTGGTTGCTGGTGCGGTCAATGGGGCGGCTGGGACGTGCGTTGGAGAGCCGGTCGCAGCGCAACGAGCCGATCCGCGTGGAGTGGGACCAGAACGAGGCCATTGGTCGGCTGATTCGCGAACACAACCGCGTGGTGGAAGAGTTGCGGGCCAGTGCCGAGTTGCTTGCCAAGTCGGAGCGAGAGACGGCCTGGCGCGAGATGGCGAAGGAAATCGCGCACGAGATTAAGAATCCGCTCACTCCGATGCGGCTGAAGATGCAGATGCTGGAGCGCTCCTGGCAGTTGCAGCATCCCGATTTTGATGTCCGTATGAAAATGACCACCGAGGAGATGTTGAGGCAGATTGACGCCTTGACCGAGGTGGCCGACATTTTCACGGAGTTCGCCGCCACGCAGCAGGGTGTCAACAAGCCCGAGAACCTGGCCCAGCTGATGCGCCGGTCGGCCGATTCCCTATCGAACACGTTGTCAACGCATTACGAATTCTGTGTGGATGATTCCAAAGAGATGGTTGCCAACGTGGATGCGCATTTGTTTGAGAAAATGATCAGCTATTTGGTGAAGAATTCCGACCACAACCGCCGCGACGATGGCAGGTTGGTCGTACAGTTCTGGTTAGGGGAGAGCGAGGCGGACGGTTATTGGCGTCTGATTTTCCAGGCCAACGACCGCGGTCTCGACGATGCGGATTTGGAGCGCGTGTTCACGGTGAAGTTCACGGATGCCAATGCCGGACACAGTCTGTGCCTGCCCATCGTGAAGAACATCGTGACCGGTTTCGCGGGCGAAATCACGTTCAGGTCGGTGAGGGGCGATGGAACTGTTTTTTACATCGACATACCCAAGGCGGCCGCGCAAATCGTCGGATGATGTCGGCAATATTCAAAAATCGAGCGAAAAAATGGTTCGGAAACGATGGGTTTGCCGACTATTTATTCGTAAATATTTTATTTACAACAAGATAATTTTTTTGCAGAAGCATTGTGCAGAAATAAAAATATTGTATATTTGCAACCTCAATTTGGCACTGGAGAGGTGGGTGAGTGGCTGAAACCACCAGTTTGCTAAACTGACGAAGGGGTAACCCTTCCGCGAGTTCGAATCTCGCCCTCTCCGCTCAAGCAAGAAGGCAACGTGAAAGCGTTGCCTTTTTTGTTCGCAGTACACCGTTGAACGCTCGCGTTCAAAAGGTGGATGGAGAACAAAAAAGTGGGATTGCGTAGCAATACCTTTTTGCTTGCAGGGATGCCCGCGGCGGCGGAGAGATATGCAATCTCGCCCTCTCCGCTCAAGCACGTTAGAGTGTCATAATCAGTGAGTTACGAAAGTAGCCCACTGATTTTGTTTTGTCCGGCAGCGTTCCGGGACAGTGTCGGGACGAAATTGGGACAAAACGATGACACAAAAAAATGTTGCATTTCACCGCATAACCGTTTCCCCCGTTTCTTATTTCCCCCTTGCCAGAAAACCCTAAAATTCTCAATCTATAAAATCTACAAGACGGCAACTCCCCAATTCATAAAAATATCGCTAAATTATTGGTAATTAGAAAATAATGTGTAAATTTGCAACGCCGTTTCTGTGCGGATTCCTGTCAAACTGACAACGCAAAATTCAACGTGCGGCGTGCGAGAAGTAAAAATAGAAGTTTTCTATAAATTGTTTATAATGAACTGTCTACAAATAAATTTACTAAAATCGTCAAGCTCGGCGAAGCGTGTTCATTCCGCAGCTTTTGCTGCTAATTTTTTCAAAAAAAGTGCCAAAAGGATCTCATTCCTTGCCTTTTCAATGGCATTCTGCCTTCTTTTTTTGGCGGGAAATGATGCTGTCGCTCAAACCGTTACTTCCGACGGACTCGTTTCCGCGGGCGGGAATGCGGCTGTTGCCAATGTGGGCTCCGTCGCATCGTCGTACGGACTGACCTTCAACAACGTCCTCGGTGGCCTTTCCGAAGGACTTCAGCAGGCACAAGCGGAAAACACCCGCGACACCTTGCTGCTCACCACCGACGAAGTGGCCGCGCAAGGCCTCCAGCCCGGCTATGTCTCCCCCGACAACGACGTTTTTTCCTACACCCCGGAGGGCTACGATTCGCATCTGCAACACTTTGTGTATGAGTACCAATGCCCCGACAATGTGAGCCAAACGATGACGGTTTCTGGGCAATCCACAATGGAAGTCACTTTGGAAGAACCGGTGGTCGCACCCACTCCTTTCGACGGACTCGTAACGCTCGCCACGCCTGCTTCCAACCCGTTTGCCTATCCTATCGGCGAGACCGTAGCGCAGTGGAACATCATTGTCGGCGACCAGAGCCGCAACTGTCAACTGAAGGTCAACATCGCGCCGATGCTCTGTCCGGCCACCGTTTCCGACATTGATGACAACGAGTACAACGTGGTTTCCATCGCCCCCTACTGCTGGACCGGCAGGAATATGGCGGCCGTGCGTTACAGCGACGGCACCGACATTCCCGGCGTGATGGTTTATCCGCAGGGCTATTTCCCGTACGATATGGCCAACACCTTCGGGCGGCTCTACACCTGGCCCGCCGCCTCCAACAACGGCGCGGCCAACGCGGGCGGCTTCGTTCAGGGCGTCTGTCCCGCCGGCTGGCACCTGCCCACGCAAACAGAGGCCGAATACCTGATGAGCGTTGTTGAGCCCACCGACCTGATGACGCCCGACTACTGGCTGCCCTTCGGCGGTACGAACACCACCGATTTCAGCGAACTCGCCGCCGGTTTCTACAACGCGGAAAGCGGCCATTATGAGGGTCTGCTCGTGAAATCCTTCTTCTGGACCACCGAGCCGGCCGGC
>JAZQOJ010000123.1:0-3005 GCA_045627805.1 Bacteroidales bacterium
AGTCGCAAGTCTTGTTGATTGATACGCCGAGAATTTTAGGAACTTCAGATAAGGGGAACTATGAGACGTGGAAACGGTTAACGTCGGTTAAACGGTTAATGGGATGAATGGCTTAATTGTTGAGAAACGAGAAAGGAGAAACGAGAACAGAAAGTTGAGAACTGAGGTTTTGGATTTTGTCAGAACAGTGGAATGGATGAATGCCGCCTGCGGCCATTTCCTCTTACGCTAATCAGCGTTAGAGGATAATTGGGTGGAGAAGACGGGATTCGAACCCGCGACCCCTTGATTGCGAACCAAGTGCTCTACCAGCTGAGCTACATCCCCAGTCTTTTTGTGGCTGCAAAAATACAACTTTTTTCTTTCCATTCCTACTTGTGGCGAAAATTTTCTTCAGTGAAGATTTCTTTTGAAAGTTTTGTCTCTCGAACAGATTTTGTTTCTTATTTTGTTGTATCTTTGCAGCTGATTTTAGAGTATATATCAAACAATTTAAAACTTATTGACTATGAGTAAGATTATTGGAATTTTTGGTCGCCAGATCCTTGATTCGAGAGGCAATCCGACTGTTGAAGTTGATGTTTACACTGCTGCGGGCGCAATGGGCCGCGCCGCTGTTCCCTCTGGAGCTTCCACCGGCGTACACGAAGCGGTAGAATTGCGTGACGGTGACAACTCGATGTACCTCGGAAAGAGCGTGCTGAAGGCCGTCAACAATGTGAACAAGAGAATCGCGGAGGAAATCACCGGTATGGACGTGTTGGACCAGGCCGCCATCGACGCGAAGATGATTGAACTCGACGGGACTCCCAACAAGGGCGAGCTCGGCGCTAACGCCATCCTCGGCGTGTCTCTCGCTTGCGCAAAGGCCGCCGCTCAGGAAACCGGTCAGCCCCTCTATCGCTATGTCGGCGGCTGCAACGGACATATCCTTCCCGTTCCGATGATGAACATTCTCAATGGCGGTTCCCACGCCGACAACAATATCGACTTCCAGGAGTTTATGATTATGCCTATCAGCGCTCCCACCTTCACTGAAGCATTGAGAATGGGCGCCGAGGTGTTCCACAATCTCAAGAAGGTGCTCAAGAAGAAGGGCTATTCGACCAACGTGGGCGACGAGGGCGGTTTCGCTCCGAACCTCGGCTCCAACGAGGAAGCTATCGAAGTGGTTTGCGAGGCCATTGAAAATGCCGGCTACAAACCCGGCAAGGACGTTTTCATCGCTCTCGATGCCGCCGCTTCCGAATATTACGATGCCGACAAGAACGTTTACAAGCTCAAATGGTCAACCGGTAAGGAATACACTCCCGCCGAAATGGCTGACTACTGGGCAGACTGGTGCAAGAAGTACCCGATTCTCTCCATCGAGGACGGTATGGCCGAAGACGACTGGGACGGCTGGAAACTCCTTACCGACAAGATCGGCCAGAACGTGCAGCTGGTTGGCGACGACCTGTTCGTGACCAACGTTGAACGATTGAATATGGGCCTCGACAAGAAGGTCGCCAACTCAATCCTCGTGAAGGTCAACCAGATCGGTTCTCTCACCGAGACCATTGAGGCCGTGACCCTGGCAATGCGCAACAACTACACCGCCATCATTTCCCACCGTTCGGGCGAGACCGAGGACACCACCATCGCTGACCTCGTTGTGGCACTCGGCACGGGTATGATCAAGACCGGCTCGGCAAGCCGCACCGACCGTATCTGCAAGTACAACCAGTTGCTCCGCATCGAGGAGGAATTGGGCGATATGGCAGTCTTCGCCGGTCCTATGGTTCTCAAACGTTGGGGTAGATAATCAATTTCTATGAAGAAAGACATTTCTGTATTGCTCGTGCTTACGGGCGGTACTATCAGTATGGGCGAGAACCCCGCAACAGGGGCGCTCGCCCCGCTTGATAAAGAGCGGATCTTCGGGTACCTGCCCGAGTTGCAGCAACTTCCTGTCAACATCTCCACCGTGTCGTTCGACCCGATGATTGACTCGTCGGATGTGAACCCGGAATTCTGGATGAAGATTGTGGAGGTGGTGCGCGACAATTACGAGCGTTTCGACGGTTTCGTGATCCTTCACGGAACGGACACGATGGCCTATTCGGCTTCGGCTGTGAGCTTTATGCTTCGCAATCTGGCCAAGCCGGTCATCTTCACGGGCTCGCAGCTCCCCTTGGGCGTGCTCCGCAGCGATGCGAAGGGCAACGTGATGAACGCCATCGAAATCGCGGCCGCTCACGATGAGCAGGGAAATCCGCTGGTGCCCGAGGTCTCCATCTTTTTCGAGGCCTTCCTGATGAGGGGAAACCGCACAACCAAGCGCAGCACCGACAATTTCAATGCCTTCCGTTCATACAATGGCCCCGATCTCGCCAAGGTGGGTGTGCATATCAAGTACAATACCGCCGACATACTTCGCCCCAATGCTGAGAAGCCGCTGGTGGTCAACGAGAAGCTTGACGACAGGGTGCTCGTGCTCACGCTCACGCCTGGTCTCCGACGAGAAATGGTGGAGACGATGTTCAACGCTCCCGGACTCCGTGGCGTGGTGCTGCGAAGTTTCGGTTCGGGCAACGCTCCCACTGTGGAATGGCTTTACCAGGTGCTGAAACAGGCCGGCGACCGCGGCATCGTGACGGTCAATATCTCGCAATGCGCTACGGGCGCGGTGGAAATGGGCCGCTATGATACCAGCATCAACCTGCAGAAGGCGGGGGTGGTGAGCGGATACGATATGACGCTGGAAGCTGCCGTTACCAAACTGATGCACTTGCTCGGTAATTACGATGACCCGCAGGAGGTTCGCCAGAAGTTTCAAGAGTCGTTCTGCGGCGAGGTTACGCTCCCGGAGAAGGGGTGAAGGGACGAAGGAATGAATGGTCCGGCTGGCGCACCGCAGCGTTAGGGATTGCAGCACATTTACGAGGGCGCAGCCCGAAGTTAGTGCGGAAAGCCCGACGGCGACCGCAGGGAGCCGGAACGCCCAAATAATCTTTGTGAAGTTC
>JAZQOJ010000124.1:0-10787 GCA_045627805.1 Bacteroidales bacterium
CGACGAGTGTTTCCGGGCGATATTCCTCAAGGACCAAAATAATCGGATTTTAACGAAGAAGTCGGGTGTGTTTTACCTAAATTTGTGTAATTTTGCAGCGCAGCAGGAAGATGTCTCGGCCGAGCTCCGGCAGTGGCTGTATGTGCTGTAGAATATGCAGGACTTCGGCGAGGCGGACTACGAGAGGCAGGAGGGCATCTTCCAGGACCTGCTTGACGAATGTAGGGTTTCAAAAATGAGCAAGATGGAAAAGGAGAGCTACGAGAAGAGCATCCTGGAGTACGAGGACGTGCAGGAGGCGAATGCCTACGCGAGGGAGCTCGCCGCCAAAGAAGCGTATGGAAAGGGGGTAAAGGAAGGACGGGAAGAAGGGATGCAGAAAGGACGGGCGGAAGGAATGGAAAAGGGAAGAGAGGAAGGAATGACGAAAGGAAGAGAGGAGGGAATTGAAAAAGGAATGCAGAAAGCCAAGACAACTATTGCCATAACTATGCTTGGAAAAGGTATGGATGTCGCCACCATTTCCGAAGTCACGGGGCTGCCGGAAGAGGAGATCAACAAGATGGCGGAGTAGTTTTATACAGCAGTTCTTTGCTCCTTTCCACCCTGTGGTTAGAAAATCCATTTAATGACAAACTATTCCATCTCTTCTGGATAATCGTCGTTGCCGTTTTGTTTTTCCTGTCTCTTTTTATAGTTGTTGATTTTGTAGCTAATGGAAAGCGATACGTTAAAGCGGCCTCTCTCGCGGATGCTATAAGCATAGTATCCATAGTTGGGGCGGTAGGAATAGGTTTCGATTTCTGATTTCCAAGAGCTGACAAGATTGCGGATGTTCAAGCTTACTACGAGTGCCTTGTTCAGGAATGACTTCTTCACGCCCAAGTCAAGTGAGTAGCTGTGTGAGCGTTTGCCCTGTCCTACGCCGCCTGAGCCCCAGCCCATACTTCCCGTGGTGATGCTCGGCGCACGGTAACGGAAGTTGAGTTGCAACGACCAGTCTTTCGGCAGCGTAAAGGTTTGGTTGAGGCGTGCGTTCCACGACCAGTCGTGGGAAAGGTAGTCATCAATCGGCTCTTCGCTATCAATGATCAAACGATACATACTGCCACTCAGCGTGATGCGCCAGAACTTCCATAGTTGCTGCCCGTAAACGATTTCCAGACCGAAATTCTGACTCTTTTTCAGGTTGCGATAGGTGGTGAGCGTGTAGGTCTGAATTCCGTCGTCGAGCGTGTCTTGCAGGATTTCGGTATATCGGCTGATGATGTCGTTGCGCTGACGATAATAGGCGGTGACGCTCAACGATGATTTCTTGATTGCCATCAGATAGCCGAGTTCCAAGGAATTAACGAATTCGGGCATTAGGTTGGGATTGCCGCAACGGTAGTTCTGCTTGTCAGAAACGTTGAGGAACGGGTTGAGCTGCCAAATGCTGGGGCGGCTCACGCGGCGCGAATAACTGAGTTGCAGCGAGTGCTCTTTGGTGATGTCGTAGCGGATGTGCGCGGTGGGGAAGAGGTTGTAGTAGTTGCGCTTGTGTATCTCATTGGCTGATTTCAGGTCTGACTTCGTATTGGCGATTTCACCGCGCAACCCCGCCTGTACTTTCAACTTGTCCCAGAACGAGGTCGAGTAGATGAAATATGCCGCATTGATTAACTCAGTGAAAACGAAGTGGTTGCTTTGTCCAATATCTTGAATCAGGTTGTCGGCCTCGTTCCCTTCAAAGAAACGGTAGTCTTCTCCGACGGAGCGATAGGAGAGCTTGTAGCCCGTTTCAATGCGTCCTTTCTTGCCAATGGGAGTCACGAAATCCACTTGTGCAGTGGCGTTCGTGTTGTCGTCAATCGTTGTGGTTTTCTGGTAAATGTCGAGCTGGTCAATGGGGAAGTCGTAATCCTCAAAAGTGGTGTCGAGTTGCGTGCGATGGTTGCGCGTGTAATAAAGGTCGGCGGTGAGTTCGCGCCCCTTTACTTCAAACAATTTCTTGTAGTTGAGCGACGCACTGAAATTGTTGCGCCTCCCGATTGATCCAGAGTTCTGCTCATACTCTTCAAATTTGAAATTCTCACCTAATAATACACTATCATTGAGCACGTTAAGTTCGCTGTAGGAACCGCGTCGGTTGTTGTTGTACGAAAAGGTAAAGCTGAGGGTGTTTTTCTTGTTGATGAACCAGTCGATGCCAGTGCGCAGGTTGTGGTTGTAGCCGTGAAAATCACCATAATTTTGCTGGAAAAGGTGGGTGGTGTCGTCTCCAAACCAGGAGTCGCGGTCCAAAGTCCCTCCGTTCATATGCTTGTTCCCTCGAAAGTCATAGTTAAGGAAGATATTGATTTTATTGTAGCTGTAATTCAAATTGAGATTGCCGCTGTAATTGCTCAGCACGGGTTTCTTGCGAAAGATCTCCATACTTCCGCGCCCACTGATCATCCCGTTGAACCCGCTCTCCTTGCGTTTCTTGAGCACCACGTTCAGAATGCCTGACTCACCATCGGGTTCCAAACGTGCCGACGGGTTGGTGATGACTTCAATGCTCTCAATCGTGTTGGCGGGAATCTGGTCGAGCGTGAGGTTCGTGGGACGGCCGTCCACCAGGATGGTCACGTTCTCACTGCCGCGCAAGGTCACGTTGCCTTCCAAGTCCACATCAACTGATGGAATCTCCTCCAAAACTTCTACCGCTGTGGCTCCTTCTGTGGTAATGCTTGATTCCACGTTGAAAACCTTCTTGTCTAAGTTGCTTTCCAGCATCCCCACTTCGGCCATCACTTTCACACCGCCTAATTGCGTCACTTTCTCGTCTAACTTTATTTTTTGTGCTTTGTAAATCGGATTGTTCTGGCTGATAATGAACGCGTTAGAATATACACTGTTGTAACTCAGATAGTCAATCTTGATGATGCATTTCCCAAATGGAATCTCAGGGATGACAAACCGCCCGTTTTCATCGCTCAATCCGTATGCGACGGGAACAGAATCTTTTGCGTTAAGCACAAAAATGCTTGCTCCATATAGCGGTTTCCCGAATTCGTCCACCACTCCGCCCGTCAGCACGCCTGTGGTGGAGGTGACCATTTTATTTAAATCTTTTTCTTGTGAAAATGCTATATTATTGAACAATAATAAAATAAGTGCGAAAACGAAGAGGATTTTTGTGAATTTATGCATCGTAATGAGATCAAGTTTATAAAAAAGAAAACGCAACCCTTGACTTTTTTTTGTTTCCTAAGTTTAATTTTTGTGCTATTTTTTTTGAAACAAAAAAACGGACGACCAAGGTCACCCGTTTGTAAATGTAATGCGTATGTTTGATTAGTACGCGGTGTCTTCGCGGTGAATGGGGCAGGTCATACAGCGTGCGCCGCCACCTCCGCGCGGGAGTTCGCTGCCCGCAAACGTTACCACGCACTTGTCGTAACTGAACGGATCTGCGTGATTGTCAACCACATCTTCTGCTTTCAAAATGTGGAAGCCGGCGTGATCAAGGGCGTCAATGGTGTGGCTGTTGCGGCGGTAGCCGATGACGTGATTTTCACCTAAGGCAAAGAAGTTGGCGCCGCTGTGCCATTGCTCGCGTTGCTGCATCCACTCATCGTCGCCTCCGCAGAATACGGGTTCCAAGTCGATTTTTTGTTGGCGCAGTGCCTCTAGAATGTTTGCGTGCTCTTTCACTTCCATACTTCCATCCGCCTTGACCGTCATTTGATAGGTGTGCATCTGGCTGAAAATGCCGGTTTTGCGGATGAGTGGCTCGTATGCCATACAAGTGTGCGGACCGAGGAAAGTGAACACCATATCAAGGTGGATGAAGGAGTCGGGCTCGAAGGGAAGTTCCTGTGCGATGATGGTGAAATCGGGAATGCCAGCGTGGGCACGCATTAGGTATTCAATGCCCAACTTGTTGGTTCTGATTCCATTGCCAACGCAGAGGAGGTTGTTGCGCACAATCTGCACATCGCCACCTTCGGTTCTCGCATCCGGATTGAAGTTTTGAGCGCAAATGGTTTCCGCTTGAAAATAGTTTTCAAAGATGGCCTTGTAAATCAGCGATTCGCGCACGCGCACGGCAAACGACATCGTATTGATGAGGGCGCGGTTGTGTACGCAGGAAAGTGCGTCGCGCGTGAAGAACAGGTTGTAGAGCGGCTTCAGCACGTAGCGCTCGTTTTCAAACTTGTCGGGGTCTTTTCCCTTGCGGAAACGGAAGCCCTCAATCAGTTCTCGTGCCAGGGTCTCGGTGGGATGGGCCAGCAGCTCGTCGGCCAGATAGCCGCAACCATCATTCTGACAGCTTTTTCGTACTAAATCTTCTGCAATATTCTGATCCTTAAGAACTTCCGATAGGATATCTACTACCTGATAGGTCTTGGTGCATTTTGCTAATGCTCCTGCGAACAGACGGTATTCCTCATCCACAATGTTTTTGTTGAGAATATCGCTGTAAAGTGCTTCGTGCGCGTTTTGGGGCGTCATCGCTTCGATTTCCGGACCCGGTTTGTGAAGCAGAACGGCTTTTAATCGACCAATTTCAGAAAATAGTTTTACGGGGATTCTATCGGTTGCCATAAAGTTTTGATTTATTTAGTAATAAGCTCAACTTCCATACCGTCGTTGAGTTTGGTGTGCCCGATTGTGACTACGAGGTCGCCATCGGCAACGCCAGAAAGCACTTCGTAGCGGTCGCCCATTCTGCGGCCCAATTCAACCTTGTTGTATGACACTTTCCCATCTTTATATACGTAAACGTAGCGGTCGCCAGAGCCCTGCTGTTTGATGATGGCCTTGTCGGGAACGACCACGTTCTGGTTGGTGCCGTAGTTCATCGTGACGCGGGCGTACATACCGGGACGTACTTTGCCGTTTCCGTTGGGTAATGTGATTTCAACGGGGAAGGTGTGAGTGCGGGAGTCAATGGTGGGGTAGGGGAGCGTTACGGTTCCCGTGAATTCCTCATTGTCGAAAACCTCTAACTTGACGCTTGCTTTCATCCCCTTTTTCACAGAAGTATATTGATTTTCAGATACATTGATGTTCATTTTTACGGGCGTGATTTGCTGGATTTGCACAATCGGATTGCCCGCATAGATGTCGCCGCTGTCGTAATTGCGCATCGTGACTACGCCATTGAGCGGGCTGGTGAGTGTGGTGTTGGTGAGCAGGTTCTGGTAGTTGGTGCGTGCCACTTCCAAAGCGGTTTTTTGTGCGTCCCAGTCTGATTTTGAAACGCCTCCCACTTTGTAAAGTTCGTCTAATCTCTTGAAGGTCAGCTCGAGGTTGTCCAATTGTGTCTTGGCTTGGTCGAGGTTGGAGGCATCCATCGAAACGAGTTTTTGACCTTTGCTTACACGGTCGCCCACTTCAACGTAAATCTTTTCGATACGGCCCGCAATGGTGGGGGCGATGTTGTTGACCGCTTCGGCTTCCACAACTGCGGTGTACTCGTAGAGCTGTTCCACTTCTTCCGTAGTGACTTGCACCACTTCCACTTTGGGTTTCGATGCCTGTTTTTGAGTTTGATTATCTTCCGTTTTCTTGTTGCAAGCTGCCAGCATAAAAATGGCAGCAACGATGAGTGTGATGTTTTTGAAACTATTCATAATATTCGTTTTATTCTCTAAATCAAAGTGTTACATTAGTTTTCTTTGCCCATAAGGGTTTCCAGTTCGGTTTTAGCCGACAGGAAATTGTAGATAGATTGGTCGTAAAGTAGGCGCGATTGCGTGAGTGCCAGCTCGGCGGAGTTGAGGTCGAGCCAGGTGGCCATCCCCACCTCATATTGTTTTTGCACGATGTTGTAAGCGCGTTCGGCTTGGAGCATCGTCTCCTTGTTGGAGGTCATATCCTCGATTGCATTGCGCAGGTTGTTGATGTTGTTGTTAACACTGACGCGAAGGTTGTTCTCCACGTATTTTTTCTGTTCCTCCAGATTCTGGATGGCGATTTGGCTCTGCTTGATTTTGTACGATGTCCCGACCCAGGAAAGGATGGGCACGTTCAGTGAGAGCCCGATAACGGAGTAGGGGAACCAGTTGAAGTCGCCGCCGTTGCCCATCGCCATATATTGGGCGTTGCCGCTGAAGGCGAGCGTCGGGCAGGAGGATGCCTTGATGAGTTTGAGACTCATATTGAGCTGGTCTTGCGAAAGGGAGAGCTGTTTGAGGTCGGTGTTGTCGGCCAGGGAAACGGTGCGGGGATCCAGCATCTGATAAGAAAGCATATCGTTTTCAAAATCAGAAAGCTGTCCATCGAAAATGATGGGTTCGTTGACATCAACGCCAATGAGCACCTTGAGCATCATCGTGGCGAGGCTGACGGAGTTCTCGGCCGCAGTGAGTTGCGGTTTCTGATTCTTCACTTGCACGTCCGCGCGCAGTTTCTCGAAGTCGGAAGCGAGTCCCTGCTCGTACTTGTCGTTGATGTTGTTGGCTGTGAACTCCACGTTGGCGAAGTTGACTTGGAGCACGCGGTACGAATCTTTGGCGAGGAGGAGCCCGTAGTAGGCCTTCTTCACTTCGTTGACCAGGGCAACCTTCGATGAGCGGGCGTTCTCAACGGCGATGTCCACGTCCAGTTGCGACAGCTTGAGGTTGTACCAGGTGGGCGCTGCGACGAGGGGCAGCTGCAAGCTCAGCCCAGCGGCCAGGTTGTGGCTCTTTCCGACCTCGATTTCCATCGACTGTCCGCCCATATCCATTGCCATTTTCTGCTTTTGAATGGTGAGCTGGTAACTTCCTGTCGCATTTAATGTGGGAAACAAAGCGGCAATCTGCTCGCTTTTGTAATATTTTTTCGCTTCAATGTTGCGGTCGGCAATCTTGATGGTGGGATTTTCGCTGAGCGCGATCTGCAATGCTTGTTGTAAGTTGACGTGTACTGAATCTTGTGCGGACGTAGTTAAGTTGCTAATAATAAATGCAATAACAATGCAAGCGTGTAGAAATTTCTTCATAATATGTCTTCGTTTTCGTAGCATTTTTTTGTATGCAAAAAACGTGCCATAAAATCTATGGCACCGCAATGTCATAACGTAGAAGATTCTTATTTGTTTTATGGAATAAAAAAAATTTTTTTGATGATTTTTAGGCAACATTTTGGCGGAAAAAGTAGTATAAGTAAAGTTATTTTGTATTTTTGTCATTTATTGACAAAAGTTGGGCAGATAGAGGCGCTTGTGAACTACTAATTGACGTGAATTTGATGAGAAAATACAATATTTTCCTGCTGATAGTGCTGATGGTTTGCACTTTGTGTAAAGTGCAAGGACAGACAACCAATAATTTGTGCTTGAATGCACTTCCGTTTTGTACGGACGAGAACCCCTACGGTGTGACTTTCCCCGCGGGTACGAGCTCCACTGCCACGCCCGACTTGAATAACCACGGCTGTTTGGGCTATACGCCCGCTCCCGCCTGGTTCGTGATGCAGATTGACCAGCCCGGCGATATGCTGATTTATATGGATCACAGCAATGGTCGCGACATCGACTTCGCTTGCTGGGGACCGTTCACGGGTTACAATACCTATGGCGAATTGCTGCAGGCGGTCTGTACTTCACAGTTGCACGGAGGGTCGGGCACGCACCGCCCGTCGAATGGCTATCACGACCCCAACAATTCAAGCACTTGGGGTGGTTATCCGAGTGGCACGATGATTGATTGTAGCTATAGCGCGGCCTCTTCAGAGTGGTGCTACATTCCTCACGCTCAGGTGGGAGAATGGTATATCTTCTTGATTTGCAATTATTCGCGTGCTCCTGGAAATATTCACTTCGATAGAATTCAAACCGAAAACTTTCCGGCTACAACTAACTGCAACATCTTGGTTGACATCAGCAACAACGGCCCCCTTTGCGAAGGCGAGGACTTGCAGCTGTATTGCAACGCTTATTCGCAGAATGGCTACCGCTGGTATCACGTGGATGCCAATGGCAATCCGATTGACAGCTGGACCTCCACGGACCAGAATCCGTTGATTCCCAACGTGACCGCTGATATGGCGGGAACTTACCGGGTCTATTTCCGTCCGGCCAACCATAATAGCGACAGCTATGGTGAGACAGAGGTGGAAATCTACCCCCGTCCTTCTGCGTCAATCTTTCCGGCGCAGGAAGCCATTTGCAATGGTACCGATGTGCACTTGGACGGAATTTCCGATTGCCAAACCTGTAGTTTCCAGTGGAGTAATGGGTCCACGCAACACTCTATCAGTGTGCTGCCCTCCACCACGACCACCTACTCGCTGACGGTGAGCAACGAGCACTGCAGTGCCGTGGCTACGCAGACTATCGTGGTGGGATCTATGCCCACCGTGGCCGTTTCGCCCGCCGTGGTGACCTTGTGCTCCGCTATCGGCTCTGTCGATTTGGAGGCCGTGTCGTTCGGCTGTGGCTATGGCTGCGATTACCTGTGGAGCAACGGCGCCACCACGCAGACCATCACCATCACGGAGGGAGGCGAATATACCGTTACCGCCACCAACAGCTATGGCTGTACGGCTGAAGCGACTTCGTTCGTCTCGCATACCGACAACCCGGACATTTCCGATTGCAACGTCTTTTACGCCGACAACGCGGGTAATCCGGAATCCAATGGTTTGACACCCTCGCACCCGACCACCATTCAGCACGCCATTGAGCTCGCAACCTGTACCAATGCCATCATCCGTATGGATACGGGCCGCTACGAGATCAATCAGTCAATCAAGTTGGCGAGCAACCTGACGATTGAGGGCGGTTTCTTTGATGAGTACAAGCAGAAAACCTCTGAGCCGGGGGCGACTACCATTTTCCGTACCGACCAGCAAGTGGAAGGAACAGCGCGTGAACCGCGCATCGTGGCAATGGAAGGTAGCAGCTTGAACAATTTCCGTCTGCAAGACCTTACCATCGCTACCGCTGACGCTCCCGAATTGGAGCCGGTGACGGCTGAGGCGAACGAGTCGGACGATAAGGACTGCTTCAACGAGGTGCTTCCCGGCCAGGAAATCTGGCAAGTGGGCAACGAAAACAGCTCCGGCACCGACAATGCCGCCTCGTACACGGGGCTTACCATACCGGGACAGTATCTGAACCACCAAACGATGATGTTGTATCCTGCGACCGACCTTTCCGGTATGTCGGCCACGACTTTGACGGCTGTCGCTTTCGATGTCGTGTCGTTCACGTCGCAGCCGAGCAATGCCCCTCACGGCCGTTTCCTTAGAATGTATATGATGGAAGTCGGCGCCGATTGGGCCAATCTGGCGAATCCTGCTGCCCGTCATACTTGGAGCGCTCAGGTGAACTCCGCCACTTTGGTCTATGAAGGGTATATTTGTGTGGAAAGTACGGGGAAATTAGTCATTCCGATTAATTTTGAATATTCCGGGCAGGGCGGCTTGCTGGTGATGATTGAGGGACAGGGCTGTTTCGATAGCGGTGTCGGTGGCTGCGGCGTGGTGTTGAAGACCACGGCTGCGGCTGCAATGTATTACCGTCCTTCAAATGCCCTCTTGGGTGCCAATGTGCCCTCTCTTCCTACGGGTGCTCTAACTGCGGGCACCTCACGTCCCAACATTCATTTTTACTCTTGCAACAATAGTGCGGTGGACGGAAGCGTGATCGCCACTGTCGGCAATGGTGCGGCGTTGGGCAATTTTCCGATGCCGGGTGAAAATCGTCACCATCGTACCGTGGCTCTCTACAGCGCGGGCGAGATCGGAACGGGCGCTCGTATGCTTTCGGGCATCTCCTTCGACTTGGCTTCCGTGTCGCCAGTGGCGCCGGGACAGCGTACGCGTACCGTGCGCATCTATTTGAAGAACACGACCGACCTGACGCTGAATGCGAACGAAACTTGGAACCAGTACATTGCGAACTCTTCATTGGTGTATTCAGGAACGATGTGTGCCGATGCGCCGGGCTGGGTGTCTTTCCCGGCTGATTTTGCCTACGAAGGAAACGGCTTGATGGTGATGATTGATGGTGAGGGCTGCTCCACGAATGGCGGCTGCCCGATTCAGACTTCGTGCCATAATGTATCGGGAATGTGTGTCTCGTTCACGACCAATGACGGCGCATATTTCTCAGTGAACCGTTTGCAGGCGCAAAACCTGCGCCCCAACATTCAATTGTTGTCAACTTCTACCGATGAGGGTGACTTCTATGTGTCGGCTTCCAACTATGGCGTTTCCACTTACACTCTGCACTTGGCGAATTGCAACAATTACGATGTCGTCCGTTGTCAGTTCTTGCCTGGCGATGGTAGCGATGGCAAGAATGGGCAGCCGGGTAAGAATGGTGGTGACGGCGGTGCTGGCGGAGATGGCGGAAAGGGAACGCAGGGAACCATTTTGTTTGACGGTATCAATACGACCTACGGTGGAACAGCGCCTGGCATTGGCTTGGGCGGTTTAGGTGGCGCTCCCGGCTCAGCGGGTGTGACTCCATCGGGTCTCAGTTATGCTGGCGGTGCTGGTGGCAATGGCGGGCAGTACAATGTTGATGCGACGAGTGCCAACGCTGGTCAGAATGGAGCATCCGGAGGCGGCAATACCGGCTCGGGTTTGGCGGGACACAATATTGCGTCCGCGTCACAGAGCGCGGCAGGGACCGCAACGGCAAGCGCTTTGTGGTCGAGTTCAGTGAATGTGCAGACTGCGATCGCGGGTTCTCCGGGCACTCCGGGTACATCCTATACGCAGCCCAACGTGTCAACTTATTCCGAATATTTCCAGCCGGGCGAACCGAAGAACGGCGGACACGGTACGAGTGGCACTGGCGGTGGCGGCGGTGGCGGCGGTGG
>JAZQOJ010000125.1:0-6205 GCA_045627805.1 Bacteroidales bacterium
ACCTCGGAGAGGTGCGACACCGCTTAGTAGCATCTCTCCGAGATGCCGGATGTCGGCACGCGTTCGCCCACCCCACATCGCGGACTTCGTCCTTATGTGGGGTTATAGGTGTCACATCCTTCCTGGATGTGACTGCGGCGCAACAACTTCATTGTGGAAAACAATGATTGGCCTCAGTCAGCACGTTTTCTCCATTGTTATTTCATTATGAAACAGTAAAAAAAAGAAAAATTTCCTGTTCATTTCCTGAAAATTTCCTGCGCATTTCTTGGTTCACGCCGAAGGCGGCATTCGTCCATTCATCCAATTAACCGTTTAACCGACGTTACCGTTTCCACGTCCCATATTTCCCCTTATGCGAACATCTTATCCTAAGCTTTGCTGTCTATACAGGATTGCAGTGGAGTATTCCGCTTGACAATAGGGTCATTTGTTCTTTTCTATTCTTTTGATTATTAAAGTGTTGTGATATTCCCTTATTCATTAATTTTGCCGCGTGAATGAAAACAGCATATTTATTAATCAAATCAAAATCTTTATGAAAAATTTCAAGTATTTTGTAATCGTTTTAATGGCATTGGGGATTGCGGCTTGCAGCCGTGATACCTCTATTAAACCTGTTTCTTCAAAGATAAACGGCCCTTTGGGCAAGTACTTTGAAGTGGTTGATCGTAACTATGTATTCAATCAGCGCGAAATCAGCATTGAATTCAGAAGAATTGCGGAGGGAGGTCCTGAAGATGCTTCGTGGACTACTCATCCCACTTTCACTACTGAAATTCTTGACAAAAACGGGAATACCATTGATTCTAAAAGTACGGATGTAGTATGGACGAGGGAACAGTTGGAAACCGTTTTCAATTTGGGAATAGACGAAACCGCTTCCATTACTTTTAAATTCGACAAAACGGAGGGAACAAGGCAAGTGAAAGTGTTGAGCAAATGGGACGTTGAAAAGGATTCCGACAATCATTCGTCGGCGGATGATGGGGATGATTTGAGTGAAGATTTGTCGGAAAGCAGTTCTTCTACCGACTGGGACGAGCTTCTTGATGAATACGAGGAATACGTTGACGATTATGTCCGCGTGTACAAGAAAACAAAGAATGGCGATGTTGATGCCTTGAGAGAATGCTCAGATATTTTGGAAAGAGCTCAGGATGTTTATAGCCAGATGAGTGATGCCAGCGATATGACAGCTGCTCAGCTCAATAGGATGAATGAGATTCATCAAAAGATGTTGAAATCGATGTAACATTTTCACGCAGGTCGCAATTCATTTTCACCTTATAAAGAAATCAACAGCTCAACTTCTGATAAGACCTTTTATCGGAAGTTGAGCTGTAAGCGTTTTGAGTGAAATGTCCCTTATTTCGTCCAGGCGGCCAGGTTCGCCGCAATGATGTCGGCGCGTTTTTCGAAGGCCTGCTTGGTGGCGAAGGCGACGTGAGGCGTTACCACCGAGTTGGGGAGATGCGCCAGTTCGTAGTCGGCGGGGATGGGCGGTTCCATTTCGAAAACATCGATGCCGGCGCCCGCAATCTTCTCTTCCTTGAGGGCGAAAACCAGTGCCGACGTGTCCACAACGCCGCCTCTCGCCGTGTTGATGAGCAGAGAACTTGGCTTCATCAGGGCGAGCTCGTTGGCTCCGATGAGTCCGCGTGTTTGCTCGTTGAGTGGTGTGTGCAGCGAGATGATGTCGCAAGTGCTGAGCAAGGTCTGCTTGTCAACCAGGGTCACGCCGGGGTGGGGGTGTGGTGTGCGCGTGAAGGCGTAAACCTCGCATCCGAAAGCGTTGGCGATGTCGGCCACGCGTTTTCCGATGGCTCCCAGTCCGATGATGCCGAACTTCTTCCCGGCCAGTTCAAAGCCCACGAGACCGTTTTTGGTGCCTTCGTGACGGCACGCTTGGTCGCAGGCGGGAATGTTGCGTGCCAGCGAGAGCACCAGCCCGAAAACCAGGTCGGCGACGGCCACCGTGCTGTAACCCGCACAGTTTTTCACTTCAATTCCTTGCTCGGCGCAATATGCCAGGTCCACGTGGTCCATACCTGTGAATGCCACGCAGATTTTCTTTAACTGCGGCAATTGCGAGATGACCTCTTTGCGAAATGGGATGTTGGAGAACACAACGATATCAGCGCCCTGGCTGCGCTCAATCAGCGATGAGACGTCCTCTTTTCGGTCGTCGTACATTACCAGAACGTGCTTGTCGCCAATCTGCTTGACGATTCTTGCTTTCAAATCTTCTTTGCTAATGCCCAGGGGCTCTAAAACTGCGATTTTCATATTGGTTGAATTGTTGAATGGTTAAATCATTTATTCGATAACGATTTCGTCCACGAAGATGAAGGCCGCGCCGCCGGCACCCAAGTGCCATTCGGGAAGCGTGCCGTAGTTTTTGGCTCGTATGCGTATGTAACGCGCTTTCGCAGAACCTTTTACAAGGAAATCCTGCATTTTAACGGTGTAATCGTTGTCGGGTCCCTCGTAAGTAAATTTTCCAAAGAGGCTGAATTTGTTGCCGTCAAGCGAAACCTCCACCACCATTTCCGTGGGATACCAGATCCACGCGCGGATGTCTTCCAGAAAGCCGACACTCACGGCGTGAATGTCTTTCACTTTTTGAAGGTCCACCACGGCATCGAAGTCCTGGTCTTGGTAGCCCTGCCAGCCGCCCAGTCGCCAGTTCACGCTTCCACGCAGGGCGTCAATCAGTCCATCAGGGCCGCCCGCAGTGTATTGCGGATTGTAGATGCTATTGATTTTCACGGATTTATCTTGAACGAATTTGTGAAAAGTGGCTTCTACAACAGCGCTTTTCGCTTTGTTGTGGCTGTTTTCGCAATAGGCGCGGAGGGTGGTCGTCTCTTTAATTACAAAAGGTTTTTTGTAAAGATGAACTTTCTTGAAGTTATCGGCTGACGACGAGTAGTAAATGGGGTAGTGTTGTGGATTGTGCAGAGAAATGGTCTGTTGGTCGTGAAAAACGGAAGTGTTGTCGGCGAAAGTCGGGGTGGTGACGAGTGTGGGTTCCACGCTGCAAATTCCGCTGTTGGATGTTAGGTTTTTCTGTGGCGATTTCCCCATTTCAAATTCGAAAGTGTCGCCATTGGCAATCATCGAGTAGTCGATGTGGGCGCTGTGGTAGAGCTCGCCATTGTGCTTAATGGATTGAATATAAATATTTTCCGAACTCTGATTGTGGCAGACGATGGTGAAGGTTTTCCCGTTTTCCAGATGGATTTTCACTTCGTTGAAGATGGGGGAGCCGATGTCGTAGTGGTTTGAACCCGGCGCAACGGCGTAGATTCCCATTGCGCTCATCACGTACCAGGCCGACATCTGTCCGCAGTCCTCGTTTCCGCAAAGGCCGTCGGGGCTGCATTGGTATTGTTCGCGGAGCAGCTGGCGTACCACTTGTTGTGTTTTCCACGCCTCGCCCAAGTAGTTGTACATATAGGGCGCGTGGTGCCCGGGCTCGTTTCCGTGCGCATATTGTCCCATAATTCCCGTTAAATCAGCTTGTTGGCGGCCACTCATTTTGGCATTTCCAAAGAAAAGGGAGTCTAAAATGCTTCTCGCCCGTTTCTCGCCCACGATTTCAACATAATGGTTGAAATCGTGCGGAACATAGGTTGAGTATTGCCAAGAGTTGGCTTCGGTGAAGTGGTTGTTGACTTCTCCGGGCTCGAATGGCAGAATGAACCCGCCGTTGCTTCTCGGATGCATAAATCCGTTTTCGTCCAAAATGTTTTTGTAAAACTGAGAGCGTTTCAGGAAGCGTTGTTCAGTCTTCGTGTCGCCGAGGTCGTGGGCGAATTGTGCGATGCACCAGTCGTCGTAGCAGTATTCCAGCGTTTTAGAAACCGATTCGTGTTCTTTGTCGGCGGGAATGTACTCGTATTTTTCAAATTCCGGCCGTCCCAGCTTTGGCAACTCTGCTGATGCAACCATCGCTTTCAGCATCTCTTTTTTGTCGAAGTCGCCGATGCCCTTGCGCGAGGCATCAAGGATGACGGGAATGGCGTGGTAGCCGATCATACACCACGTTTCGTAGGCCGACAGCTCCCACATTGGCAGCTGGCCTCCCTGACGATAGGCGAGGAGGAAGGTATTGAGGAAATCGTTGGTCCGTTTCTGGTCGATGATGTTCAGGAGCGGGTGCAAGGCGCGGTAGGTGTCCCACAGCGAAAAGACGGTGTAAACTTTGTGTCGGCTGTCGAGGTGGATTTTCGCATCTTGTCCGCGGTAGCGTCCGTCCACGTCGGAGTATTCGTAAGGCGCGGTAAAACAATGGTATAGCGCGGTATAGAAAATGCGCATATCGTTCTCGTTTCCCGTCACTTCGATTTTGCCTAATTCCTTATTCCACAGTTTGTTGGCGTTTTCTCTTACTTGGTTGAAATCAAAGTTGGGAGTCTCTTCCAGATTGGCGCGTGCCCCTTCGCAGTCAACGGCGGAAATGCCCACGTTGAGCGTCAATTGTCGCACTTTGCTGTCGAAGTAGAGGATGGCCTTGACATTGGTTCCGCCGAGTTTGTCAATCGTGCGCATCATTGTGGAGTCGCGGTACAGCTGAATGCGTGTGATGGGCTCCGAGAGCATCATTGAGAAGTAGGCGTGTTGCTCCTCACTCCAAGCGCGCGAAATGCGGAATCCTTCCACTTCCTGCTTGCTGATGATTTCGATTTGGCTTTCCAGAACGATGTCGCGGTGGCCGAGGTCCACAATGATTCCGTGCTCTTTCCCATCATCGGGAAAGGTGTATCGGTGCACGCCGACGTGTGGCGTGGCGGTGAGCTCGGCAAGGATTCCCGAAGAGCGCAACTTTACGGAATAATAACCGGGACAGGCCGTTTCCTCTTCGTGGGAAAAGGGCGAACAATACTGACTGTTTTTGGGCGAGCCGGTTCCCGAGAACGGCATAATGAGGATGTCGCCATAGTCGGAGCAGCCGGTGCCGCTGAGATGCGTGTGAGAGAAACCGTAAATCACATTGTCGTCATAGTGGTAGGCGGAGCATCCGTCCCAGCCCGTGAGCCGGGTGTCAGGACTGAGTTGCACGGCGCCAAAAGGCACTATGGCGCCGGGAAAAGTGTGCCCGTGCGCACCTGTTCCCACCATCGGATTTACATATTGGCTGTAGTTTTGAGCTATGATTGTGATTGGAAAACAGCAACTTACGAATATTGTCAGCGCGATTAACGTTTTGTGAAACGAAAGATTCATACTTAAGCAATTTGTGTGCAAATGTACTACATTTCTTTGGAATGAGGGCAAAGGTCGTCTGCCACTTTTAGGGCAATTTTCACTGAAGTTTCATTGCGGTGTCATTCAGCAAAAAGAAAGGTGAAAGATTCAATTCTGAAAGTTAACAAGAAAATTATAACAGACTTGAGACTTAGAACTTGAGACTTTGGACAGAGAAACGAAAACAACGAGAACAGCGAGAATGAAATTCCCTGCGCATTTCCTATTTCACGCCGTAGGCGGCATTCGTCCATTCCACCATTTAACCGCATAACCGTTTATCGTATCAACTTTTCACAAGAAGGTCCTTGAATTTTTTCGCAATTATCCCTTTTAGTCTTGCAAGTTCAAAAATGTATTTTATTATTCACACGAAAAAAATCACTTTAGTCTTCTATTTCATCGTGTAATATAATGCCCTTGTCTTTATATGACTTTATTATTTTGTCATATAAATCCCATAAACAGAAACGCATATCATTTAGTTCATATCCTTCAAATTTGTGAGTTATTCCATCGCTTGTATGAAAACAATTATCAGTTTTGTCATACCACACTTTTGAAGGTGGGATTTCTTTCCAATAATAATATGGTTCTCTTCCGTCAAGTTGTTTCTCAAATGCTTCTTGCACTTGTTCTGGTGTGAATTTCATAATTGTATAAATATAATGAATAGTTTTATCTATTTATCATTTAATAACGGAATTATCCCCTTTCATCTTGTAAATGCCACAATGATGGGAGCGAGATGTTCGCATAATGGAAATTATCCGCACTGCGGAATTACCGCTCAACACATCGCAACTCCCGAATTGTCAGTTCACAGCAACTCCTCTTTCTTTTTTTCTTGAGAAAAAGAAAGAGGCAAAGCCGCGAGTAAGCGAGCAAAAAGAAAGCTTGCTTGCTTTTTCGAGCGAAAGCGGCTTATTAAAAGAAAACTCGCTTTGCCGCT
>JAZQOJ010000126.1:0-7055 GCA_045627805.1 Bacteroidales bacterium
ACCCGTGTTGATAATGACGCCGGCATAGCCGTTGATGATACGGGAGAAGTATTGGTCGATGAGGGTACGTTGCGGGTTGATGTCGCGGAAGAGGATGCCGTAGAGTGCGTCGTTCAGCATCACATCGAGGCGTTCGAGGGCGCCCATAGCGGCGATTTCCGGCATACAGAGGCCTGAACAGTAGTTGCAAAGGCGGATGTAGCGACCCACTTCCTCGCCCACTTCGTCGAGGGCCTTACGCATAATGCGGAAGTTCTCCTGGGTAGCGAAAGTGCCGCCGAAGCCCTCGGTAGTAGCGCCGTAAGGCACATAGTCGAGCAAACTCTGACCCGTGGTACGGATTACGGCGATAATGTCAGCGCCCTGACGAGCGGCGGCCTGTGCCTGCACCACGTCCTCGTAGATATTTCCAGTAGCCACAATCACATAGATGTAGGGTTTGGAGCCCTCGCCGATAGTGTTCAAATACTCGTTGCGGCGGGCCACATTGCCCTTGATGCGGGTGATGCACTCGTCGATGTAGGGCTGGATGGCCTTGTGGATGGCATCGGTGCCGTTGATTTTCAGCTTGGTAATGTCCAAAGAAGCATTGGCGATGGCCTCGGCGATTTCCTGCGGTTTTTTGCCGGTTTCAATGATCGCGTTACCAAGGTAGAACAGAACGCCTTCCTTCAAGACACCGTTTTCCTGCAAAGAATTCACCACCACGTTCGGCAGCGGAACGTCATTAGCGTCAATGCCATCAATACCGATCAGGCGGCACAAGGTACGCTCGACAGCGACCGTAGTATATTGATTCACAAAGTTTTGCACATCATCGGCAATGGCACCTGCCAATTCTTTAGCATGTTTAACTTTTTGAAAGTCAAGACCCAATTTACTTTTTTCCATAATTTTTATTTTATAAATGATTAATTATTAAACTTCCACATTCCAAGCAAAACGATGTTTGCCAATTGCGGTGCAAAAATACTATTTTTCTGCCTATTCATTTTCATCTCACGAAAATTTCACAAACGAAACCATTGTCATATCTCAATATTTTTCACCAAAATTCCATTCTTTCCCTCACAATTCCTTCGCAAGGAACTGGGCGGTGTAGCTTTTCTTGTTCTTCACAATCATTTCCGGAGTTCCCACCGCGATGATTTTTCCACCGCCGCGACCACCCTCCGGACCGAGGTCGATAATCCAGTCGGCCATCTTGATCACGTCCATATTGTGTTCAATAACGAGCACGGTATTCCCTTTGTCAACCAGTTTGTTGAGCACGTTGAGCAGCACGCTGATGTCCTCGAAATGAAGTCCGGTGGTAGGTTCGTCGAGGATGTAGAAAGTGTTGCCCGTATCCTTTTTCGACAGTTCGGCGGCCAGCTTGATGCGCTGTGCCTCACCGCCCGACAGCGTGGTAGAGGGCTGTCCCAGCTTGATGTAGCCGAGCCCCACATCGCGAACCGTGCGCAACTTGTCGGCAATCATCGGGATGTTTTCAAAGAATTCGACTGCGTGCTCAAAGTCCATTTCCAGCACGTCGTTGATGGATTTCCCTTTGAAACGGACTTCCAGCGTCTCGTCGTTGTAACGACGGCCGCCACACGCCTCGCACGTCACATAAACATCAGGCAGGAAGTTCATTTCGATGGCCTTCAGTCCGCCGCCACGGCACTCCTCACACCGTCCTCCCACCACGTTGAACGAAAACCGTCCGGGCTTATAGCCACGGATTTTCGATTCGGGAAGGTCGGCAAAAAGCTGCCGTATCAGGTCGAAAACCCCGATATAGGTAACAGGGTTCGAGCGCGGCGTGCGGCCGATGGGCTGCTGGTTGATTTCAATTACCTTGTCAATATTTTTCAAACCTTCCACCTCGGTGTAGGCGAGCGGCTTCTTTTCGGCACGGAAGAAATGATGGTTGAGAATCGGGTAAAGCGTCTCGTTTATCAGGGTTGACTTGCCGCTACCCGACACGCCGGTCACGCAGATGAAGGTGCCAAGCGGGAAATCCACGCCCACATCCTTGAGATTGTTTCCGGAGGCGCCCACCAGCGACAGCAGTTTGCCGTTGCCCTTGCGCCTTTTTTTCGGCACTGCGATTTTCTTCTTCCCGTTCAGATACTGCGCCGTGAGCGTGTCGAGTTTCACGAACTCCTTGAAAGGGGCCGCCGCGACGACTTCTCCGCCGTGGATTCCCGCAGCCGGACCAATGTCCACGATAAAGTCGGAGGCCTCCATCATATCACGGTCGTGCTCCACCACGATGACCGAGTTGCCCATATCGCGCAACTGCTGGAGCGCGGCAATCAGCTGCTGGTTGTCGCGCTGGTGCAGGCCGATGCTGGGCTCGTCGAGGATGTACAACACGTTCACCAGACGAGAGCTGATTTGCGTGGCCAGACGGATGCGCTGCGCCTCGCCACCCGACAAGGCACGAGCGGGCAAGTTCAGCGACAAGTACTGGATGCCCACATCTTTCAGAAAACCAAGACGATACTTGATTTCGCGCAATACTTCGTACGCGATCTTATTTTGGCTCTCATTCAAATATTGCGGACATTTCTCCATCCAGTCGGAGAGGTCGGCGATGTCCATCATTGCCAAGTCGGCGATGCTTTTCCCACCGATTTTGAAATGAAGCGACTCTTTTCTCAACCGCGTGCCGTGGCATTCGGGGCAAGGGATTTCGTTCATAAAACTCTGGATCCACTTGCGGATGGAAGCGGGGGCGCTGTCCACGTCAAAATCCTTGATGAAGTTGATAATGCCCTGATAGGTAGTGGCTACCGGCGAGAGGCCAGCCACCTCGCGTTTCACGCGGATGGTTTCCTCCGTGCCGTAAAGTATGACGTTCAGCACCTGGTCGGGGAGCTGGCCGACGGGGTCGTCGAGAGTGAATCCGTATTTTTCGCCCAACGCCTCGATCTGGCGGAATATCTGGCTATTTTTGTAAGGACCGATGGGGACCAGCGCGCCCGCGCGGATCGACTTGTGGTCGTCGGGAATGATTTTCTTCAAATCGACCTCCGTAATGTAGCCGAGACCGTTGCACTTCTCGCACGCGCCGTAGGGCGAGTTGAACGAGAACGTGTTGGGTTCCGGCTCCGGATACGAGATTCCCGTTGTGGGGCACATCAGAAACTTGCTGAAGTTCTTCACCACACCCGACTCGTTGTCCAGCACCATCAGCACGCCCTTCCCGTTTTTCAAGGCAAGGCGCAAACTGTTCACGAGGCGGCTTTTGGCTGACTCACGCACCGTCATATTGTCAATCACAATCTCAATGTCGTGGATTTTGTAGCGGTCAACGGCCATATTGAGCACAAGCGGGCGGATTTCGCCATCCACACGGACCTTGGAAAAACCGTGTTTGCGAATCGACTCAAACAGCTCGCGGTAATGTCCCTTGCGGCGCTTCACGACGGGCGCCAGGATGGTGATGTCCTTGCCGTTGTACAGACTGAGCAGTTTGGCAATCAGTTCCGACTCGGTGTAGCGAATCATCTTCTCGCCAGTTTCGTATGAGTAAGCATCCGCCACGCGAGCGAACAGAAGTCGCAGGAAGTCATACACTTCCGTGATGGTTCCCACCGTAGAGCGGGGATTCTTGTTGGTGGTTTTCTGCTCAATGGCAATGACAGGATTCAGTCCCGTGATTTTGTCCACATCGGGATGGTCGTAATTGCCAATGAACTGTCGTGCGTAGGCGGAAAAAGTCTCCATATACCGCCGCTGGCCTTCCGCATAAATGGTGTCGAAAGCCAACGACGACTTGCCGCTTCCGCTCAAACCCGTAATTACAACAAGCTGATGATGCGGCAGTTGCAAAGAAACATTTTTCAAATTATTCTCTCTGGAACCAACAATCTGCAGTTGGTCTTCCGCAACGTGACTCATTTTTTCGGGATTTTGATAATATAACTTTTTCCGGCAGCCACGGTGAGCTTGGTGCTGCGCAACCACGGATTCCACTCCTTCAGTTCCTTGTAAGTGATTCCCTGTTCTTGGCAGAACTGGTAAAGGTCGGGAATCGTTTTGTCAACGGTGACCTCTTTCGATTCGCGCACCTGGTATTTCTCCTCGTCAGTGAGTTTCACTCCATACAAATGCGGATTCTCGAAAACCGCCTTGTAGGCGAGGATGCGATACACATAGCGAGCGGTTTCGGGGTTGAAATAGGTGTCCCAATAATTGTTGGTTGACTGCCGTTTGATGGCATTGTTGGCACCGGCGGTCCCCATATTGTAACCTGCCGCAGCCAAAGTCCAGGTCCCCAGCGTTTTCTTCGCTGCCTTCAAGTACTGGCAGGCAGCGCGCGTCGCCTTCTCCACGTGGTAGCGCTCGTCCACCTCATCGGTCACTTCCAGCCCATAACTCTGTGCCGTAGCCGACAAGAACTGCCAAAAGCCAGCGGCTTTCGCCGATGAGACCACGTTGGCGAGACTGCTTTCCGCAATGCAAAGATATTTGAAGTCATCAGGGAGCCCTTCTTCCTTCATAATCTCCTCCATCACGGGGAACCAGCGCCCGGAGCGCTTCATACAAAGCAACGTGTTCGTGTGCGAAAAGCAAACGCTAATCAACTCTCGGTCAAGCGATTCGTACACCATCGAATTGTCTAACGGCACCGACTCGCCTGCAAAGTCCAGTTTATCGGGAACCGGCGGTGGAGCCAGCACGTTCTCGTAATGGTTGGCAGCCATCAGCTGCCGATTTTCCTTTGCCAACGCCTGATTGCTCATCAGCAGATAAAAACTGACGCTTATCAAACAGGCCACTGCCACGCCCACTGCGCAAAGCGTGATGATTTTGCTTTTTTTCTCCATTTCACGAAAAATTAGAATTGCCAACTAAGGCCGATGCTGTACATAATCGGCATCTGATAAATCGTCTTGTTGGTGATACGGTCTCTGTAAAACACGTTCTTGTAATTGTATAGATTCGTTGCGCCCAAGCTCACGTCAATCACATTGCGTGGTCCAATGTGGAAACTCTTCTTCACACTCAAGTCAAGACGGTGATAACTGGGAAGACGCCCCTGATTGTATTCGGCAAGCATAAACTCAAGGTCGCCGTTGCTGTTCAGGTAATTGGCGTCATAGAGAGTCAAATCGTAAGACGGATAGTACGCCTGCGTTTGGGTGAACGGGAAGCCCGTGCCGAAATTCCAGCGGAGGTCAACCTGCCAGCTCTGACGCTTTCCAAAACCATACGAAACAAGCAGGTTGATGTTGTGCCGACGGTCGAAATGAGGTTTGTAGTTCATCACGCCATCGTAACGAGTAACCCAGCCAAGAGCATATACAAACTTGATTAACAATCCTTTATACTTAAAATCCGCAGTCAGATCGGCACCGTAAGCACGGCCCGTTTCAAACATATAGTCCAAATCCTCGGCAAACATTTTGTAACGATTGAGCGAGGTCAAGACCGAGAAATTCTTGAAATAGCCCTCGATATTGAGCGTGGTATAGGGAATCACATCCAGCTCAAGTCCGAGAATCAGGTGCTGCGAGCGCTGCAAACTCGACTTCGGCGACTTGCCATTGAAAAGCGTGTCGGGAATGGACATCGGGCTTGACAGGAAGCCGGAAAACAGGTTCACCACGTCACGGTCGGAAGTGGCCGCCACCAGATTCTGCGAGTACAAGCCGCCAGCGAATTTCAATCGCACCTTCTTGGTAATGTTATACTTGATTGACAAACGGGGTTCCGGAGAGCTATGACTGAGCGAGGCGTAATATTGGAAACGGAAACTCGGCTCTATAATCAGTCGGTCGCGGAAATTGTACTTGTATTTGACGTAGAGCCCGATGTCTGTCGTGTGGTCCACCGTTTCGATGCGGTTGGCCGTATTCTCGTCGGGAAAGAAAATGTAGCGGGCGGTGTAGCCCGTGAACTCAGCACCGATGGAAAGCAAACTTTTCCCGATGTAGTAGGAAAAATGCAAGTTCGCGATGAAGCCCGACAGCGAGCTCTGACGAGAATTGGTGTCGCGCTCGGTCATTTGCGACATATCGGGTTTGCCGGTGTCGTCGAGCAAAGTGTAATAATTGGAATAAGCCACCGTTCCCTCAATCGTCATTGGCGTTTTGCCAGGAATGATGAGGAAATTGGTGCCCGCGCCAAAATTTTTCCAATGATACGTTGCGATGGAGGTATAATCGACCTTGTCGTCGAAACGGAAACCGAAAAGGTTAACCTTGGAACCGTTTTTCGCATTGAGCGAGATCTTGCCGTAAAGGTCGAGATAATTGTACGGAAGTCCTTCTTTCACATACGGATAGAAGACCTTGGAAGAATGTTCCAAGTAGGAGCCCTTGACCGACAGGATGTAGCCGAGCGACATTTCGCGGTCATCTCTCATTTTCACGAAAGGTCCTTCGAGAAGCAATTTCGCGCCAAAGGTGTTGAGGTCGATTTTCCCGCTCAGTCGCTTCTTGTTGCCGTCGCGGGTGCGGATGTCCATCACGGAAGAAAGACGGCCGCCGAACTCTGCGCCGAATCCACCCGTATATACGTCGGCGGAACTGATCAGGTCGCTGTCGAAAACGGAGAACAGACCGATGGAATGGAACGGGTTGTAAATCAGCATTCCGTCGAGCAACAGCATATTCTGGATGGGCGTGCCGCCACGCACGTAGAGCTGTCCGCCCTGGTCGCCCGTCGAAATCACGCCGGGAAGCACTTGCAAATACTGTGCGAAGTCGGCCTGCCCGCCAATAGAAGGAAGCTGTTTAATGTCTTTTGCGGAGACCGACACTACGGAAGTGCGCGTCTCCGTAATCACGCGCTGCGCGTCGGCACTCACGCTCACGCCCTCCAGCGACTGGCTGGAATGATGCAGGAAGAAGTTCTTGGAAAACACTTCTGACGCGGAAATCGTGACGGGCTCCGTAATCGTGTCGTAACCCAGGAAAGAGATTTTAAGGTTGTAAGTGCCCGCCATCAGCTTCGTGAGCATAAAGGAGCCGTTCTTCTCCGTCAGCGCCCCGTTCGAGGTCCCTTCCAACTGCACAACGGCATACGAGACGGGCTCCCCGGAATCGTCGTCATAAACG
>JAZQOJ010000127.1:0-12400 GCA_045627805.1 Bacteroidales bacterium
CCACTCCTTTCGACGGACTCGTAACGCTCGCCACGCCTGCTTCCAACCCGTTTGCCTATCCTATCGGCGAGACCGTAGCACAGTGGAACATCACCCTCGGCGATCAGAGACGCAACTGTCAGCTGAAGGTCAACATCGCGCCGATGCTTTGTCCGGCCACCGTTTCCGACATTGATGACAACGAGTACAACGTGGTTTCCATCGTCCCGTACTGCTGGACCGGCAGGAATATGGCGGCCGTGCGTTACAGCGATGGCACCGACATTCCCAGCGTGATGGTTTATCCGCAGGGCTATTTCTCTTATGATATGGCCAACACCTTCGGGCGGCTCTATACCTGGCCCGCCGCCTCCCACAACGGTGCTACCAACGCCGACGGCTTCGTGCAGGGCGTCTGTCCCGCCGGATGGCACTTGCCCACGCAAACAGAGGCCGAATACCTGATGAGCGTTGTTGAGCCCACCGACCTGATGACGCCCGACTACTGGCTGCCCTTCGGCGGTACGAACACCACCGATTTCAGCGAACTCCCCGCCGGTTTCTACAACGCGGAAAGCGGCCATTATGAGGGTCTGCTCGTGAAATCCTTCTTCTGGACCACCGAGCCGGCCGGCACCTCCTACATCGCCTGCGAGTTCGGCTCCGCGTGCGGCACGCTGGTGGCTACGCCCATCCGTACCGCCTCCGGACTCAGCGTCCGCTGCGTGCTCGATTATTGATTCGGTTAAAATCGGTTAAACGGTTAACGTCGGTTAAACGGTTAAATTCGGTTAACATCGGTTAAACGGTTAACATCGGTTAAACGAAATCAACACCTCAACAAATCAACGATTCAACAATAAAAATTAATAAATAAACAATCAAAAATGAAAAAAGCATTTGCATTCTTTACACTTTTGCTCGGATGTGTGGCAATGTTCGCACAGTCGGGGCCGACATTCCCTTACCAGGCCGTGGTGAGAAATTCGCAAAACCAGCTCATCAAAGACAGCACTTTTGCCGTGGATGTGGAAATTTATCAGGGCACCACGCTGAAATACAGCGAAACGCAGAGTGCGACCACTAACGCCAACGGACAGTTCACAATGAACATCGGCGGCGGCACCGCGGGTGCGGGCACGTTGAACGACGTGGCCGACTGGAGCGTGGCGAAGTTCAAAATAACCTACCACCTCAGCGGGGGCGACGTGGTTTCGGAACAACTCGTGCATCCGGTGCCTTACGCGTTGCAGGCGGCCAATGTGGTGGAAGAGCAGGTGCTGACACTCAGCAACGACACCATCTACCTGACCGGTGGCAGCTATGTGAAACTGCCCGACTACGTGCTCACGTCCACGATGAATGCGCGCCTTGCCGACACGCTGAACGAATATACGCTCACAAGTCAGCTTTGCGAAGTGGTGAACAATTGCGACCTGACGGGCAACGCCTCCCTGATGGCAATCCTGAATGCTATGGATGCCCGAATCGACAGTTTGTCACACATCATTGACTCCCTCTCCAACCTGCCCCACGGCGAGACCCCGACCGCTTTCACCTGCGGCACCGACAGCGTAAAAGACGCTGACAACAACTGGTACCACACCGTACAAATCGGCGGCCAGTGCTGGATGAAGGAGAATCTGAGAACTGCGTCTTCACTAGGAAATACCTGGTACCCTAATAATGATGAAAATAACGTGCCAATCTACGGGCTCTTGTACGACTGGACAGCCGTGATGCAAGACGCTCCTTCTGCAGATTCCATCGGTGTGCGGGGCATCTGTCCAGAGGGCTGGCACGTGCCCAGCGATGCCGAGTGGAAACAGATGGAGCGAGCCGTGAATGTGATTGAGGAAGAAATTAACTATATGAATCTCCGCGGTTACGTTGCCGCCACTATATGCGGCAACCTTGGTTGGATGGAATCCAGCAACCCAGATGCAGCAGGTAATGTGTCTGCACCGAATCGTAATGAGTTTGGCTTCAGTGCGCTTCCTGCCGGCCGGCACCATAACAGCGAATGCGACCTTTTCACCAGCTATGCCTACTTCTGGTGTGCTACCGAGTACAGCGATAATACGGAGGCGTATGCCCGCTACTTATACTATACCGATGCTGGGATCGGTCGAATGAGATACGAAAAGTCTGAAGGTTTCTCCGTCCGCTGCGTGCGCAATTGATATTCGGTTGAATTCGGTTAAAATCGGTTAACGTCGGTTAAACGGTTAACGTCGGTTAAACGGTTAACGTCGGTTAAACGGTTAAATTCGGTTAAATGGTTAAAATGGACGAAAGGTGGAAGGGGTTAAAGGACGAAGGGATTATTTACAATGTACAATGTACAATTTACAATGGATAATGAGGTTCAACACTTCAACAGCTCAACAGCTCAACAGCTCAACACCTCAACACCTCAACAAATCACAGTTCACAAATCAACAATAAATCATAATGAAAAAAACACTTGCATTCTTTACACTTTTGCTCGGATTGATTTCAATGTTCGCACAGTCGGGACCGACATTCCCTTACCAGGCCGTGGTGAGAAATTCGCAAAACCAGCTTATTAAGGACAGCACGTTTGCCGTGGACGTGGAAATTTACCAGGGAGCCACACTCAAATACAGTGAAACGCAGAGCGTGACCACCAACGCCAACGGACAGTTCACGATGAACATCGGCGGCGGCGCGGTGGTGTCGGGCGCGATGAACGACGTGACCGACTGGAGCGTGGCCAAGTTCAAAGTCACCTGCCACCTCAGCGGGGGCGACATCGTTTCGGAAAACGCCGTGAGCCCCGTGCCTTACGCGTTGCAGGCGGCCAACGTAGCGGAAAACGCCTCTTTGGATTGCGCTGATGTGATAAACTGCATTGCAGACACGTTGAACCATTATACCACCACAACCGCTCTTGAGCAAATGCTGCAGCAAATTTCAGTGCGAATGGATGCACAGGAAGCCACGATCGATTCTCTGCGTCATCTGGTTGACTCCCTGTCCGACCTTTCCCACGGCGGCGGCTCCACACCGAGCGCAATATTCTTCTGCGACTCCTCCACAGTGAAAGACGTTGACCAAAACGAATATCACACGGTGGCCATCGGCAACCAGTGCTGGATGAAAGAGAATTTGAGGACCAAGACACATACCTATGGCAGCGTATATACCAATCCGGATATTGATTCTGTTATCTACGGCCGCTATTACGATTGGGAAGCCATAATGCAGGTGTCTGATGCTAATTCTTCAGATTTCATCCCAACTGGTATCCATCAGGGAATCTGTCCTACGGGCTGGCACGTACCTTCACAGGCCGAGTGGGATACGTTGATCTCATACGTAAACAGCGAAACAGACTACAAATGCGATGGTAATAATGGCTATATCGCCAACGCGCTTTCCTCCGATACGGGATGGGAAAGTCCCGATGGATGTTGTGCCGGACATAACTCTTTCACCTTAAACAAGACCGGTTTTTCGGCTGTCCCCTCTGGCTTCAAATTATCCCAAACGGACAGATACGATGGAAACGGACGGATCACATTCATTGGGTCGTCCACTCAGAGCAATAGCCAAAACGTACGCATCCTTTATCTGAGGAACGATAATCCTAATACGAACACAGTAAACTTCTCTTTCAAGATGGACGGCGTCTCTGTCCGCTGTCTTCGCGATGCGGGTATTGTTGGGAATGCCGGTAGCAACGAGAGTGGCATTGGCAGTGGAAACACCCCCTCCACCCCGGCCACGATGAGCTGCGAGGATGTGATAGAATGTATGGGCGACACCCTCGGCCGCCTCAACGCGCGCATCACATCGCAGGGCGAAACCATTGCCGCACAGGGCGAAACCATTGCAGCGCAAGGAACCGAAATTGAAACTCTGAACGGCACTGTGGAAACTTTAAACACCACGGTAACAACGCAGGGCGAAACCATCGACTCTCTCGCCCAAATCGTTGACTCCCTCTCCAACCTTCCTCACGGCGGCGGAGACACCCCGACGGAAGTGGCCGACGGCCAACCCTGCCCGGGTGCTACAACGGTTGCCGATGGGACCAACACCTATAACACCGTCAAAATCGGCAACCAGTGCTGGATGAAGGAAAACTTGAGAACGACATCAGAAACAGGAAATTCTTGGAATCCTGACGGTAATGCGGGGAACGTGGCCTCCTACGGTCTCTTGTACGACTGGACAGCCGTGATGCAGGTCGCTGATGCTAATAACACCCTGGTTGCTGTTCAAGATAAACATCAGGGCATCTGCCCCAACGGTTGGCACGTGCCTTCACAAACCGAGTGGGAGACGCTGAGCCATTACACGTTCGACAACTACAGATGCGCCGACTGCGAAGAAGTAGATCCGATATGGCAATCGGATCTCGCTTTCTGTGTCGCTAAGGCATTGTGTTCGACCGCGTGGAATGATGGCGGCAGTAGCTGTAATGCGAACAGTAACGCAATAGGCAAAAACGTTACGGGATTCTCTATCCTTCCTGCTGGAGCCTGTTTCGGTGACACACCTGGCTCTTTCGGTGCTCACGCATACTTCTGGTGTACTACTCAACGAGATGAAAATACCGCTAACTCTTGGTACCTGGGCAGCTTCGTTTCTTCTTTGAACTCGTACTCAGACAATAAGTCTGCCGGTCTTTCCGTCCGCTGCCTCCGCGATGCGGGCGTGGGCGGCGGCAACACCCCATCCACCCCGGCAACGATGAGCTGCGAGGATGTGATGAACTGCTTGGGCGACACCCTCGACCGCCTCAACGCGCGCATCACATCGCAAAGCGCCGAAATTGAAACTCTGAATGGCACCGTAACTTCACAAGCCAGTACCATCGACTCTTTGACCCACATTGTGAACTCACTCTCCGACCCCACCCCTGACACGCCTGCCAGCGACACCACAGCGGTTCCTTTCAACTGCGGCACCGATAAGCTAAAGGACGTTGACAGCAACGAATACAGCACCATCAAAATCGGAAACCAGTGCTGGATGAAGGAGAACCTGAGAACCGTGACGAGTCATTGCGGACGAGTAATGAACGCTAATGACATCTGCTTGTACGACTGGGCCGCCGCGATGCAGGTCTCAGAAGCTAATGCCACAACTATTACAGTGGGTGTTAAGCATCAAGGCATCTGCCCTGCTGGCTGGCACGTGCCAAGCGATGCGGACTGGGACGCGTTGACTTCTTACGTATATAATAGCACGAATCCTGATTACAAGTGCTCTGGCTGCGACCAAAGAGTGTGGGAACAGGATACACGTTGTATCGCCAAGGCGTTGTCCTCCACCACGGGCTGGAATACCAGCAGTAACTCTTGCGCTGTTGGCAATTCCCCAGAAGACAATGATGCCACTGGTTTCTCGGCCGTTCCCGCAGGCGCTTATTACGGCGAATCTTTTGGCGTTACTAATGTTGGAACTGGTGCCTATATGTGGAGCTCTACTCAGAAAGGCGATGGCAGTGCGTGGTATAGACTCTTGGGTTGTGGTAACTCCAGAGTGGTTCGTAGCAGTAGCAATAAAGGTATCTGCTATTCCGTCCGCTGTCTCAAGAATAATTAACAATTTGTAATTAACAATTTGCAATTGGGGGCTTCGCGCGGTTTCGTGCGGAGCCCTTTTAGGTGCGAGATGTTCCTGATTCCGTAATGAAATGTATGAGTCCGCGCCACACGGACTTTTTTATTCTATTGATGAATGTGAATCTTGTTGCTTAATTAAACAACCACATAAAAAGCTTGATGCCCAGAAAGATGACGGTCCCCCAAATGAAAATCTGAATCAGCACTCCTCCGCAGCCCGCACCGCCTTCTATCGCTCCGAACAGGCATCCCATCGGCTCCCCGTCTGAGGCAATTAAGCCGATAATTCCACCGATTACGATGGCTACTATTAGTATGATTAACCAGGTTGGCATAGTCTTGTCGTATTTTAGGTTACACAATATTCTCAATCTTCAGAAATGAATTCACTCTTAATTTTGTTTGCCTGAGAGTTTTTTCACAATCTGTTTCCAAAATGCCGTGATGCGCGCATCCGTGCGATATTTTGGTTGCAAAATTAGGTAAAAATCAGTCAGGGCCTTTGCTTTGCAAGACTTGCAGAAATCTGTCGGCAGCAGCGGGTGGCCTTTGCCAAAGAGGTGAATGAAATGTAGGAGCTGCTATAGAATCAGTTCGCTGGCCCGCACTTTGGGCACATAGTGGATGCCCTCTTTCCGGTAGTAGGCGTGGCTGTCGTCGGCCGAGATGGGCGTGGTGCGGATCACTTCGTTGCCGCTCCCTACCGCCACGATGAGCAGCGGCTCGTACGGCAAGGCGAACTCCTTGGCGATTTCCGCCTTGTTGAACGCCCCGATGATGATGCCGTTCAGCCCCATATCTACTGCTTTCAGCAACATACTTTGTGCCGAAATGCCCAGGTCGATGTCCAGCATTTTGCTTTCGGCAACCGTGGCGCAGCAGATGATGAATGCTTCCGGCTCCGTGCCTTCAAAGGGAAGATGCAATTCAGGCAGCGCGCCGCCCAACTTGATGTTTCTCAGTATTTTGTCGGCGCCAGTATCGCGCGTCACCAGTTTAAAACGCAGCGCCTGCTGGTTGCGCGCCGAGGGAATCTTCTCGTTTACCGCCACGATTTTTTCCAGCGTGTCGCGTGTCACCACATACTCTTTCCGGTAGCCGCGGTAACTGCGATTGCGTTCAAGCAGATTGTCGATGGAGATGCGCTTCACCACCACTTTCTGTGATTTCGCACCAAAAACCTCGTCATATCTTTTTTCTAAAAATCCGTCTGCCATTTTAGGTTAAAGGGTTAATGGGTTAATGGGTTAAAGGGTGCTGTGGACTGTCATTTCACATTTTTTACAGTCGAATTCGAGGCGGAATCGGTGCTGTCCGGTGGAAATGAACAGTGGCTCGGGGTAGGGGAGCGATTTCCCTTGTCGGCTGCAGTAGCCCAGTGTGTGGCGGATGCAGTGTTTGCAGGTCATCAGCACGCCGTCGGTAGGGCCGCCCGCTTCCATCGCATCCGTCGCCCGCGCCACGCCGTGAAGCGCGTAAAACTCACGGGCCATCGCATTCATTATGTTGCCGCGATAGTCCATAGAATCACCTTGCGTCGGGAATTTCGCCCCGTTCTGCTCGATTCGGCTCCTCGTAGGGCGTTGGTGCGCCTCCAGCCGTTTCTGTATCAGTAATTCAACCGCTTCCCTGCGCCATTCGTTGGCTACGGAGTTGGGCACGAAGTAGAATCCCTGGGTCGCAATTTCGATGCTGCGGGCAACAAAGGGAGTGCCTCCTAATTTCGACAGACTTTGCTTCAGCATTTCGTTGGCTGCCGCGCCTTTCTGCGAAATCTCTTTCTGGTAGTGGATGGGAAGTGAGATGCTCACGCCTCCTTCGTCGGTCAGCGTCAGCGCGAAACCGCTTTCCGTTTCGCTTAACCTGATGTCAACGAGCAGTTTGCGCTCCGCGGATTTCCCGCTGAGCATTTTGCTGAACTCAATGTCGAGGTTGCGGTACATCATTGTGCCGACTTTCAGGTTGCCAATGGGCTCCAGCGTGCTGAGGAGGGTTCCTTCGGCCTTGTTGACACGCACGCCGCAAAGTTCGCCTTCGCTGTTCACAAATCCCAAACCGTCACCGTTGTGAATTTCTTTTTCTGTATTGATAATCAGATTTTTGCCGTTTATTTTCAAAACCTTTCCGAGGGGTTCTCCAATGGATTTGGGCGTGTCGGGCTTCACCATCACGTCCGTTCTTTCGTGCAGAAAGTAGTCGGTGCCGCCACGGTTGAATGTTTTTTCAGCATCGGGCGTGAAAAACAAAGTGGTTTTTCCTGCCGAACTGCGTTGCAGCGCGGAGTCGCTTTCCAGAATCCGGTCAAGTGTCTGGCGGTAGAAGGCGGTGATGTTTTTCACATAGTCGATACCTTTGAGCCGCCCTTCGATTTTGAAGGAGGTGATGCCCGCATCCAGCATTTCTCTAATTGAAGCCGAGCGGTTCATATCCTTGAGCGAAAGGAGGTGGCTGTGTTGGCGGATGGCGTTACCGTCGGCGTCGGTCAGTGTGTAAGGGAGTCGGCAGAACTGCGCGCACTCGCCGCGGTTGGCGCTGCGCTGCGTGCAGGCGTAGCTCATATAGCATTGGCCGCTGTAGCTCACGCAAAGCGCACCGTGAACGAAGGCCTCCAGTTCAACGGAGGTCTGCTGGCGAATCTCTCTGATTTGCTGTAACGATAGTTCCCTGGCCAAAATGACGCGGCGGAAACCGATTGATTCCCAGAATTTCACCTTCTCCGCCGTGCGGTTGTCGGTCTGCGTGCTCGCGTGTAGCGCGATGGGCGGAAGGTCGAGCTGAAGGATTCCCGTGTCCTGAATGATGAGCGCGTCGGCGCCGGCTTCGTACAGCTGGTAAATGATCTTGCGCGCAGCTTCCAACTCACTGTCGGTAAGGATGGTGTTGAGCGCCACGTGTACTTGTGCGTTGTAGAGATGTGCGTGTCGGCACAGTTCTGCAATGTCTTGCAAACTGTTGCCCACGGTGGCGCGTGCGCCGAAACGTGGCGCGCCCACATACACCGCGTCGGCCCCGTGGTCAATGGCGGCGCAACCGCAAGCCAGATCCTTCGCCGGCGCCAGTAATTCCACCTTTCTCGTTGGCATATCGCTGCGCTATTCTTCCTTAGGAATTTCGTTGTTGAACAGCATCATCACCGTTTTCGCATTGTCGCCCTGGCAAATAACGGGCTCTTCCGTCGCGGGCGAAAGCGTTACTTCGATGCTGTCGCTGTCGATTTTGCGATAGCGGATGATTGAGTTGTAACTGACTGCGTAACTGGGATTTATTAAGCAGAAATCAACAAATTCCAAATAGGCGACAGCCACTTCGAAACTGTCGGTCGAGAGCATCGTTTTCCCGTTCCGCGTGTAAAGCCGTGTGCCGTTGCCCTCTTTGTGGAAGTAGGCGATCAGGTCCTGGTTGATTTTCTGTCCGTTGCTGCCCACATAAAAATAGATGTAGGTTTTCACGATGTGCGAGTTCTTGTATTCCACCGTTTTGCGGATGCGGCCGTTCTCGTCGTAGGTGTCCCAGTTGTGGTTTTTCTGTCCCTGGGTGTAATATCCTTTCGTGTAGATTTTCTCTTCCGGATAATAACTTTCGCATACGCCGTGCATCTTGCCGTCCATATAGTCGATGCGCGTGCTGACCTTGCCGTCGGTGAAATAGGTGGTGTATTTGCCGTGAAGCTGGCCGTTCTTGTAAGAACATTCTTGCAAAAGGATGCCGGTTTGTGCCGAATAGGTGCGCCAAACGCCTTCCTTTACGCCAAGTTTGTAACTCTCTGTGTGAATGAGCGTTCCTTTTGAATTGTAATAGTTCCAGATGCTGTCCTTGTCCTGGTCCACAAACTTGCCCTCGGCCGACTTGTTGCCCTGCTGGTCGAAAATGGTGGTGCGCACAATGTGCGGTCCTTCAATGAACAGGGTCTTGCTCTTGATTTTCCCGTTGGTGTGATAGTAAGTGAATTCTCCAACGGGCACGTCGTTTTTAAACTGCCCCACATAAACGAGGTTCCCCTTGTCGTCGTATTTCTTCCACACACCTTCTTTCTTTCCTTTGCTATTTAATTGGTTGATAGGCGTTTGGGCCGAAATCGCCACCGTAAGCGCCATTATGGCGATGAACAGGATGCTTTTCTTCATTGATTTATATTGTTTTCTTTTATGCAATGATTTACAAACGTAAATTGGTTTTTTTTTATTGTTGAACTGTTGAGTTGTTGAGTTGTTGAGTTGTTGAACTGTTGAATTCTCAATTTTCAATTTTCAATTTTCAGTTTTCAACTCTCCTTCATCGACAGGTTGATGCGCTTGCGCTCGATTTCGATATTGATGATTTTGACTTGCACTTTCTGGTTGAGGCGCACCACTTCGTGAGGACTTCCGATTCTCCGTTTTGCCATCTGGCTGATGTGGACCAGCCCGTCTTGGTGCACGCCGATGTCAACGAAGCAGCCGAAGTTGGTGATGTTGGTGACGATGCCGGGCACTACCATTCCCACTTTCAGGTCGTTGATGGAGTTGATGTTTTTGTCGAAGGAGAACACGTCGAACTGGGTCCGCGGGTCGCGGCCGGGTTTGGCTAACTCTTGCATTATGTCTTTCAGCGTGGGAAGTCCCGCCTTTTCGGTCACGAAGTCTTCGATGCGGATCTGCTTGCGCAATTCCGCGTTTTGCATCAGTTCGGGGACGGTGCATCCGCAGTGTTTCGCCATTTTTTCCACAATGGGATAACTTTCAGGATGTACTGCGCTGAAATCCAGTGGGTTGGCGGCTTCGCGAATGCGCAGGAAGCCAGCTGCTTGTTCGAATGCCTTGTCGCCAAAGCGCGGCACCTCTTTCAGCGCTTGGCGTGAGGCGAAAGGACCGTGCTCGTCGCGGTAGTCGATGATGTTTTTCGCCAGTGTTGGCCCAACGCCCGAAACGTACGAGAGCAGTTCCTTGCTCGCCGTGTTGACTTCCACGCCCACAAAGTTCACGCAGCTTTCCACTGTGTTCTCCAGACTTTCTTGCAGAAGTGCCTGATTCACATCGTGTTGGTATTGTCCCACGCCGATGGATTTCGGGTCTATTTTCACCAGTTCGGCGAGCGGGTCCATCAGTCGGCGGCCGATGCTCACCGCACCGCGCACCGTCACGTCGTAATCGGGAAACTCGTCGCGCGCCACTTGCGAGGCGGAGTAGATGGAGGCGCCGCTCTCGTTGACTACCACGGCCTGAACCTCGCGGCAGAATGGGATTTTCGTGACGAAGAACTCGGTTTCGCGTCCCGCCGTTCCGTTGCCGATGGCGATGGCTTCCACCTTGTATTGTTCCACCATCCGCTTCAACTTGTCGCTTGCCAGTCGGTATTCCGCTTTGGGCGGGTGCGGATAGATGGTCTCGTTGTGCAGCAGTTTGCCTTGCTTGTTGAGAATCACCACTTTGCAGCCGGTGCGGAAACCGGGGTCGATGGCCATTACCACTTTCTGTCCGAGCGGTGGGGCCAGCAGCAGTTGGCGCAGATTGCTCACGAAAACGCGGATCGCCTCTTCGTCGGCTTTCGTTTTGTACAGCTTGCGCATTTCGGTTTCCATCTGCGGCTGCAAAAGCCGTTTGTACGAGTCGCTCACGGCCAGTGCCACCTGCTCGCTGCACAGGTTGTCGCCCTTCAGAAAATGTTTTTGCAGGGCTGCGATCATCCGGTCGGCGTCGGGCTCGATGCTCAGTCGCAGCACGCCCTCGTCCTCGCCGCGGAAAAGGGCGAGGATGCGGTGCGATGGCGCACGACTCAGTTTCTCGGAAAAATTGTAGTAATTGGCGAATTTCTCGCCCTCTTTCTCCTTTCCCTTGACCACTTTGGCGGTAATGACCGACTCTTTGGTGAAAATGTTGCGCATACGGTTGCGCACGGGGGCGTTTTCTGACACCCACTCGGCAATGATGTCGCGCGCGCCCGCCAGGGCTTCGTCGGCGTTGCCGACACCCTTGCCCGCATTGACAAAGCGTTTGGCAATGGCAACAGGGTTGGGCTCCCGTTGGCTCATAATGAGCGCCGCCAATGGCTCCAGCCCGCGCTCTTTCGCCACGCTCGCCCTCGTCTTGCGCTTCGGACGATAGGGAAGGTAAAGATCTTCCAACTCGCTCATCGTGAGCGCATTGTCAATCTTCTCGCGGATCTCTTCCGTGAGTTTGCCCTGCTCTTCTATCGACTCCAGCACGGCGGCGCGGCGCTTGTCGAGCTCTACCAGCCGCAAGTGGCGCTCCTTGATGTTCCCGATCTGGACCTCGTCAAGGGAGTCGGTCGCCTCTTTGCGGTAGCGCGCAATGAAAGGAACCGTCGCTCCCTCGTTGAGCAAGGATAATACATTCTGCACCTGTTTCTCTTGTAAATCAAGCTCTTTCGCAATGATTGCTGCGTAATTTTTTAACTCCATCTTTATTTTGGTTTTCAGGTGCAAAAATCGCATTTTTTTTAATATTTTTGTACGCTCATTTTTAACAAAATAATTTATCGGAATGGCAAAGGCATTACAGAAGCAGCCCCAAAGCGCGGGAAAGGAGACCGTTCAAACCCTGACATTTGGTCAAAGTGTTGATTATTATGCTTTTGCAACTAATTCGGGATTGTCTTTTTATGAATTCATTTCTGCCATATCCTTGCATTTGAATGTCATTATGTCGATGTCGGATGATTATTGTTTGGAGAAGGATCCGATGCAGGCGCATTTCAAAATGTCGTTCGCCCAAATGAAAGCGAATTACGAGGATGATGAGGTGGCTACGAATACTGTTGACAAGATTAATCTTGTTGTAATGCAGAATGTTACGGATAATTTCGATAAGTAAGTCGGAGGCCAA
>JAZQOJ010000128.1:0-24957 GCA_045627805.1 Bacteroidales bacterium
TCCACCGATTTTAACCGTTTAACCGACGTTAACCGTTTCCACGTCTCATAATTCCCATTATCGGAAGATCGTGAATTTCCCACAGATAAATCAACAAGACGAAAAGGGATAATTCTGAATTATTTTGTCTTGCAGCGAGAACAACCTCGGAGAGGTCGACACCGCTTAGTAGCATCTCTCCGAGATGCCGGATGTCGGCACTCCATCGCTCACCCCACATCGCGGACTTCGTCCTTATGTGGGGTTATAGGTGTCACATCCTTTCTGGATGTGACTGCGGCACAACAACTTCATTGTGGAAAACAACTGTACGACAGCTTTCCTCGGAAAGCAGCCAAAGAAAAATTACCTGACAATTTCCTTGAAATTTCCTGCGAATTTCTTGTTTACGCCGCAGGCGGCATTCCACCATTTAACCGTTTCAACTTATCACAATTGCCATTCTCAGAAGGTATTGCCAATCGCTCAAAGTCGCAAGTCAGAGAAAGCAAGACGAAATGGTCTGTGATTGCTGCTTATTTCCCGCGGGTGCTGTGGCAGTCGCAGGTGGAGGTGTACAGGATTTCGGTGTTGGGGAGTTGCTCCTCCATTTTCTCTACCTCCCAGTCGCGCAAGTCGATTTGGCGCAAGTCAATGGTTTTCAATGTCTCGCGCAATTCCGAAATGCTCTCCGGCAGTGCGTAAATCGGATTCTCCCACGCGTCAATCAGCACGAGCTTGTGCAGGTTGGAAATGGCTTCGGGCAGCGATTCAATGAGGTTGCGCGAAACAATCAGCTTTTTCAGATTTACAAGTTCCCCAATGGATTCGGGCAGCTTGATGAGATGGTTGCCCGTGAGGTTGAGGAGTTCCAAGTTGGTGAGTTCGCCAATCCGGTCGTTCAGCACGTCGAGTTTGCACCTGATGGCCACGAGCTCCTGCAGATTGGTGAGTTGGAACACCTCGTCGGGCAGCGAGTCGGAATTGATTCTCAGCCGCAGTCGGTAAACCTGTTGCGGATTTTCCAGGGCACTCTCCAGCGTTGTGTAAACGGGCTGTGCCTTCAGTTCTTCGGGCGAGAGCGGCTGCGCCCATATTTTCTTCCCGCCCAGCATCAGCAAAATGACTGCCAGTATGAATGTGCTCCGTGGTTTCATATTCGCTATTCGTCAGTTCTCGTTGTTCTCGTCTTTCTCGTTTCTCTGTCATAAGTCACAAGTCTCAAGTCCGTCGCCCACTTGTGAAACTTTAATCATTTATAAATCAATTTGTTAAGAAAAAACACATACCGTTTGGTCTTTCCCGCTTTCGCGCGGTTTTTCACATACTGATAGCCCGACGCAATGTAGTTGTTCCCGTACCACGGCTCAATTTGCGTGTCGCTGCTGTATTCCACGCCATCGTTGTCGCTGTTGGTCTCAATAGGCAGCGAGGAAATTTTTTCAAGTACTTCGTAACCGTTTATTAAAGTGTTTACAATGAGATTGTTGCGCATATAGTACAGCAAAGCGTTTTCGCCCTCGAATTGAAGTTTCAACAAGTGTCTCAGTTTCATAAAACTGGTGTTGCTGTATGGAAAATAGTGATCCCAAATCAGTTCGCCGTTTCTGTTAACAGTTGTTACATAGGCGTTTAGATATTTGTAGCCATTGAAATAGCGGGTTTCATTCATTGAGCCATAGACAGACGGGTAGTATCGGTAGTCGGCGCCGGGGTAGTCGTACGACGAGACGTATTCTGTGTAATAGGCCTCCGTGATGAGGGCGAATTGGTCGTGGTTGTGCGCGATTCCTCCCACCAGAAGTTGCAGGTTGAGGTTGGGGATTTTCGTGGAGGCGGAGTTCTCTTTCCCGCTTTTCAAGTTGGCATAGTTGTAATAGCGTGGCTCGCCGAACTGCCAGTCGTGCAGCAACAGGGTGTAGATTCCTGAGTGGAAGTTGGAGGAGTACCTGTCAGTGAGCGAGTTGTAGGTTCCCATAAGCAGGGTGGTGTCGGCATTGAGAGCCACCGCGCGGGCGGAATTGTAAATATTGTCGCCTTTGCTGTCGGCTTTGTTGGGAAATGTTTGGATGCGCGCTTTTTGCGTAGCGTAGTTGTATTCGTATAGGAAAAAGTCGTTCGACGGCTCGCTTTTCGCTTGTGTCAGCCCGATGAGCCAGCGGTGGTTGGCGGTGTCGGGGGTGCAGAACTCGAATTTGTAGGCGAAGATGTCGCTTAAGCTCAGCAGCTCGTTGGTGGCGCAGTGGTAGAAGTAAATGCTGTCCTGCTTGCTGTCGGGCGCGTACAGCACGAGTTGACCGTCGGTGGCGGTCATTTGTGCGAGATTTCGGTTTCGAACGTCTCGTAATTCGCTTATGTTGAATTGGTTGCTCTTGAGATCAACCGTCAAAAGCAGGGTAGCGCACGGATCTTTTTTAGGATATCTTTTTTGAAATAAAAAATATAGGTAATGGTCCGTTTTCGAGTATGATAGGAACTCGGTCAGTGCGGGCGTTGTGATGATGAAGTGGTAGTCTTTCACGAGGTTCGTGTCGTAATGCACGAAAATCCATCGCGACGAGTCGCTGCTGGTCGCGTTTCCTTCGTAAAAGACGAACACCCCGTTTTCCGCGGCGGCCGCAAAGTGGTAGTCGTTTTGGTCTTTCGCCGCCTCCAACTCGATGCGGATGGGGCCGTCGTATTGCGCCCGCAGCACACACGGCACCAGGATGCACACGGCAAATGATATGATTGCGATTCTCTTCATTCTCAATTTTCAATTTCCCATTTTCAATTCTCGTTTCTCGACTCAACTAATCATTCCCCAGAATTTCTCTCTGTGCATAATGGTCTGCAAATGAGCGGCAATGAGTTGGTTCTCAGCTTTGTCGAGGTTCGGGTCGGCCTCGAGAATTTGTTTGGCGAGTTGCCGGGTGTAGGCCACGAGTTTCTCGTCTTTCACGATGTCGGCGATTTTAAAGTCAAGGATTCCGCTCTGCTGTGTGCCCTGCAAGTCGCCGGGACCGCGGAGTTTGAGGTCGAAGTTGGCGATTTCGAATCCGTCGGTGGTGCTCACCATCGCGTTGAGGCGTTGCTTGCCCTCGTTGCTGAGCTTGTTGCCCGACATCAGGATGCAGTACGACTGCTCGCCGCCTCGTCCCACGCGGCCGCGCAGCTGGTGGAGTTGCGAGAGCCCGAACCGCTCGGCGTTCTCGATCACCATCACGGTGGCGTTCGGTATGTCAATGCCGACTTCAATGACGGTAGTGGAAACCAGAATGCAGGTCTCGCCCTTGCTGAACCGCTGCATCTCGTAGTCTTTCACGTCGTTCTTCATCTTCCCGTGTACCATTCCCACAGCATATTTGGGGAGAGGGAAGGCACGCGACATCGCTTCGAAGCCGGCTTCCAGGTCGAGCAGGTCGAGGGTTTCCGACTCTTTGATGAGCGGATAAACGACGAAGACCTGACGCCCGCGGTTGATCTGCTGTTCGAGGAATCCGAACAGGCGGAGCCGGTCTTTTTCGTACAGGTGTGAGGTGATGATGGGCTTTCTTCCCTTCGGGAGTTCGTCGATGACGGAAACGTCGAGGTCGCCGTAAACGGTCATCGCCAGCGTGCGTGGGATCGGGGTGGCCGTCATCACGAGGATGTGCGGCGGAATCCGGTTCTTTTTCCACAGTTTGGCGCGCTGCTCCACGCCGAATCGGTGCTGCTCGTCGATGACGGCGATGCCGAGGTTCTGGAACTTGACGTCCGGCTCGATGAGGGCGTGTGTCCCGATGAGGATGCGTATGGTGCCGTTCATCAGCCCTTCGTGAATCTCGCGCCGTTCCGCGGCCTTTGTCGAGCCCGTCAGCAGGGCCACTCCCACGTTCATATCGCCCAGCTGTTTGCGGATGTTCTCGAAATGCTGGCTCGCCAGTATTTCGGTGGGTGCCATCAGGCACGACTGGTAGCCGTTGTCGTTGGCTATCAGCATAATGAGCAGGGCGGTGATGGTTTTTCCGCTGCCCACGTCGCCTTGCAGCAGCCGGTTCATCTGCCGCCCGCTGCCCAGGTCGGCGCGGATCTCCTTGATGACGCGTTTCTGCGCGCCCGTCAGCTCGAATTTCAAACGGTTGTTGTAGAAATAGTTGAAACTGTCGCCAATGCGTGCGAAGATGTGGCCGCGGAATTTTCTTTCTGTTATAAGCTTGAGCTTCAGTAGTTTGAGCTGCGTGAAAAACAGCTCGTCAAATTTCAATCGGATGGTGGCTTGGTTGAGCTTCTCCTGGCTTTCCGGGAAATGAATGTTGAAAATCGCTTCTTTTAATGTCATAAGATGATGATTCTCAATGATTTCCTTTGAAAGATGCTCGGGCAGCGCAATGTTGGCCAGCTGGTTCAGGAGTGAGACGACAGACTTGGCCACCCCCTTGGAGTCCAGTCCGGCTTTCTTCGCCTTGTCGGACGTGTTGTACAATGGCTGAAAATGCTGAGGGACAGTGCCTTCGCTTTTCGCGTTGGGGTCAATGATTTCGGGGTGGGAGATGTTCCAGCGCCCGTTGAAAAGCGTGGGGCGACCGAAAATGGTGACGTTCTTGTGGTTGTTTTTCAGCACGTCCTCAATCCACTTCAGCCCGTTGAACCAAACCAGTTCGATGCAGCCGGTGCCGTCGGTGAACTGCGCGGCGATGCGTTTCGCGCGCTGCTGTCCCAAAATCTGGTATCCGGTGATGTCGCCCTTGAACAGCATATAGCTTCCTTCCACCTGTATGTCGCTGATCTTGTGTATGGTTGACTTGTCAACGTGGCGGAACGGATAGTAGGAGAGGAGGTCTTCGTAGGTGAATATGTTGAATTCGCGCTTGAAGATGTCTGCGCGCTTGGGCCCTACGCCCTTGAGGTATTCGATGGGAGTGCGGAGAAAATCAGTAGTCATATTGAGATTGTTGAGTTTTTTTGTAATTCATTTACTGATAAATTGTTACAAAGTATTGACTTTGGCGCCGTCCACTTTGTTGAGAGCTTCGAGCAGGGCGTCGGAGTCCCATTTCTGCACGTTGAATCTGATGAGGCATTGCTCGTCGTACGCCTGGTCGGTGATCTTGACGGAGTCGCGCTTGAGCAGCTGCATTACGCGGTTCATTCCGAGCGGGGGAAAGGCGACGAGGTATTTCTCCTCAATGAATTTCTCAACGACCTGATTGTTATCGAGTGCCTCCTTCGCCGCGGTTTTGTAGGCGGTGGTGAGCCCGCCAACTCCGAGCAGTACGCCTCCGAAATAGCGCACCACCACCACGAGCGTGTCGGTGACGTCTTTGGAGAGCAGTTGCCCGTGGATGGGCCGTCCCGCGGTGCCCGACGGCTCCCCGTCGTCGTTCATCCGGTAGGCGTCCTTGTTTGGCCCCAGAATGTAGGCGTAGCAGTGGTGCCGCGCGTCGTGGTATTTCTTTTTCACCTCCGCGATGCGCGCCTTCGCCTCCTCTTCCGTCTTCACGGGAAAAGCCAGCGCAATGAACTTGCTGCCCTTGTCGCGGTAAATGCCTTCCGATTCCTTGGCAATCGTGTGGTAGGTGAAATCGAACATATCGACAACTAATCTATTGTGTTTACGGCTGCAAAGTTACGCATTTTTTTTGAAAAAAATCGGTCGGGACGGCTTGCGTCTGCGTATTTTTTCATAAATTTGCAGCCCGAAAATCATTTATCAACTTAATAAATTTATATACTATGTCAATTATCAAACCTTTCAAAGGATTTCGTCCCCCTCAGAACATCGTTGAAAAATTAGCTTCCCGCCCGTACGACGTGTTGAATTCTGAAGAAGCCCGCAAGGAATGCGAAGGCAATCCCTATAGCTTGCTCCACGTTACAAAGGCCGAAATCGACCTCGAACCCGGCATTAAGGATACTGATCCCGAGGTTTATCTTCAGGTCGTGAAAAACTACAACGCCTTCAAGGATTATGGCTGGCTGGTTCAGGACCAGGAAGAAAAACTCTATATTTACGCTCAAAGTATGAACCCCACCGAGCCCAACGCACATTGGCAGTATGGCATCGTGGCCTGCGCATACAGCGAGGATTATGTTAACAAAGTGATTAAGAAACACGAGCTTACCCGCAAGGACAAAGAGGAAGACCGTATGCGCCACGTGCGTATCACCAACGCCAACGTTGAGCCCGTATTCTTCGCTTATCCCGCCATCGCACGCATCGACGAGATCGTGGCTTCCGTTACCGCGAAAGCCCCCATTTACGATTTCGTGGCCAAGGAAGACGGCTTCGGACACCGTTTCTGGGTTATCGACGACCGCAAACTCATCGACGAACTCGTGGAAATCTTCGACAAGCAGGTCCCCGCTATGTATATCGCTGATGGTCACCACCGTAGCGCCGCCGCCGCCCTCGTGGGTCAGGAAAAGAAAGAGCACAACCCCAACCACACTGGCAAGGAAGAATACAACTACTTTATGACCGTCATCTTCCCCGACAACCAGCTGAATGTGATTGATTACAACCGCGTTGTGAAAGATTTGAACGGCCTCAGCAAGGAACAGTTCCTCGCCGCCCTCAACGACGCCTACACCGTTGAGGATATGGGCACCGAAATCTACAAGCCCGCTAAACTTCACGAACACAGTATGTACCTCGACGGACATTGGTACAAGATGACCGCCAAGGCAGGCAAATATGACGACAACGACCCGATCGGCGTGCTGGATGTGAAAATCCTGTCCGATCACGTTCTGGATAAGATTTTGGGCATCAAGGATTTGCGTACAGACAAGAGAATCGATTTCGTGGGCGGTATCCGTGGCCTCGGCGAATTGAAACGCCGCGTTGACAACGGCGAAATGCAGGTCGCCTTCGCTTTGTATCCAGTTAGTATGCAGCAGATTATCGACATCGCTGATACCGATAACATTATGCCTCCGAAGACCACCTGGTTTGAACCCAAACTCCGTTCAGGCCTCGTTATTCACGAATTGGCATAATTCTTTCTCTCATAAGGGTAGGGGTGCAGTTGCGCCCCTACATTTTTTTTATGCAAAAAACACTCTACCTGTTTAATCCCGATCACGACCTGGCACTGGCGCACGGCCGTTTCCATTACGTGTCGCCCGCTTCCGCTACGGCTTTCGCCAATGATGTGGCCACGTTGCCCGCCTGGATCTACGACCACGGCGACGTGTGGGTGCCAGATCCTCCCAGCGCCGATTTCTTGCAGATTTGCGACCGTTTTCAACTCCATTCTCAATTCGTGGATTCTCAGTCTGCTGCGGTATCTCCTTATGGAAAAATTGTTCCGTGGGGATGGAATTTTAATTTGAAGAAACGTCTGGAAAAGAGTGGGTTGCAATGTCCTGCTGAAGTAACGGATGAAGTATTGGATCGCATACGCGAATTGTCGCATAGGCGCATTTCGGTGCGTGCCGCTGACTACTTGAAACAGCATTTCAGCCGTCCAGACCTGCTTCCGCCATCTGCGGAGGAATTGACTGATATGGACTCGGCCGTGGCCTTCCTGAAGAGGTGCGGCGCTGCCATTTTCAAGATGCCCTGGTCGGGAAGCGGTCGCGGACTGCGGCGCGTGGATGGGCAGATGAGCACACACCAGTTCGGCTGGGTGCAGCAGTCGATACGCAAGTTCGGTTGCATTATGGCCGAGCCGTTTCATCAAGTGGCTCAGGATTTTGCGATGGAGTTTCTTTGCGACGACAGCGGCGCGCATTTCGTTGGTTATTCGCTTTTCAATACGCGTCACGGCGTATATACCGACAATGTTCTGCTTCCCGACGGAGAAATCCTATCGCGACTTTCCCGTTTCATTCCGCAATCTTATCTTTTTGAAATTCAGCAACTTCTTACGTCATTTATTGAAAATGAGATCCTCCCTTTTTATAGGGGTTGCGTAGGAATTGATATGTTCTTTTACAATGCTGGCAGTCAGTACCGTGTGAATCCGTTTGTGGAGATCAACCTGCGTACGACGATGGGCTATGTGTCAGCGGTTTTCGTGCAAAAGTTCCTGAGGGAGGGCACAGGGGGCAGTCTCCGAATGCGCTATCTTCCCAATGACAGTTCCTTATTGGCTGAACATCAGATGCTTAGCGCTCAGCATCCGCTCATTTTTGACGCGGGGAAATTAGTCAGTGGTTATCTTTCGTTAAATCCCATCACGCAATCGACGCATTATGCCGTGCAGGTTCTTGCTTCACAGATTTAACTAAAAGAAAACGGTTAAGCGTTGTGAATCAGTCGCTTAACCGTTTGGTCAAATCCTTGTTCCGAAAATTAAAGTTTCCGTTCGATCACGCCATTGAATTGTGCGGTCGGGGTGACGATGATTTCGTTGAGACAGACGTGCGGCGGGCGTGAGAGCACGAACTCCACGATGTCGGCGATGTCTTGCGCCACCAGCGGGTCGTAGCCGGCGTAAACCTTGTCGGCCTTCTCCTGATTGCCGTGGAAGCGTACCATTGAGAATTCGGTTTCGGCGGCGCCCGGGGCGATCATCGTCACCTTGATTCCGTAAGGAAGAAGATCGGTGCGCATACCTTTGGAGAGTGCGAGCACGGCGTGTTTGGTGGCGCAGTAAACGCTGCCTCCCTTGTAAACCTCGTGGCTCGCGGTGGAGCCGAGATTGATGATGTGTCCGCTCTTGCGGGCCACCATCATCGGCGCGATGAGACGCGTGATGTAAAGGAGACCCTTGATGTTGGTGTCGATCATTCGTTCCCAGTCTTCGAGTGATGCCTCGTGGATGGGGTCGAGTTCAACGGCGAGGCCGGCATTGTTGACGAGCACGTCGATGTTGCGGAACTCTTCGGGAATGCTGTTCACGGCACGTTCGCAGGCGGCCTGGTCGCGTACATCGAAAATAATAGGAAATACTTTGCTATCAGTTGTTTGTGTAATCTTGTTGACAACTTGCTTCAATCTGTCTTCTCTGCGGGCTGTGAGGATGAGTCGGCAGTTTTCTTTGGCTAATGTGAGGGCGATGGCTTCGCCGAAGCCGGCGGAGGCGCCCGTGATCATAATGGTTCTCATTGCATTTTTGTTTTTTAGGATTGATAAAAAAGGGGGCGTTGAAGCGCGCCCCGTGTTTTTGGATTATAAGCTTTTGATGCCGATGATTTCGCGCACGTCGCGCACGGTGGGTGCTGCGCTTTCGTGGGCGCGCTCGGCTCCGCGGCGTATCACCTTGCGGAGGTATTCGTCGTCGCTGCGGAGTTCCATAATGCGCTCGTAGATGGGCGCATTGAACGCCGTGATGTCGGCGGCGAGCTGCTTTTTCATATCGCCGTAGCGCACGCGGCACTCATTGTATTCATTTTCAAAGAATTGCACGGTTTCGGGAGCCGACACGGCGCGCATAAGGGCGAAAAGGTTCTCAATGGCTTGCGCCTTGGGCTGGTTGGGCTCGGTAGGACCGCTGTCAGTAACCGCCTTCATCACTTTCTTCTTGATGATTTCCGGCGCGTCGGAGAGGTAGATGCACGAGTTCTCGTTGTCGGATTTCGACATCTTGGTGGAGCCGTCCAGTCCGGGAATCTTCACCAGCTCCTTGCCGAAATTGTAGGCGACGGGCAGTTTGAAGTAGTCAACGCCGTAGAAGTTGTTGAAACGCTGGGCGAAGTCGCGCGTCATTTCGAGGTGTTGCTCCTGGTCTTTCCCTACCGGCACTTTGTCGGCACGGTGCACCAGAATGTCGGCCGCCATCAGGATGGGGTAGGAGAGCAGTCCCGCGTTCACGTTGTTGGGCTGGCGGCGCACCTTCTCCTTGAAAGAGCTCACGCGCTGCAATTCGCCTACATAGACGTTCATCGACAGCAGCAGACTCAGCTCGCAAACCTCCGGAAGGTCGCTCTGAATATAAATCGTCGCTTTTTCGGGGTCGAGGCCGGCCGCCAGATAGTCGATCAGCACGTTCTTCACGTTCGTGCGCAGGTCGGCTGGATGCGGGTGCGTCGTAAGTGAATGATAATCAGCAATGAAGAAATAACAATCGTTTTCTTCCTGCATTTTGATGAAGTTTTTTAATGCTCCAAAATAGTTTCCGAGATGGAGAAAACCCGTGGGTCTGATTCCGCTTAATACTTTGTCCATTTTTTTTATTTTTCGAATGCAAAAATACGTCAAAAAAATTAGATGACATTCAAAAAAAAATGCTATTATTGCAAGATTTTTTGAAAATATACAAAGTTTTAAAATATGATGAAAAAAATTACTCTTTTATTTGTTGCTTTTCTTTTGATTTTTAGCAACTTGACCTTTGCTCAGGTGGAAAACCCCTATCAGGATTTCAATCCGGAGTCGTTGAAAAACAACAAAAATTATGCGAAGAATTTCGCACCGAACAACTTTAGTGAGAAAATTCTTTATGCCTGTATGCAAGATGTGATTAACGCAGCGCGCGAACAGTACGCCTATCTGCCCGCTATGAAGACGGACATCCGGCTCGACTCGGCCGCTTTGATGCAGGCAGTCTATCAGGCGGAAAAAGAGGAAAAAACCATTGAGAACGTCTCTCCTTATCGTACTACCGAGCAGCGCTTGAAGAAGTACGGGCTGAGCGAGCGCGGTAAGGAACTCGCTTCCAAGGCGAAAGCCACGCTCGGCGACAAGGAATACTCCTATTTCGATGTCTGTCTCGAACTGATTAAGCCCTTGCTGAAGAACGCGAAGACCGCCGCCGTGCTCTTGGACCGCCAGTACACCTACGTCGGCTTCGGCTACGAGTTCGACAAGTATATGAAGAGCATTTATGCTTCCTTCGTTTTCGGCAACGACCGCACTTTCAATGACGGCAAGCCCGCTCCGAGCGTGCGCGACGTGCCTTTCACCCGCAAGAGTCTGGGACTGGCCGGCTACGACGAGCAACTCTGCAAGAAGTGTATGACTGACAAGGGGTTGGAAATCCTCTCTGAATGCCTCTCAGTGAAGGACGGCGAAGTGTTGTTCTCTCACGACGATTCCAAGGTGATACGCAAGCTCATCGGCAAGGAAGGCGATGCCATCGTGCTCGACTTCGTGCAGCACAGCCAGTACAACGGCGACGGCGAGGACGTGGTTGACCACGACCGCCCGAACCACGGCTTTATGACCAAGATTATCACTTACGAGCAGATGCTGGCCGCCAATTCGGCAACGGGTAAGAAAACGACCAAACTGCTGGCTCACATTGCTGACGTGCCCGCCGAGATTCCCGCCGACGCCGATTTCGACATCAACATCATCATCGTGAAAGACGGAAAGTATGTCTGCCGCGATGTCTTGAAGAAAAACGTGGAATGCAAGAATTCCGCTTATCAGGAATCCTTCCAGTTCATCCAGGACCAGACTCCGCTTCAGGGCGGTGGCGAATGGGTTCCCGTTTCCGAAACCAACACGGTGGAGGTCTCTTTCCCGATTGAAGACAGCAAAACCACCTATACCTACGAGGATTTGCGCAGCCACATTGAGGGCAAGGACAAGCCCGCCGCCGAAGTGCTGAAAGTGGAAATCGCCGCCGTTTCTTCGTTCAAGCAGGGCGGGGGAGCCAAAGGAAAGAAAGCAATGGAAACCCGCGCCAACAGTATCGCCAACGCCATTAAGAAACAGTTCCCCGACAAGAACATCCCCGTTGACATCACTTACGACGACGGCTGGTCGGAAGTGGCTGACGCCTTGCGCGACAATCCCGACTGGTCGTGGCTGGCCGACGAGACCTCCGAAAGCGCCCAGCAGATCATCAAATACAACCCCTCCATCCTCGATGGTTTGGGCGACAAGGCCAACAAGCCCAGCTCCATCAAGGTGAAAATCACGGTGAAGTACAGTGTGGAAGGGGCCAACGAGCAGCCCTTCGTGCTGAACAAGTTCAACAAGGCCATCGCCTCCAAGAAGTATCCTTTCGCCATCTCCATCTATAAGTTCATTGAAAAGCGCGTCAGCGAAGGCGCTTACCCCGCCAGTCTGCTCGACGAGCTCGACATTCCGCAGACCAAGGAATTCCAGCCGCTGCTCATCAACCGCATTCAGAAGAAATGCGAGCGCTTCGGCAATGTGAACGACCAGATGGCCGCCGCTATGATTGAGGTTTGCGCCTTGAACCTTACCACGCCTGCTGCTAAATATAACAAAGTGGTGGCAGAAGTGGCTTCCGGCGCCGCATTCGCTGATGCCAACGACATCGCCAACCGCCAGGCCGCTATCGACAACCTCTACACCATCAGCCAACTTCCGCAGGACAAGGTGAACGACCTGAATATGGAATTCCAGTTCCAAATTCTTGATTATCTGAAAAATACGACTGCAACGCCTGAACTCGTCATCTTGAAAGACAACACTTACGCAAAAATCAAGGCCATCCGCAACCCCAAGATGTCGTCTTGGAAGAATGCTTACAAGCTCGCCGCCATTTTCGTTGGCAACGGCGATTACGTTTATGCAGTTGGCTTGATGGAACCGTTTTTGCGCGACGAGACCATCTCCAACGATTTCCTGTTCTCGTTCATCTCCCTTTCCGCTGTGCGCGAGGAACTCTATATGAGTGGCAATTTCACCTACGCGGTTGAAAAAGCCGTTCACAAGGATGGTGCCCGCCTTTGCGGAATGTTTGATAAACTTCCTGTCGTTATTTTTGATAATCAGGATGTTAAGAAAATTATTTTCAAAGAATGTGGTAGATAATTCATTCAAAATCATTTTATAATTAAATTAAAAAACAAATTTTTATGAAAAAGACATTGCTTTTAGCGCTGGTTGCCTTCTTGAGTCTGCAGCTGGGCGCAACCAACCCGCCCGACGAAGGGATGTGGTTGCCGATGTTCATCAAGAATTACAATTATCAGACGATGAAGCATCTGGGGCTGAAACTGACCGCCGACCAGATGTACGACATCAACAATTCGTCGTTGAAGGACGCGATTGTTGAGTTGGGCAATAATGGGAACCATTTCTGCACGGGCGAAATCATCTCCGAAAATGGTTTGATGCTCACGAACCACCACTGTGGGTACGAGTCCATTGCCGAACATTCCACAATGGAACACGACTATTTGAAGGACGGTTTCTGGGCTGCTTCATACAAGGAAGAGCTTCCGAATCCGGGACTTACCGCCACCTTCCTCGTCCGTATGGAAGACGTTACCGCGAAGGTTTTGGCCGAAGTGAAAAACGACACCAAGAAGACCGAGCGTGAAAACCTGGTTGCGAAAGCCATCAAGGAATTGGTTTCCGAAGCGGAAGAAAACGGCCGTTACACCGCTGCCATCAAGGACTTCTTTGATGGCAATGAGTATTATATGTTCGTTTACGAAGTGTACCGCGACGTTCGCTTGGTGGGTGCTCCGCCGTCAAGCATCGGCAAGTTCGGTGGAGACACCGACAACTGGGTGTGGCCGCGTCACACGGGCGACTTCTCGATGTTCCGCATCTACACCGCTCCCGACGGAAGTCCGGCCGAATATTCGGAGAACAACGTCCCGATGAAGCCGAAATATTCGCTTCCCGTCAGCTTGAAGGGCATCGAATACGGCGACTATGCGATGATCTGGGGCGTTCCCGGCAGCACCGACCGCTATATGACCTCCTACGAGGTGCGCAAGCTTTTGAAGTGCCAGAACAAGCCCATCGTGGAGGCCTGCGATATGATTCTTCCCGAAATCCGCGAGCAGATGAACGCCCGCGACGAGGTCCGCATCGCTTACGCGTCCGACTATGCGAGTATGGCCAACACCTGGAAAAACCAGCAGGGCGAATACGCCAGCTTGATCAAGCTGGGCATCGCCGAGAAGAAGGCCGAGCAGGAGGCCGAGCTGCTCAAGTGGATCAATGCCGACAAGGCGCGCGTCGAGTTGTACGGCAATCCGCTGGAGAAGATCGAGAAGATTTGTGCCGAGGCAGACGAGAACACTTCCCGCGCCTTCTACTATGGCAACTTCACTCTGATGAATTCCAAGACCCTCTTCCTGCCTTACAAGATGCGTGGCGCCTTCAGACTTATCGACGGCGAAAAGTCTTTCAGCGATGAAAAGAAAGCACGCCTGATGGAAACCTACAAGAAGGAAATGGCCGGTACCGACATCCTGACGGAGGAGAAGGTCATCGAGGCCTCTCTGAAATTGTGGCAGCAGCTCCCCGCTGAATTGCAGCCCGACATCTATACCTATATTAATAAGAAGTTCAAGGGCAACTTCGAGGCGTTCGCAAAAGCAGCCGTCGAGAAATCCATCTTCGGAACGGCCGAGAACTTCCAGAAATATTTGGACAAGCCCTCCAACAAGGCATTGGAAAACGATCCTTTGTTCCTTTATTTCAACGCGGTACTGAACAACATCATCCAGAATCAGGTCGCTTATTTCGATACGAACAGCAAACTGGAAACGCCCCGCCGCAAATATATGGCTGCCTTGAAGGCAATGCAGGCCGACAAGGCGATGTATCCGGATGCCAACTCGACTTTGCGCTGCACTTTCGGCACTGTTTGTGACTATTCTCCCGCTGATGGCGTGAAATATTTGCATTACACCACTGCCGAAGGCATCCTGCAGAAGGAGATTCCGAACGATCCCGAATTCGACGTTCCCGCAAGATTGAAGCAACTCATTGAGGACAAGGACTTTGGACAGTATGCGCGCGAGGACGGCTCGCTCCCCGTTTGCTTCATTACCAACAACGACATCACCGGCGGCAACTCCGGCAGCCCCGTACTGAACGCCCGCGGCGAATTGATCGGCAGCGCGTTCGACGGCAACATCGAGGCACTTTGCAGCGACATCTTCTTCGATACCGAATTGCAGCGCTGCATCTGCGTTGACATCCGCTACGTCTTGTTCGTGATCGACAAGTTCGCCGGCGCTCACCGCTTCATTGATGAAATGAATATCGTTAAGTAACTTCTTAATCGTATCTGAATTTTAATAAAACAACTAAAATGGCAATTAAAGACGATTTTACAACCAGACACAATGGGCCTTCCTGCGAGGAAGCACAGAAAATGTTACAGACCATCGGCGTGAAGACGATGGATGAACTGATCGAGAAGACGGTGCCGGCCGCCATCCGCCTGCCGAAGCCGCTCGATCTGCCCGAAGGAATGCAAGAGGGCGAATATCTGAACCTTGTCAGCGCCAAGATGGCAAAGAACAAAATCTACCGCTCTTTCATCGGTATGGGGCATTACAACACCTATACTCCTGCCGTTATCCTGCGCAACATTTTTGAAAATCCGGGCTGGTACACCGCATACACGCCCTACCAGGCAGAGATTTCGCAGGGCCGTATTGAGGCGCTGCTCAACTACCAGACGATGATCAGTTCGCTCACCGCAATGCCGATGGCCAATGCCTCTATGTTGGATGAAGCCACCGCCGCCGGTGAAATGATGCTGATGTTCTTCCGCAGCCGTTCACGCGAGCAGCAGAAGAACAACGTCTGCAAATATTTCGTTTCCGAAGACGTTTTCGAGCACGTTATCGGTGTGATGCAGACCAACGCGGCTCCTCACGGCATCGAAATCGTTATCGGCAATGCCGACGAAATCGAACTCGACAACACCTTCTTCGGCGCAATGGTTCAGTATCCGAACCAGCACGGTGAAATCCACGACTTCGCCGCCTTCACCCAGAAGTGTCACGAACTCAATATCTTCGTGGGTGTCGCCACCGACTTGTACGCTTTGACGTTGCTCACGCCTCCCGGCGAATGGGGAGCTGACTGCGTGACCGGTTCCACCCAGCGCTTCGGTATTCCGATGGGCTACGGCTCTCCGGCTGCCGGTTTCTTCGCCTGCCGCGAGGACTTCAAGCGCCAGATGCCCGGCCGTATCATCGGTGTCACTGTTGATGCGGAAGGCAACCGCGCCGTGCGTATGGCCCTCCAGATGCGCGAACAGCACATCAAACGCGAAAAAGCAACCTCCAACATCTGCACCGCTTCCGCACTGACCGCCATTATGGCCGGCTTCTATGCAATGTGGCACGGACCGAAGGGGTTGAAAGACAAAGCTGTCAAAATCAACGTTTTGGCTAATGTTTTGGCTAACGAATCCAAGAAATACGGTTTCAAACCGACCGAACACTTCTTCGACACCGTCTGCTTTGGCTGTCCCGACGGCGTAAGCGCTGCCGACGTACGCAAAGTGGCGCTCGAAAACAAGATGAACTTCCAATATTGGAACGACTGTCCGAACTGCGTGACGATTTCGCTTGACGAAACCGTTGTGTTGGAAGACGTTAACAATATCTTGGCTGTTTTCGCCAAGGCGGCAGGCAAGAACTTCACTCCTTACGTTTGCGACGGCAAATGCACGCCGATGGCTAACATTCCGGCCAACTTGCAGCGCAAATCGGAAATCCTCACTCAGGAAATTTTCCACAAGTATCATTCAGAAACTGAAATGATGCGTTATATGAAAATGCTGGAAATCAAGGATTTGTCACTGAATCGCGCGATGATTCCGCTGGGAAGCTGCACGATGAAGCTGAATGCGGCTGCCGAAATGCTGCCGTTGAGCTGGGGCAATGTCTGCAACATCCACCCGTTCGCTCCGGAAGACCAGGTTCAGGGCTATCGCGAAATGATCGACGAAATGAGCCAGTGGCTTTGCACGATTACCGGTTTCAAATCGATGTCGTTCCAGCCCAACTCCGGTGCTGCCGGCGAATATGCTGGTTTGATGGTCATCCGCAACTATCTGCACCACATCGGCCAGGGGCACCGCAACATCTGCCTGATTCCCGCATCGGCACACGGCACCAACCCCGCATCTTCCGCCAAGGCCGGCTTCCAGGTTTGCGTAGTGAAATCGACCGAAGACGGCGAAATCGACGTGAACGACTTGCGCGAGAAGGCCGAAGCCAACCGCGACAACCTCGCTTGCTTGATGATTACCTATCCGTCAACGCACGGCGTCTTCGAAGAAGCCGTTCTCGACATCATCAAGATTGTACACGAAAACGGTGGCCAAGTTTATATGGACGGCGCGAATATGAACGCGCAGGTGGGTCTGACCTCTCCCGGCACGATGGGCGCCGATGTTTGCCACTTGAACCTGCACAAGACGTTTGCTATGCCTCACGGCGGCGGCGGTCCTGGCGTTGGCACCATCTGCGTAGCCGAGCATTTGGTTGACTTCCTGCCGAAGCACGCCATCGCAACCGTTGGCGGCCAAAACGGCAGCCAGGTTTCCGCATCTCCGTTTGGCAGCGCCTACTTGTTGCCCATCACATACGGTTATCTCAAGATGTTGGGCGGCGAAGGTTTGAAGCACGTTACCGAATGGGCCATCCTGAATGCCAACTACATTCGCGCAAGATTGCAGAACGACTATAAGATTCTCTATACCGGCAAGAACGGAATGTGCGCTCACGAAATGATTTTGGACTGCAACGAGTTCGAAAAGAGCTGCGGCGTACAGGTTGGCGACATCGCCAAACGTTTGATGGACTACGGTTTCCACGCTCCGACCGTGGCATTCCCGGTACACGGCACTTTGATGGTGGAACCCACCGAAAGCGAACCGCTGAGCGAGCTCGACCGCTTCTGCGACGCGATGATTTCGATTCGCAACGAAATCCGTGAAATCGAAGCCGGCAAGGCCGACAAACTCAATAACGTCATCAAGCGCGCTCCGCACACGATGGGCGTGGTTTGCTCCGACACCTGGGACAGACCTTACACCCGTCAGCAGGCCGCCTTCCCGATGGCACACGAAGACAAATACTGGCCGACGGTCAGCAAGATCGACGACGCCTTTGGCGACAGAAATCTGGTTTGCGTACTGCCGGAATAATTATTCTTGAACAATGATAAGAGAGGGCTCCAAAATGGTTGCCCTCTCTTTTTTTTCACCGTTCGCACAAATTTTTTCTTGTACAATTGTTTTGTGAATGTTTTAGTTGTATCTTTGCAAACTGAAAAGGCGTTGAGTTTGTATTGATAAGACTAAAATTGTAGAATCAAAAAAGCAGATGTTAAGTCAAAACATACAGAAGATTCTCCCTCTGTTGCAGAGTGAATTGCGCAAGCAGCCAATAAGAAAGGCATGGCTGTTTGGCTCGTGTTCGCGTGGCGAAGAACGTGCCGACAGCGACATTGATATTTTGGTTCAATATGATGAAAATACCACCATCACATTGTTTACTATCTCGCACATTATGTGCGAACTTGAAGAGGCAGTCGGGCATCCAATTGACTTGATTGAAGACGGATGTTTGTCGCCGTTTGCTGTGGAAAGTGCCAATCGAGATAAAATTTTAATTTATGAGAGACCCCAGCAACGACAGAATTAGGATAGAGCATATTTTGCAAACAATAGATACGATAATTGAGAGGAAGGGACTATATTCGCTTGAAACTATCCTTGCAGATCCGATTGTCTTTTATGGTTTTGTTAAGCATGTGGAGATTATTGGCGAGGCTGTTTATATGTTGTCCAATGATTTCCGAGTTGCGCATACGGAAGTCAATTGGAATGTGATTGAAAAAATGAGGCATGTGTTGGTACATGGTTATTATACCATAAAGCCAGAACAATTGTGGATGACAGTGGAACAGGACATTCCTGCCTTGAAGCCTTTTATAGAAAAATATAAGAAAGAATTGGAAGAAAATAAATAGGGTATCAACAAAACTTATTAGCCTATGTAGTATTAGAGCACTATTCATACATTTATATAGGAAAAAGCGTTTGGCTTTATTTCTTCTTGCCGAAAAGTCTGACAGCTAAAAGGTTACCGAAAGAAATAAAGTAAAATGCACGCATTATAGCGTGGCATTTTATCTGTATTTTGTCGGTTAGGTTTTGTCAGACACCTTCGGTAAGCGGGATACAGTTTAAGTACCACGCTTTTTTTAAGTATAGTTTTATCGGACAGCAATAAAAAAAAGTTTACTGCTAACTTGGAGCAAATCTATCAACTGGCTTTACAGAATAAAGTGTTTCCTGGGTCTGATATTTGGAGCTTTTTTAAAGATGAAATAAACATTCATAAAAAAGAAAATCATCGAAATATTGTTGTCGTTTTAACAGATGGCTATGTCTATTATGAAACAACGCTGCGGAAAGAAAATCATAGATATTCATACCTTCTTCCCAAAAATTTGAAACAAGAAGGTTTGCGAAGTAATAATTGGGAACAAAGAATTGATGATTTGGATTTTGGTTTGATTTCTGAACGAAGCGATTTGAAGAATGTTGAGGTACTATTTCTTGAGTTGAATCCTGACCAAGGACAACAATATGATTATGATATTATGAAGAAAGTTTTAGCTAAATGGTGTAAGGAAATGGGAATTAAAAAGGTAGAAAGTTACAAAACAGATCTGCCAGTTAATTCTAAAAAGGTTATAGAATCTTTTTTCAAAAGGTAGTTCCCATTGTATAAACGAATAGAAAAAGTATCTTGCATATTTTAGTAATCTGGCGCAGAATATGTAGGGGTATAGAATTTTCTATGCAATTCAGTGGAATCAGATAGTTGTATTTTCCGCCGTTCGCACAAATTTATAACTGCTGAATTCAGCAAAAACAAAAAAAGGTGACCATATTGCAGAAAAACTGCTGTATGGTCACCTAATATTTTCGCAAAAATGCAAATTATAACACGATTATTTGCAAGATTGGGGAGGATGATTCAGAAACTTACCTGGCAATCATCACCTTGTGTGCCGGAGCGTTGCCGACTTTCACGATGTAAATGCCGCTGTTGGGCATATCGTATGTTTTCGTTCCTTGTACGGACTCGTTGACGAGCATACGGCCTGTGACATCATAAATAAGGACGGGACAGCTGGTTTCTGTTTCGATGCCGATGTTGCTTCCGTTGCAAATGACACGCGCCCCTTCAGCGGACTCATTAGCATTGTCGAACTCTTCCACGCCAGTGGGAGCATCTCCGATAAAGTTGTTGAAATAGTTCCAACCCATAGCCGTTTGATACGCTTCCACGCTTCCGGCAGGCACGTGAACCGGAATGTTAGGGTCAACAGAAATCACAGGCATCATAGTTTGCGGAGGAGTGGGATTGAGGGAAGTGATAGAGGTAAAAAGATAAGCATCAATAGCATAAATGCCAAGTTTGTTCAGATGACTTGGTAATGTGATTGTTGTCAGGCCAGTTTCCATAAATGCCATATCGCAAATTTCTTCAACACTTTCGGGAATTTCAATAGAAGTCAATCCTGTATGACTCATAAAAGCCCCCATATTGATTTTAACAATGCCATCCGGAATGGTGGAATTCATACAGCCATTCACCAAGTAATTGGTGGCCGTTTCGATGATGCAGTTGCAATTGTCGCGACTGTCGTAAGTGGTGTTGCCTTCCTCAACGATGATGGAAGCCAGGTTCGGACAAACCGAAAAAGCCATCTCACCGATGACATTGACGCTGGCTGGGATGATGACCTGTTCGATGTCGGTCAAATACAAGGATTGTCTTCCAATTTCCGTAATCGTGCTGGGAATGGTTGTGGCTTTGCAGCCCAGTAAAAGTTTGTTGGCCTCCGTTTCGATGATGGCATTGCAATTGTCGCGGCTGGCGTAAACGGGTTTGCCCGGGTCAACAGTAATGGAGGTGAGATTCGGACAACTTGAAAGTATATTGTGTGAGACATTAGTTACTTGAGCCGGAAGGTTGAAACTGGTGAATGTGCAGTCGCCGAATGCCGCCTGGATTATGCTGGTCACGGTAGCAGGTATAACTGTGGTATTGCAGCCGGTAATGATGGTGTTGGTGGCGGTTTCAACGATGGCGTTGCAATTGTCGCGGCTGTCGTAAACGGGATTGCCTTCTTCCACAACGATAGAGGTGATGTTTGCACAACGATTGAAGGCTTCATTTCCAATCGATGTCAGACTCGCAGGAATCACGAATGAAGTCATAGCGTTGCATCTTGAGAAAGCACATTCTCCTACGGAAGTTAATGATGAAGGAAGAACGCAAGAGGTCAGTGAGTCGTTGTCGTAAAAAGCATAGCGGTCAATCGCTGTGATGGTGTTTGGCAGAACTATGGACGTGAAGTGCCCATATCGGAGGCCCGAATAGGCAATTTCCGTTACGGTATAGGTAGTGCCATTGTAGGTTACGGTAGCAGGAATCTCCAGGTCGCCCGATATGGGAGAAGCATTGGCTACAGCAACGGTTCGGGCGTCTGCATCCAAAATGTTGTAGGAAATGGTGTACCCGGAATCGTTGACGACGGAGAAGTCGTAGGCGTGCGCGCTGAAAATCCCTACGAATGTCATCAGGAACAATAAAAGTAGATTTTTTTTCATAAATGATTTGAATGGGACTCCTATTCATAATTATCATCACATCGACACTCCAGCCCCCAGCGGAGTCCATTAACCAAGGACAAAAGTTATCGGAGCGGCAAAAATACGATTTTTTTCGGGATTGTTCTTTTCGTCTTGTTGATTTATAGTGGAAAATTTCAGGATCTTCTAATAATGGAAATTATTCGCATTGCGGAATGTCCGTTCAACACAACGAAACTCCCGAATTGCCAGTTCGCGGTTGTTTAACTTTCATTTGTGCCAGGAACACATTTTTCAGGAAACCTACCGCGTAGCTGTACGGCAGTTTTCCTCAGACAGCAAGGAAATGAAAAATTTCCTGATCATTTCCTCGAAATTTCCTGCGCATTTCCTATTTCACGCCGCAGGCGGCATTCGTCCATTCGTCCCTTCGTCCATTCATCTAATTAACCGTTTAACCGACGTTAACCGTTTCCACGTCTCATAATTCCCCTTATGCGGCCCCCTCGCACAATGCGTTGCCACATTCACAAGCCGAAAGGGCAGCGTTCCGATAGCTTTATGCTGAAAAATGACGAAACCGACATTCCGGCACGTGTCAATTCAAATTAATGTTGTAATTTTGCTCTCGTCAAAATAATTATTTAACATTTTAATAATGAAAAAGATAACTTTTGCAATAAGCATCATCGCACTGGTATGTGCCCTCTCATCCTGCAACAAGAATTGTTCCTGTGAGGTTTCTAAAGAAGGCCAACGCATAGAAGCTTACGACTTTGAAGACATTTCAAGTGCGGAATGTGACGCCAAGGTAGATGAGGTTTTCGATGAACTGTTGCAGAACAATGCTGCCGAATCGCTTGTCGGGGTTCAGGTGGAATGCTCCCATCTGTAAAAGAGGATTTTCTCCCTCGTGCGCGAATGTCTTCGACGTCCGCATTCTGTTCTTTTTAACATCAATTGCAACTTTCCCAATATGAAAAGAATCCTGTTTTTCAATTTTTTCATCATTTTCTCCTTCGTTCTGAGCGCGCAGGCGCCCACCGGCTATTACGCTAACGCCGTCGGCAAAAGCGGCCGCGAGCTGCAAGACTCGCTCTGCTCCATCATTGGCAACCACCGCGCTGTGCATTGGGGAAACTCCTACTACGACACCATCACGCACATCACTGTCCAGCACGACACCTGCGTCACGCGGATGTTCCTGCTCACCGACCCCGCTCCCGACAACTCGATCTACGATATGTACAACGGATGCACTTTCCTTTGGGAGCAAACCGGCAGCACCTCCACCGTGCCCTGTATGGGCTACGAAAAGGAGCACGTCTTCGCCTCCAAATGGTTCAACGGGCGCGACGACCTCCTCGCTGACTCCGCCTACACCGTCTATCGCGACCTGCACCACCTTTATCCCGCCGACCGCGTGGTAAACAATGCCAAAAGCGACAAAGCGTATGGCATCGCGGGCGACTATCCGTGGACGCAGACGTTCAACATTGGAGCCAAAATCGGCGTGAACGAATACGTGGCACCCGACGCGAGCGTGGAAGTGCCTCGCATAGAGGTTTTTGAGCCGGCCGACGCCTACAAAGGTGATTTCGCCCGCAGCATTTTCTACATCGCCACACGCTATATGCACGAAGACGCCACCTGGCGCGACGACTGGGAAAACGCTCCGATGAACGTCAGGTCGCAGCTCCGCCCGTGGGCCTTCGACCTGCTGCTCGAATGGCACTTCGCCGATCCCGTGAGCAGCAAGGAGATGTCGCGCAACAACGCCATCTACGGCATCCAGGGCAACCGCAATCCCTTCATCGACCACCCCGAACTGGTGGCGCTCATCTGGGGCAACGACTCCGCCCATTTCGCTTTTGCAGAGACGCCCGCTCCGGCTCCGCACATCACTCGCTGCGAGGCACTTAACGCCTCCGTCCTCGAAGTGGAGTTCAGCGAGCCGATGGCAGCCGGCACTTTGCAAGATGCCACCCATTACCATCTTTGGCCCGATTATCCGGAGGTCGCCAGCATACAACTGATTTCCAGCCAGGTGGTGCGTCTCACACTGGAATCCCCGCTGCAGAACGGGAAAAATTACAAATGCTCTTTCTGTCATCTTGAAAATGAAGATGGCTCAACCTATTTGCGCGACACCATCCTCAATGTGAGATACGGATATGCCGCAGAAACGATGTTGCTGGCGGGCTGGACGTTCGACCAGAGCTATGTGCTCGGACGCTCGATTCCCGCGGGAGCCAGCTGCGACTTCGCCGGCGTGGCGAACCTCCATTTCGATGGCACACACGGCTCTGACGACTTCGCTATCGCCAACAACGACAGTCTGAGCTTGCCCACAGGCGACGCAGCAGGCAACTTCTGCTCGAGCGGCGCTTCCAATTCGCTCCAGTTCAAGAAAACCAGTGCGCTGGTCGCCAATGGCAACGCTTTCGTCATTGACTGCGCAACCACTGCCGAAGTGAACGACATTGTCCTCTGTTTCAGCGCAAGATACACCTCAAGCGGCTTCAAAAAACTGACTTACGAAGTGGGACAGAACGACGAGTTCTCCTTCGTAGGCGAAGACTCTCTGCCCAACTATATGCCCGACAGCAAGTGGCACTGGTTCCAGGTGGACTTGAGCCACGCGATGAGTACGGAATTCACCGACCATTTCCAAATCCGCATCACGCTCGACGGAGCCAGCGGCACGGGTAACATCCGCTTCGACAACATCTTCCTGTTGGGGAAAAAATGTTTGGAAACTCCTGTGGTTTATGAAGATACTGTCTTGTGCGGCCAACCCTACTCCGGCTACGGATTTGAACTCACAGCACTTGACAACCAACAGCCGGGAATGAACTACCACCAACGCCAAACTTCCAACGAAGGCGCGTGCGACGGACTCGTGGCGCTGAATCTGTACGTCGTTCCCACTACGCCCACAAGCGTGACGGAAACAACTGAGCAGCCGCGATTCGCCATTTATCCGAATCCCGCTACCACTTCGGTAAGAGTGGAAGGTGCTGGTATGAAGGAAGTTGTGCTTCGCAACAGCATCGGCCAGCAAATGCGGAAAATTTCCGTTTCGGGCCGAAGCGTGGAAGTCCCCGTCAGCCAATATCCGTCAGGTTTGTACATCGTAACCATTATCACCACCGACAATAAGACGATTCATCAAAAACTGTTGGTGCAATAAATCCGTTTTTTGAATTCCATCATATAAGTAAGCGAAATTATCAGATATTAAAAGCAAGTAGTTTTTTGTACTTTTGCAGCGTTAAATTAAAAAAGTTAATATGAAAAGATTGTTATTGCGTTAGTGCTGTGCATTGTTAGCACGATGTGTTTTGCTCAAATAGAGCCAATTACACCAGAGAAAAAACAATTTGAACACATTAACATTGGAAGACATTGCTGATAGCAGGCATTTACACACACTGCTTGCTATCGTCTTGTGCAAATAGTGGCTAAGGCCTATTTCAGACTCTAATCTTATATATTATATCCCTAATTTTTAATAAGTTGTGGATTTTTATTTCGTAATAGGATATAGACTATAGGGGCATAGAAAAAAACAGACCGACTTGAAATTTTAACACATTTGAAATCATCAGCATTAAAAGCTATCGGAATTATCCGCACTGCGGAATTACCGCTCAACACATCGCAACTCCCGAATTGTCAGTTCACAGCAATTCCTCTTTCTTTTTTTCTTGAGAAAAAGAAAGAGGCAAAGCCGCGAGTAAGCGAGCAAAAAGAAAGCTTGCTT
>JAZQOJ010000129.1:0-1842 GCA_045627805.1 Bacteroidales bacterium
ACAATTGTACGGCCACATTCCTCAGAAAGCAGCAAAAGAAAAATTTCCTGATAATTTCCTCGAAATTTCCTGCGCATTTCCTCTATCACGCCGAAGGCGGCATTCGCCCCTTCCATCATTCGTCCCTTCGTCCATTCATCCAATTAACCGTTTAACCGACGTTAACCGTTTCCACGTCTCATAATTTCCATTATGCGAACATCTCGCTCCCATCATTGTGGCATTTACAAGATGAAAGGGGATAATTCCGTTCATTCGTCAGTTCTCGTTTTCTCCCACCATCGCGAGAGAAATCTCGCACAAAACGCTGCTGCATTTGATATTTTTCCTATTTTTGCTAAAACAAATATGCATTTTGCATTATGGACAAGAATACGGATTTTTCCGAAATTTTTCAGCCGCATCATACTGACAGTCAGGAATTTTCAAATGTATCTGAAATATATTCCGGACGGTACTCCGCGCTTTTCAAGGCGCAACGTGCTGGAAAATGGTGCGTGCTGAAGGCATTGAAGGAGGAGTTCCGCGATGTGCTGTTTTACCAGCAGCTTTTGCAAAAGGAATATCATCTTCTGCATTCGTTGGACTTCCCGTATGTGGTGAGCGCTTTCGAGTTTGTTGAGCATTCGCCCGTGGGCGGCTGCCTCGTGATGGAGTATGTGGACGGCCGCACCTGGGACCAGTTCCTTGCGGCCCATCCTACGCGGAGGCAGTGCGAGAAGGCGGCTTCCGAGTTGCTGGACGCACTCCGCTATCTACACGGCAAGCAAATCGTGCACAAAGACCTGAAACCCGCCAACATTCTCGTCACTTGGAACGGTAATTTCGTGAAGCTGATAGATTTCGGTTTGGCTGACAGTGATGCTTACGCCGTTCTCAAACTGAAGGCCGGCACCGTTGGCTTTGCCGCGCCCGAACAAACAGGCGCGAAGGGCAAAATCGACTGCCGCGCCGACCTGTTTGCCTTGGGGAAGCTTTTCAGCCATCCGCGCTTTCCACTCCGCTATCGGATCGTGGCCAAACGATGCTTGCGGAAAGAGGTGGAACGCCGCCCCGCTGATGTGCAAGCCGTGGTCGCCCTGCTGAAAAAACTACGCGCCGCCTTCGTCGGCATCGGTGTTGCCCTGCTGACGGCCGTTCTCATTTTCTTTGGTGCCAGAATCGCCTATCGGTTTTCAACGCCTGAGGCCGAGTTTGAAACGGTGGAGGCCACTCCTTCTTTGGTGACCGTCGCGGCCAACGAAGATTCAGTGTCGCTTCAAAATCCCTCATTGTTAAAAAAATCCCCTACCGTCGTTGCGCCGGCATCGCCAAGCGTCAGCGATGCGATGTTAGTTGTGGATGAAGTAGTTGACAATCAGGATGTTGAATATTCATTGGAAGAGCAAATCTGGCAAGCGCTGCGCGATTCGTTGAATCATTTTAAGCAAAGATTCCCCATCGCAGGCATCACAAGCAAGGAGAAGGTCGTGGAGTGGTATCAGGAAGCGTCCAACACTTTTTCGTGGACTGGCACCGTCGGTCCGATGGGCAAGCTGCCGCAAGATTTGCAGGGGCGGCTTTCGCCCGCTTCCAACGCGCAGTCGTCTTTCCCCGATTTGTATAAAAAGAATTACATGCTTTTTTACGACGAGCAGGTGAAACCCTTGTACGAGCAGGCGCAGCAAGCAACGGTTGCCCTGGCGAAACGACAGGAAGAGGAATTCGCCTCCCAACTGAGGAAAGCGAAAAAACAGAGTGGAACGCCGTGATTCTTTTGTATCTCTAAATTTAACAGTATACTCAAACAAGTTTGGCTTTGCGCTCGCTCATTCGTCAGTTCTCGTATAAGTCCTAAGTCTG
>JAZQOJ010000130.1:0-26251 GCA_045627805.1 Bacteroidales bacterium
GGTCACCCCGACCGCCTCAAGGAGGTGTTCCTGCTTACGATGCGGGTGTGCGTGTGCGTGGGGCTCGTCGGCAGCATTCTCTCGTGCAGCATCCCGTATGCGATGTCGCGCATCTTCACCAACGATCCCGACCTGCTTCGCATCTCCGCTCACGCAATGCCCTTCCTCATCATTATGTTCCCGCTCATCGGCTTCACCATCACCAATTCCAACTTCTTCCAGTCGATTGACAAGCCGTGGATCGCCATCGTCACCAGTTTGTCGCGCCAACTCATCTTCCTTCTTCCCTTCGTTTACCTCGTTCCCCTTCTTTTCGTAAAGATGGGCGGCGACGGGCTGACGGGCATCTGGTCGGCGTGTACTTTCTCCGACGTGATGGGCGCCGCACTTGCCGCCATCCTTATGTTCTCGCAGCGAAAAGTCTTTAAGTACAAACACGATTTCCGAAATAATCATTAAAAGCTTTCCTTATTCATTTCATTGCTTGTTATAAAATTCCACCTATGAAAAAAACATTTGCCCTCATCGTTATCGTTCTCACCGCCCTGTTTTTTGGGGGATGTTCCAACGAGGAAAACACGCCCAAAGACTACAAGATTTACTGGGACATCACCAATTACAGTTACGAGCCGAGTGCGGAAATCGACTTTCTGCTCGACACGTTTGACGAATACATCACGCAGGGCTCCATTGATTCAGTGTCGAACCACACCTATATTGTGAGGGATGTCAAATTTTCGGAGTATAAGCGTCTTCGCGAGGAGACCGTGGGCTTGGGCGACAAGGCCGATGCGTGGCTCCGCGCCAACTGGGAACCGCAGAAACGCTACAAGGTCCGCATATACTGCTATTGCCCCGACGACTACGACTATTACAATTCTGGAGCCACCGAAAGCACAGAGGTTTGGGCTTCATATACCTACAAGAAGAGCAAATAAATCATTTCGCCGTGGCGATGGTTAGCACCGACACCCGCGTGCCTGGCACTTCCAGTATCTTCTGTATCGCCGCCTCGGTGGTGGCGCCCGTCGTCAGCACATCGTCGCACACCAGCACGTGCCGGCCTTCGATGCTTCCTCCGTTGTCAACTGCGAAAACCTCTTTCACATTTTCCCACCGGCTGAAGCGGCTTTTCTTCGTCTGCGTTTCCGTGTAAGTGCTGCGTACCAGTACGTTGGTCGCATACGGGATGCCGGTCGCTGCCGACAACCCCTTTGCGATCCATTCGCTTTGATTATAGCCGCGCGAGCGCAACTTTTTGGGATGCAGCGGGATGGGGAGAATCAGCTCCACATCTTCCAGTTTGTGAGCCGCTGCCAGTTTTTTTCCGTACATCTCGCCAATGTAAGCGCCTATCTCTTTGTTGCCCTTGTACTTGAGCTGATGCAGGATTTTCTGAACGTCATTGCCTTTGCGGTAAAAGAGAAACGAATAGACGTTCTCCACCTTCGCCCGCCCTCGGAAAATCAGTTCCAGCGGATTGTCGTCCGACAAATGGTAATTCGTTTCGGGAAGGTGAAGCTGACAATTTAAACACAAATGCGGCTCATTCTCCTGAAGAATTTGGCCGCAACCCACGCATAATCTCGGATAAAATATTGATAATAAATTATCTAAGAGTTGAAAGATTTTTTTCATCGTTTAGTAATTTTATAGTAAATTTGCAGTTTTAATTGAGACTGCAAAATTATATAAAAATGGAAACATACGATAACAAATCCAATCAGAATTCGCAAAAAGATTTAGACAGAAAAGTTAAGATGCTGAGTATCATTTCGCTGGTACTTCTCGCAACCACCCTTCTTTTTGCCATCCTTTATTTCACAAAGAGCACGCAGGTGCGCAAACTGGTCGTCACGGAGCAGCAAACCACCAACGAAAAACAGCAGTTGAGCGACGAACTCACCGCCCTGATGGCAGAACACGAGGCCCTCAAGGCCGAGAACGCCGAACTCGCTGAGAAGTTGTCGGCACAAGACAGCGTCATTATGGCCAACGCCGCCGAAATTGAAAAACTCATTGCGCAGCAGGCCGATTACAAACTCATCAAGAAAAAAATCGCTCGCTTGCAAAACATTTCGCAAGAATATGTTAAGCAAATGGACCAACTCATTGCTGAAAACAAGGTGTTGAAGGAAGAAAACACGCAACTCACGGAGACCGTGAAGCGCACGCAGGATGAGAAGGCGGCCATTGAGCAAGACAATGCCAACCTTACGCAGCGCATCAATGCGGAAGCCAAACTGAAGGCATACAACATCCGCAGCAGTTGCAGCTATGCCAAGAAGAACGGCACCGAAATGGCGACCGACAAGGCCAACCGCGCCCGCAAGATCAAGACCACCTTCACGCTTGCCGAGAACTCGCTCATTGAGCCCGGCACTTACAACGTGTACTGCCGCATTTCCGTTCCTGGCGACGGTAGGGTTTTAACTCCTGGCAAATCAGATGCTTACACATTCCTTAATAATGGTCAGCGCCTTCAGTATTCAGCCAAGGGAACCGTTAACTATGTTAACAAGGCCGAAAACGTGACCCTGATTTGGGACATCCGCGACAACGACAAGGCCATCAAGGGAACCTACATCGTGCAGGTGTTCACCGACAACGCATTGCTTGGCGAAACTCGCTTCACTTTGCAGTAATCCGTGGCGCGTGTCTCGATTGTCCGCAATCTGAAACGCCAAAACTGCATTGGGAGCTTGTACTCTTTACCGATTTGATCCTAATTAATAATATAGTATAAAATGAATCCGATATTTGAAAAATCAGTGTATGTGGAACGTCGTGCTCAGCTGGCAAGCAAAATGGGCAGCGGCATCCTTGTGTTCCTCGGCAACAACGACGCCCCTATGAATTATCCTGCGAATACCTATAACTTCCGGCAGGACAGCAACTTCATCTATTACTTCGGACTGACGGTTCCCTCTTTGGCCGCTATCATCGACGTGGACGAGAACCGCACGATCCTTTTTGGCGATGACTTCACCATTGACGACATCATCTGGGTGGGCGACCAGCCCTCTATCAGCACGCTCGCCGCTCAGGTGGGCATTAGCGAGTCGATGCCGATGGCGAAATTAGCAGAATATCTGTCGAAAAACGCATCCCGCAAGATCCATTTCACCAAACAATACCGCCACGACAACCAGATTGTGATGGCGAACCTGTTGAACCAAAACGTTAACGAGATCAACGGTCTCGCTTCCATAGAGTTGCACAAGGCGATTATCGCTATGCGTTCTGTAAAGGAGGCGCGCGAAATTGAGGAGATGGAGAAGGCCGCCGATATGGCTTACCTGCTGCACACCACCGTGATGCGCAATTGCCGGGTGGGCACTACCGAGCACAAGCTTGTGGGCTTTGCTGATGGCATTGCCAACGGCGAGGGCAACGGTTTCTCGTTCCCCATCATTCTTACGCAGCACGGCGAAATCTTTCACAACACCGACCACAATGTGGCGCTGCAAGACGGCAAACTGCTGCTCGTTGACAGCGGCGTGGAAGGGCTGATGAACTATTGTTCCGACAAGACCCGCACTTTCCCGACCAATGGGAAGTTTAGTCAGAAACAGAAAGAGATTTACGAAATCGTGCTGAAAGCCAATATGGTGGGCATTAGCTTGGTGAAAGAGGGAACTCCCTACCGCGATGTCCATTTCGCAGCCGCCGAAATCGTGATGCAGGGGCTGAAAGACCTCGGCCTGATGAAGGGCGATGTGAAGGAAGGCGTTCAAAAGGGCGCGCACGCTCTGTTCTTCCCCCACGGCTTGGGTCACCAACTGGGGCTCGACGTGCACGATATGGAAGGTCTCGGAGAAGATTATGTCGGCTATAACGACGAGTTTAAGCGCAGCGACATCTTCGGTACACGCAACCTGCGAATGGCCCGCCGCCTTGAATCCGGTATGGTAATGACCGTAGAACCAGGCATTTACTTTATTCCCAAGCTGATTGAAATGTGGAGAAATGAAAAACATCTGGCTGAATTCATCAATTACGACAAGCTTGACAGCTATCTTGACTTCGGAGGCATCCGCATTGAGGACGACGTGCTGGTGACGGCGAATGGCCCGCGCGTGTTGGGTAAACCTATTCCGAAAACCGTTGCCGAACTTGAAGGCATTATTGGGAAGTAAGGATTTCCGTATTCCGACAATAAAAAAACAATCCCTCGCAAGGGATTGTTTTTTTTTGCCGTATGAAAAGGGGCTGATTACTGGTTCACGATTTTCAGTTCCTGCATCAGATTCTGGGCATTGGCCATCTTGTCGATGATGAAAAGCAGGTAGCGCATATCCATACAGATCGTGCGTTGAACTTCGTTCTCGAATGAGAGGTCGCCGCTCATCGCTTCCCAGTTGCCGTCGAAGGCGAGCCCGATGAGATTGCCTTCCGCATCGATCACGGGGCTGCCGGAGTTGCCGCCGGTAATGTCGTTGGTAGTGATGAAGTTAACTACGAGGTCTCCGTTCTTGTCGGCATAGCGGCCATAGTCTTTCTTTTCCCACAGGCGGATGAGTTCTTGCGGCACGTCGAATTCCCAGTTGCCGGGGATGTATTTCTCCATCACGCCGTCGAGGGTGGTGACGTAATCGTAGCGCACGCCATCTTTCGGCTCGCAGTCTTGCACGCTGCCGTAAGTGAGTCGCATCGTGAAGTTGGCGTCGGGGTAGAAGTTGCGGTCTTTCTGCATTTCCATCAGTCCTTTCATATACAAGCGTTCGGAACGGCCGTTGGTGATGGCTTGTGCGGCCAGGTCGATGGCGAGATAGGAGTTCACGATTTCGCTCATCAGTGCGAAAATCGGGTCTTTGTCGAGTGATTTCGGTGCCTTGAGCCAGGCATTCATTTTGTCGGCATCCACGAAAATGGATTTCGCGAAGGCGTTGCGGATGTATTGGGAGAAGTCGCCGCCATTTTTGTCGCCCACTTTTTTAATGATGGGAGGAAGTTGGTCGGGGGTGATGTCCTTGTAGAAAAGGTTCAGCAGTGCGATGGTGACGTCGAGGTCGGTGGCCTTGTCGTAATCTTTGAAATAGTCGTTGACGATGCCCTGCATATTTTGTGTGTAGGCGACGATTTCCTCGTTGGAGAGGGATTTTTTGCGGATGGCGTCGTTGATGGAGCGGAATTTCACGGCGAAGGAGACGGCCTCACCGCCGCGCCAGCCCGCTTCACGGTGGTAGGTCAGGGCCTTGGTGAATTGCGACTGGTAGTTCCAGTATTTGTCGATTTCGTCGAAGATTCCGTTATATTTCAGGGCTCTCGCCTTGTCTTTTTTGGCCCATTGTTTGAAAGCCGCTTCTTGTTCGGTTCTTTTTTCAAAGACCTTGTTGTTTTTCAGCTGTTTCACTTGGCCGATGTAGTATTTCCAATAGTTGCTGACGCTGGCCTGTTTGGAGGCGTATTTGATGAATACGGCCTGGTCGGCGTCCATATGCTTGCGGTATTGTTCGAGTTTGGTGGTGCGGCAGGCGATGATGGCGGGGCCTTCCAGTTCGATGACATTCTTGACGGCACCGGAGGTGGAGTAGCGGTCGGTGGAGCCCGGATAGCCCAGAATCATCGTGTAATCGCCTGGCTCAACGCCTTTTAAGGAAATCGGAAGGAAGTGTTTTGATTTCATCGGGACGTTGTCTTTGCTGTACTCGGCGGGAGAGCCGTCGGGGGCGGTATAGACGCGGAAGATGCAGAAGTCGCCCTTGTGGCGCGGCCAGGTCCAGTTGTCGGTGTCGGCGCCGAACTTGCCGATGCCCCACGGCGGACAGGCCACCAGACGGACATCCTTATAAACGTCGTAAACGAAAAGGATGTATTGGTTCCCGTGGTAGAAGGGCACGATTTCGACTTCCACGTCGCGGCCGTTCTTGCGTTCCTTGATGAGCGCCTTCCCGTTTTTTTGGATCAGCTGCTCACGTTCGTCTTCCGTCATTTCGTTGGTGACACCTTCCAAGATGGCTTTTGTAACATCTTCTATATAAGTGAGAAATGATACGGTAAGTCCTTCGTTGGGGAGTTCTTCGGCTTTGCTCCGTGCCCAGAATCCCTCTTGCAAATAGTCGTGCTCAACCGAAGAGTGTGCCTGCACTTGTCCGAGTCCGCAGTGGTGGTTGGTGAGCAACAGACCTTCGGCGGAGATCAGCTCGCCGGTGCACCCGCCACCGAACTGCACGATGGCGTCTTTCAAGCTGGGCTGGTTGAAACTGAAAATCTGTTCGGCCGTCAGTTTACAGCCAAGTCGCTGCATATCAGCGAGATTCTGTCCGTTGATGGAGTAGGGGAGCCACATCCCTTCATCGGCGCGCCCCACCATAACACTCATCATCAAAGCGAAAAACAATAGATAAAAACGATTTTTCATAACTTATGGTTTTAATAAAAATTCAAGTTCGCAAAAATAGTAAAAAAGAGAATGTCGCCAATGTGCGGCGGCGAGATTTATGCGCACCTCCGTCGGCTCATCGCATCCAGTACATCACAATGGCAGCGGCGATGGAAGCGTTGAGTGATTCGGCGTGGTCGCCGGCTGGCGCGCCGCTCGGTATGTGTATCTTTTTCGTGATACATTGGGCGACTTCCGGTGAGATGCCCTTGCCCTCGTTGCCAATCACAATGACCGAGTTGGCGGCGCAGACCGTCTGGCGGATGTCGGTGCCTTCCATAAAAGTGCCGTATATTTCTCCTTCTATCCTTTTGTCGGATAGGAAGTTGGGGAGGTCTGTGTAGAAGACTTTCATCCGGGTGAATGAGCCCATCGTGGCTTGGATGGTTTTGGGGTTGGCCAATTCCACACTATCGGGCGAGCACACCACCTGGCGTATTCCGAACCAGTCGGCGGTGCGGATGATGGTGCCCATATTGCCGGGGTCGCGGATGCCGTCAAGCACAAGAATCGGCTCGTGGAAACTCAGCTGCCGTATGTCGGGGCGGGGGAGTTCGGCAATGGCGAGCACGTCCTGTGGCGTGGTGAGGCAGGAAATCCGTTCCAACTCTTCTGCCGTCACCTCTTCGCAGCGCCCGCAGCCCGCAGCCCCGCCGTAAGTCGCCTTCCAAGCGGGCGTGGCATACAACTCCCTCACTTCCAGCGAGGAACGGAGTAGGTCGAGCACCGATTTGGTGCCCTCCACAATGCAAACGCCCGCCTCGTCGCGGAATTTTTTCTGCGCTAATTTTCTGATAGAGGATATTTTGGCCTTACTTAACATACAAAATCAATTTCCGTCTTCACGGGTTTGGTTGACATCTCTATGTTCCGGGTAATCAAGCGAATAGTGCAATCCTCGGCTTTCTTTGCGGTCCATTGCGTGCTTGATGATGAGGTAGCCCACGTTGATGATGTTGCGCAGCTCGCAGATTTCGGGAATGAGAATCGACTTCTTGTACAGGTCTTCCGTTTCGCGGTAAAGGATGTCGAGGCGGTCGAAAGCGCGTTGCAGGCGCAGGTTGGAGCGCACAATGCCCACATAGCTCGACATAATGGTTTGCACTTCCTTCTTCGATTGCGTGATGAGCACCATTTCCTCATTGAGAACGGTTCCGTCGCTGTTCCAGTCGGGCACTTCGTCGCAGAACTGGATGCTCCCGATTTTGTCAACCGCATCGAGGCAGGCGCGGTGCGAGAATACGAGTGATTCCAATAACGAGTTGGAAGCCAGTCGGTTGGCTCCGTGCAGGCCAGTTGAGGAGCATTCGCCGGAGGCGTAGAGGTGGCTGATGGTGCTGCGTCCCCATTCGTCAACGAGGATGCCACCGCAAGAGTAGTGTGCTGCTGGCACCACGGGAATCATCTCCTTGGTGATGTCGATGCCAATGCTGAGACATTTGGCGTAGATGTTGGGAAAATGGGAGAAGATTTCGTGCTTGGGGATGAGGGTGGTGTCAAGATAGACGTGATCCACGCCGCTGACTTTCATTTCGTTGTCGATGGCTCGCGCCACCACGTCGCGCGGCGCGAGCGAGCCGCGGCTGTCGTATTTGCGCATAAATTCCACTCCGTTCTTATCTTTCAGGATGGCGCCGGCGCCGCGCATCGCCTCCGTGATGAGGAAGGAGGGCCGCTCGTTCGGATTGTAGAGCGTGGTGGGATGGAACTGCACGAACTCCATTCCCCGCACCGCCCCTTTCGCACGGTAAACCATCGCAATGCCGTCGCCAGTGGCTACCAGCGGGTTGGAAGTGTTGCCGTAAACGGTGCCGATGCCACCCGTGGCCATCATCGTGACTTTCGACAGGATGGTGTCAACTTCCTTTGTCTTAGGATTATAGACGTAAGCTCCGAAACAGGTGATGCCGGAAGTCATATGGCGGTTCACTTCGATGCCGAGATGGTGCTGCGTGATGATTTCCACGGCCAAATGGTTCTCCAGAATCTCAATGTTCGGATTCTTCACGGCAGCCGCAATCAGTTTCTGCTCGATTTCCAGTCCGGTGACATCCTTGTGGTGCAGCACGCGGAATTCGGAGTGCCCGCCCTCTTTCGCCAGCGCGAACTTCCCCGACTGCGTCTTGTCGAAATCGACGCCCCATTCCACCAGTTCCATCACTCTTTCCGTTGATTCGCGGATGGTGATCTCCACAATGTGGCGGTCTGATAGCTCGTCGCCGGCCACCATCGTGTCCTGAATGTGCTTCTCGTAGGTGTCGGGACTGTACATTACGGCCGCGATTCCTCCCTGCGCATATTTGGTGGAGGTGTCGTCGGTGTTCGCCTTCGTGATCATACAAACCTTGCCGTAGTTGGCGGCTTTCAGCGCAAAACAAAGCCCCGCAATGCCAGAGCCGATAACCAAGAAATCAACTTTCGTTCTCATTTTTATGTGTTGTTGTTGAATTGTTGAATTGTTAAGGTGTTGAATTGTTGAGTAATTATAAAGTCTCAAGTCGTAAGTCTCAAGTCGTAAGTCTCAAGTCTTTCCGTTTGCAGTTTCCCATTGAAGAAGGGGTACGTGTCGGCTTCGTCGCAAGGCCTTGTCGGCCTCGTCCACTTGTCGCAGCGTGTCGGCAGTGAGGAAGGCCTCTTTCACCTTTTCTATCACATAGTCAACGCCTTGTGCCGACGGATGGCAGAGGTCGTCGGCGTAAAACCGGTAGTCGCGGAGGTCGTCCTGATAGATTTCGTAGGAAGGGAAATAGTAAACGTTGTCGTGTTGCTGGCAGAGTTCTTCGGTGGCGAGGTGCAGGAGCGACTTGCTGAGCTGGTTCTCGTGAAAGCCGTCGCCCAAGTGTCGCACAGGGCTCACGGTGAGAATGATTTTCAGATCTGGGCGGTGCCGCTTTTTCCATTGAAAAAAAGGGGCGAAAGCCGACACGGTTTCCTGCACTGAGGCGCGGCGTTTCTCGAAGGTGTCGGAGGGCAACTTGTGACAGTTGGCCACCACCAATTCTTTCTCTTTGTGCCAGTAATAATAACTTGTTCCAAATGCAATAAACAGAAAATCAGCTGATTGTAAAGCGGTTTTCGCTTTTTCTAACGATTGGCTGATGTGGGTAGCGAAGATTTCGGGGTCGGGGTGGGAGAAGCAGCCGTGATGGGCGAAGCTGAGCCATTTTTCGTTGAAAAAATGAAAGTAATGCTCGTCCAAAACCTTGTTCTGTGCGGCGAAGTCGAGCGCTTGCGCAATCGACAGGGGATTGAAGAGGATCCCGAAGGGATTTGCCGTGACCTGGAACTGGTGTTCGGCAAAGAAAGTGGACACATTTTCCGAGAAACAGGAGCCCAGAAACAAGAGCTGGTGGTCGTAGCGGATGTCAAAAGGGTAGGACGGCAACTTGATTTCAGTACGAAACTTCATTTTTGACGCTGTGTGAGAAAATGCGTTTTTGTTTTTGCAAAAATACACAAAATCGGGTGATGGACGAGTTTTTTTTGTAAAAAAAAAGTGTAATTTTGCGGAAAAGTTGAAACCAGTTTTTCTTCAGGCATTTTGGAATGATAGAAATTGACCATATCACCTTCGCTTATGCACAAAATCCCGTACTCCGCGACCTCTCGGTTTCAATTGGCGACGGTGATTTCTGCACCATTCTCGGTCCGAACGGTTCGGGCAAAACCACCTTGCTGAAAGCCATTGCGGGCTTGCTCAAGGTGGAGGGAAACATCCGCTTGCGGGGGAGCGACCTCTCGTTGATGAGCGCGCGCGAACTTTCCACAATATTGGCGTATGTTCCTCAGCGATTGGATGTTGTATTTGATTTCTCTGTTTTTGATACGGTGATGTTGGGACGCAATCCGTATCAGTCGCGCTGGGCGGTGGCCTCGCGCCACGACGTGGAGGTGGTGAACGAGATGCTCCGTAAGAACGGTTTGTGGGAGTTGCGCGACCGGATGCTCACGCAACTGAGTGGGGGAGAGGTGCAGCGCGTGCTGATTGCCCGCGCAATGGCGCAGCAGACGCCGCTCCTGCTGCTCGACGAGCCGCTTTCCAACCTCGATGTGGGCCACAAGTACGAGGTTCTGGACGTATTGCGGCAACTCAACCGCGATTTCGGCACCACTATCGTGATGATTCTGCACGATTTCTCGTTCGCGAAGCAATTCTCGAAAAGCATTTTGCTTCTGAAAGACGGCACCGTGGAGGACTTCGGACCTGCGCCGACGGTGCTTTCTCAGGAAAACATCCGCCGCACTTTCAACTTGTCGGAACGTTTCAGCTTGGACGGCAACGGCAACGTGGTGCGCAGCGAGATTTCATTATGAAACAGCAGAAAAAGAAAAATTTCCTGATAATTTTCTCAAAATTTAATCCGTAAAATCAAACGAAAAGAATGTTATTAGCCGCACAATGGGAATCCGAGTGGATAGTTCATATCCAAAGTCACGCTTCTGCCATACTGACAGGTGTAATGTCGGCATTCACTATGCTTGGGGAGGAGTTGTTGTTGGTTGCCATCATCGGGTATCTGTACCTATGTTGGGACAAGCAACTCGGACGCGCTATGTCTGCCGGAATGCTGTTCGCGTTGCTTGGCGGTGAATTTCTTAAAAACTCAGTTATGCGCCTCAGGCCGTACTTCGCCAATCCCGGCATACAATGCCTCAGAGCGCCCGTGGGGAGCGGCGACGTTATGGACATTGCCGTGCAGGGCTACTCCTTTCCCAGTCTGCATTCCGCCAACGCTGTGATAATGTTCGGGACGCCATACTCCAACTTGAGGAAAAGGTGGGCGAAAGCACTTTTTATAGCCCTAATTCTGCTGATTGGCATTTCCAGAGTTTATTTGGGGGCTCACTATCCTACCGACGTGCTCGCAGGGTGGGCACTCGGACTCATCGCTTTGTTGGCCGCCACATTCGTACTCAGGTCATACCGCAATTGGCTGGTGATTTTCATTGTTTGCGCGCTCGTCGCCCTTCCTGGCTGGTTCGTGTGTCACACCAAGGATTTCTTCACCGCCTACGGACTTATGACTGGGATGTTCCTCGCCTTTCATTTTGATGATAAATTAGTGAATTTCAGTAATATACCCCATTCTTTGCGCTCAGTTTTGAGACTGATATTCGGGCTCGTCATATTTTTGGGACTATGTGAAGGGCTCAAACTTCCATTCAGCAAGGAATTTCTGGACAGCGGAAGTTTTGCCGCGCACCTTGTCCGTGCGGCACGTTATGCCATCTCATCGTTCGCCACTATGGGGCTATATCCGATGCTGTTCAAACACACCGACCGATTTTTTTTAAGCAAGAAATGAATTATAGAGAAATAGACCTCAGCGACTGGGTTCCGAGCGGAGCCGGCGCAACTGCCACGAGCTACAATCACAAGGAAAACAAAGAGCTTATGCTCAAGTTGTTCAATGCCGGAATTACGGGAGACGGTTATGCCGAGAAGGAATTCGACCTGTCGCGCAAGGTTGAGGCATTGGGACTACGCACTCCAAGTGCCATTGAGATTGTGAGAGCCGGCAAAAGCACCGGTGTCGTTTATCGGCGTGTGGCGCGAAAGAAATCCATATCTCGCAGCTGTGCCGACAATCCTGAAAACATAGACAAATATGCCAGAATCTTTGCCGAAGAGTGCAAGAAGCTGCACAGCAGGAGTTGCGCTCCGGCAGATTTCCCCTCCCGGAAAGCTCAGGCATTGCAGGCCGTTGCAGAGCACAAAGGTTATAGCAGGCATACCAAAGAAGTCATTACGGCGGCCATCAATCGCCTTGGCGACCGTACGACCTGCCTTCACGGAGATATGCAGCCGGGCAACCTGCTGATTGCTGACGACACCCCCTATTGGATAGACCTCGGCTTCTTCTCGTGGGGGCATCCGATGTTCGACATCGCGTGTCTGTACTTTTTCTGCAAGCACCCCATCGGCCTTTTCTGGGGAACCAAGCTGTGCCATCTGACACGCTGGCAGATGAGGCGTTTCTGGGAGTCGTTTGCTGATGCTTACTCCACCAATCCGGCCGAGCTCACAAGCACCGCGAAGGACAACGTCCTTGTTTACCTTGCCTACACCATAGACCTGGAAAACTACGAAGGCCTCACCGCGGCTGTATTCGACTCCTACATCAACGCTATTTGCTTACGGCGATAGTGAGTCCAAACTCAGTTCTTAACTTTCACTTCTCACTTCTCACTTCTCACTTCTCACTTCTCAACGATCTCCACCAGGCACCCCAACACGGCATACAAAACAAACACTTTCCTCACGGTCAGGCCGGCAGCGGTGAGGGCGGCGCGGTACTCGCGCAACTGCGGGAAGTACTTGCCCACATACACTTTTTGGGTTTTATCCGTCACATCAGCAACAATTCCGGGATAGTTCTTGTAATCCACGAGGATGCACTCGCCGTTGGCGCATTTCCACACCAGGTCGATTTCGCCGTGCACGAGCTGGCCGTTGTTGCGGCAGTAGGTGAACGGGCACTCGCGCAGGAGCTCGCCCGCGCCAAAAGTGTCTTCCAAGTAGGCAAACAGCGTGTCGGCAGCGGTGGTTAAATCCTCCGGATTCGGCAACTCCTTCGTCTTGCCGTGGTTGGCAACGGTATTTTTTGCTAATGCGATGTTGTTGGCTTCGTGCTTGGCAATTTGCGATTTGCTTTCCCAGATGTGCGCCGCAAAGTAGTTGTGGATGCAGGTGCCGAACTCGTCGTATTTGCCATCGGCAATGGTGCCGTGTGCAATTTGCCTTCCAAAATCCTTTATGACTGTTGCCTTATCATCGTACTTCTCGTGCAGACTGCTGGGCGAGAGGGTTTTGGAGTCAGTGGTGTTGTCCAGGGCATATTTTTTGAGCTTCAGCGGAGCGGCTGTTGAGTCCGCGTAAGTGCTGGCACCTTCGTGGATTTGCTGGTAGAAAACATCAGGCGCTGTCAAGGAGAAAGCAGGATCTGGAGCTGTGTCATTCCAGAGGTCAATGGTTGTCTGGTCGCTATGAGTATCCATAGCATCCAATGTGGATGGATAAGAGCGGCCAATGGCATTCTTTATCCAAGCAAGTGGCTGGGTCGTTTTTGGATTTCCTGAAGGAATTGAGAGGGTAACCAGATAATCTCTTGCTCGGGTGACGCCCACATAGAGCAGGCGCTTGAGTTCGCCCTCCGTTTTTCCATAAATCATATCATAATAGCCGTTGTCGTCGTTGCCTGCTCCGGCTGTGGACAAATCATTGACGGCTTCGGCCACGGCATCATTCACGTCCACGCAACTTGGTATCAACTGCAATTCGGCAGTCCCGTATTGTCCTTTCAAATTCAAGCCGAACCAGTTCTTCTTTACAAAATTCTTGCATTCCAATTCGTCGCTATCTAAGGAGTTGAGGATGACGATGGGCCATTGCAAGCCCTTGGATTTGTGGTAGGTGGCCACCTTCACGCCCTCGGCACTCTGATCCAATTCCGACTCCAGTTCCACTTCTTTCATATAGTGCAGGAAGTCTGCCACGGTGGCACTTTCAGGAGAGTTGACGCTGGATTGCTCAAAAGCGATGGCCTGCTCAATCAGCGTGTCGAGGTTGTCTTGGCGGATGGCGGCGTTGCCCCACTTGGCTACGATGTTGCGCACGTCCATCACGGCAATCACGCCCTTGACGATGGCGCTGATGTTGAGTCCGCGCAAACCCTGCAACTTGTCGTTGAGGTCGGCCAGGAAAGCGTCGGGGTCTTTTTTATTCGTTTTAGCAGTTCCGGTGGATTCAGATTCTTCTGTTTTTGAAGAATCGTCAGTTGCCTCCTCACTTTCTTCATCAAAGAAGGGGTTGTAGTCGAAACGGCCGGCAGCGATTTCTTTCAAAATGGTTTCCACTGTTTTGCTGACGATTTCCGTAGAGCCATCTTTTTTGGTAATGATTTCTTCTTCTAACAATTTGGCCAATTCGGTCTTGGCGTAGCGGCGCGAGAGTCCGGCCACGTATTTCAGCAAGGCAAACACGAGTTTCACTTCCGCCTTGTCCAAAATGGAGGTTTCGGGAGAGGAGACGGGAATGCCTTTTTTGCGCAATGCTTCCGCCACTTTGTCGCAGTCGCTGCCTGTGCGCGAAAGGATGGCGATGTCGGAGGGTCTGATTGCGGAGGGCCTGATTGCGGTGCGCCAGTTCTCTCCATCGTCGTAAACGCCGGGAAATTCGGGAGCAGAGCCGTTCAAGATGTCGGCCACCTTGTTGGCTAAGGCGTCTTCTGAATCGCAGTGCCAATGCTGGACGGGCGTTTTGATGTTGCCGTCATCCTTGCCGGTCTGCACGCGATGAACTTTAAGCGGCACTTTGTCGATGATTTCGGAAGTAACGCCTTGTGCAAAGGATTTCTCAAACACGGCGTTTGAAAGTTTCACCAAGCTTTCGATGGAGCGGTATGAGGTGTCGATGAGCTCGTTGGTAAGACCGGGGACAAAGCGGTCTGTGGCATTGCCCAACGTGGCGAAATGCGTATTCAGCAATTGGGTGATCAGCGAGGAGTCGCTGCCGCGGAATCCGTAGATGGCCTGCTTGCGGTCGCCCACCCAGAAACTCTTGACCTGCACCAGGTCAGACAATCTTTGGAAGATTTCCAACTGGATGGGGTTGGAATCCTGAAATTCATCCACAAAGAGATATTTGATACTGCTACGGATGTCGTCTTGCACTGCCGGCATTTGCAGCAGTTCCAAAAACTTGGCTTCCAAATCGTCGAAGTCCAACAGGTTGTTTTGGCGCTTGTAGTCTTCGAACGCCGTTGACCAATTTTTCGCAATCGTGAAGATGCGCTGAATGCAGTCTTTCACTTTGGCACCGTTGGCCGGAGAAAGTGCTATACATTTTTGAAGGTAGGATTTGGCATCTTGGATCTCATTTTCAAGGCTATCTTCTTTAAAGAAAAAATCGGATTTTAAAAAATTCACCAAAGCATCACAAGAATAATCTTTCTTAATTATGAAATCAGTATATGATGTCTTATATTTTGTCCACGTTGCCACTTTTTTTCGCCCAGGATTGGCAATCGTATAATCAATAAAATCAACGATCGGTTTGGCTAATGCTATAAAATCTTTTTCAACGAAATTATAAACAAACAGCCGATCCACCACATCCTGCGATTGTTTGCAGAAAGCGGGCAAATTAGTTGCCGGAATATTGTACGCACGCATTTTGCCCACAATTTCCAGCACATAGTCTTTCCAAAAATCGTAATTCTCGGCCAAATAAGTTCCATTATACTTTTTCACATACATCTCTTTCACAAACTCGTAAAAGAAAGCCAAATCGTTCGGCGTCGCAAATTTCTTGATTGACTGGTTGATATAGCGGTCCTTGTCAATATTCGACATTACGTTGAACTGTCCGGAGTAGCCGAGCTCCGTCCAGTAGCGCTGGATGTACTGCTGTGCCACGGAGTGTACCGTGCCGATGGTGGCGGTGTCGAGGATTTTGGCCACATCGAGGGCGGCGGGCGCTTCCAACAGTCGCTCGAAGGTCTTTTTGCGGAACTCCTTCGCGGCCGCCTTCGTGTAGGTGGTGAGAATGATTTCCGATGGTGAGCAGGGCTGACTTGGATTTGTCAGGATTTGCTTTAAAATGGTAACCAAAGTGTAGGTTTTGCCGGCACCTGCCCCGGCATTGATATAATGTACGTTTTGCATAATTTACTTGATTTTGCCTTTTAACACCGAGTTTTTGCCGTAGGAAGTTGCCTTGGCCTCTTTTTTCATAGGACCAAGAGGTCTTTTACTACCTTCTAACTTATTGTTTATGTAATATTTAGAGTTTCCATTTTTTGCGATGAAATCAGCAAGATATTTGCTGACGAACTGTGTGGTTTCAAACTCCGTTCCCGGCATCTCCTCGCCTTCCTCAATGAAGCCGTCCTGCAAATTCATAATTCTTTCCCGGTAGGATTCCACCGCCTGCTCGAAAATATCAGCAGTGTTTTTTTGTTCAATGATTTCGATGTTGTTATTGGACGGAAATTTGCTGTAAGTGGTCAACAAAGTGGCCTGCTTCAGCAGATAATAGCCGCGCATTACCACAGGACAGCCATTCGTTTCCAAAACTTTCTGGTACAAAGCCAACTGCAACTCTTTGCGCTTTTCCAACTCTTCTTTTCTCTTATTGGGACTATTAGTCCATTTGAAATCGAAAATGTAGTATTCGTCCTCGTGCGTTTCTTCATTTTTCTTCTTTAAAATGAAGTCGATTTCGGCATTGAAATTAAAGGCGGAAGATCCATTTTCGCCGGACAACATCGTGTTGTATTCTTGTTCGCTATCAACGACTTCCAAGTCATTCTTCTCAATGATTTCCACCAAATGGGGAACGCTTTTCTGCAAGAAAATATTCTTGAAGATATGGCATTCCATCGTGTTTTCAGGTTGGAGCAGAACGGCGCCGTAATCTTGGATGGCCTGGTCCAAACGCTGTTCCAGTTTCGTGTCTTTGCACAACTTTAGGAAATTATTGGTGTCAACCACACCCGCTGCATCCTTGCTTTCCGCCACCATCTGGCTGATGACGGCGTGTGCCACATTGCCTTCGGTTTGCGAGAGGTTGCCGTCTTCAGCGTCTTTCATATTGTAAAGATAATCAAACACATAGTCAAACGGCTGGTTGATGAGCTCGCTTAAGCTGGAGTAACTTTCGTAGTCGCGCTGATAGCCCACGGGCTTGGGTGTGAACTTCGAAGCATCTTTCTTTTTCTCTTCTTCCGACGGCTCGGGTTTGGATTGGGTGATATTGGCGAACAATGTCTTATCAACTTCATGTTCTACTACTTGCGAATTAGCATCCACCATCTGAACGGCTTCACACGCCGGCAAAGTAGGCGACGAAATCGCGAGTCCTTTGTTCAAGGTTTTCAGTTCGGTAATCAGCAGGTGCTCTTCAGTCCGTTCGCCGTCCTTGCGTTTCGGCATCAAGACGATGAGCTTTTCAGCGCGCTGCACGGCCAACTTTTCGGCAAAGTCGGAGGCCTGCATTTCCAATTCCGGTTTGGGAATATCCAGCTTGTTGGCGCGCAATTCTTCAATGTCTTTCGGATTCAGAAAAGCGAACGGATAATGCGGACGGCGTTTGCCCACGCAGTCCAGCCACACCACGGTTTCCCCGCTGCAAGCCAAGCCCTTGAAGTCTTTCAGCAAATCGATGGAGCCGAGGCGCGCGAAATCGGTTTGCACGGCACTGTCCTGACAGATGGAAACGGTGATTTTTTCAAGTTCGTCATTGGCAATATCACCAGGCCTATTATTTAAAATCAGTTGTAGATTCTGGATTTGTTCTTGCAAAATGGCGAGTTGCGAGCAGATTTGCGTGCCTGTCAGCGGATTCATCACTTTCTCGACAGTGGTTTTTGTTGTAGCTGTTTCTACCCATTCCAAGAGTTCTTCGCAGAATTTTTCCACCTCTGTAATCGCGACTTTGCCGTTTTGACATTTCTCCCACATTCCCCACAAGGCGGACTTCTGCGGAACGATGTCTTGAAGTGGTATTATCTTGCCGGCTTTATCAACTCGGTTGCCAAAACCTCCAACGCTTGAAATGTGGTATTTCAAGTTGCTTCGCGTCTCCCAATCTATCGGATGCCTGAAAATGCTGAGGTAGTCAAGCAGTTTGCTGATATTGACGGGGCTGCGGAAAAGAGAGATGCCCAGTTTGAGCAGCTGCGACAGTTCGGCCGCACCGCCCTCGGTGGAGGCATCCACCAAAGGTTTGCCCACCGACTTCAGCACCTGGTTGAAGGTGAAATTGTCCTCGTTGACGAAAACGGCGTTCTCAAAGTTCTGTAACGCCGCCCACTGGTAGGCATCATTTTGCTCAGGAAATTCGTACAACACGAACTTGTCTGGATCCAAAGCATTGTCATTGGAATTTTTAACGGCCTCGGATTCTTTAACAGTTTCCGGCATCTTTGCGTTAATGGCTTCAAAGACTTTTTTGATGACAGGATGAAGCAGTTCCCACTTCATTTCTATCGTTATTGAAATTCCTTGCGGCAGGATAGGACGGGCTTGCGCAGCCGCTAACAGTTGCTGCCAGCGCTCGCCCACGCCGATGGAATGGAAATGTTGCTCGATTTTCTGCAAGTCGGACAAGCGTATTTGGCCATCGGTGGACAAATTTGTCGGCAAGGCAGTCTTGGCGTTCCAGCCGGCCATTGTCAGGGCGTCGCGCCAAGTGAGCAGCTGGCGCGCCACGCCAAGCGGGTCATTCTCGAAAGACAGCTGGTAAAACGGTGCTGGACTCGGTTTGCCGTCCAGCACTTTTTGTATGGCGTTGCAATAGGCGATGGCGCGGCTCATCGGGGACACCTCGCCGCGGCTCAGTCCGGCGCGCAATTCCAGTTCGTTGAGCAGGCCGAGCGGCCCCACATATTTCGTGCCGAGTTGGCATTTCTGTTTTGCCGGATTTCCCGCAAAACAATTTCCATCGTAATAGGGACTAAAAAACAGATTGAGCATATCTTTCTTTAATTATTATCAAAATTATTGTGGAATCATAAATCTTTGTACTGAATTTGAAAATCCGAAATTCAAATCAAAATGAACTTTATCTGTCGTTTTCGTTTTGCAAATAATAAAAAATCTCAATTATGCATTTTATTGAAAGATTGTACGACTTGAAGACGATAAATGCTCCTGACTTTCCGAACTTCCATACAGAATCCCTTCCGGCGCACCTATGCTAATTGTACTTACACCATTTTTTTGTTAGCACCTCGTTGCCTATGCGAATGCGGAGGATGTAAGTTCCTGCCGCCAAATCAGAGACATCAATTTCAGTGCAATATCCCTCGATACATTTTACCACTTTGCCTTCAAAGGAAAGGATCTCCATCCGGTTCACCGCAACCGCTTGTGGCGCCAAAATATGAAGTGCATCGGAAGTCGGATTCGGGTACACGATCCAATCGCGTTCTTCCTGATTTTCGATTCCAACCGCAGGCGTACGATGGATTAAGATGCGCACTTGATAAGTGCCCATTTCATTAGCAGAAAGAGGGAGCACACGCAAATATAGCTCTCCACCATTGTTTACCGACATAGCCGGCATTTGAGAATTGTAGGTATTGGGCCAGGAATTGGGTGAAGTGGAGACCGAGAACTTGGCTGCCGCAGTATAAGTGCTGCTGTTAGTGGATGAACAAAGGGAGATATTGACTGTATAATCATAACCAGCTGGCAAATTCAGCTTATAGAAGTCCATATCACTTGACAAGTGGAAATTCGCGTTTACATTAATCGACACGTTATTGGAATTGATAGTAGAAAGCATATAGGCCGTTATCGCGGAATTGTTCGGCTCATACTGGTCGGGCTGGAGGCATCTGGAAATAGTGATGTGCAATTGGTAGGTGCCAATCTCATCCGAAGTGTATGGGAGCACTCTTAAATAAAGTGTTCCACCGTTTGACACCATCAGTTCTGGCATTTGTGTGCCATAATTGCTTGACCACGAAGAAGCGTCGGTTGAAGTGGCGAACTTGGCATCTGCGGTGTAAAGGTTACTATTATATTCAGTGTAAATGGTGGCATTTACTACGTAATCGAATCCAGAAGGCAAGGAAATCCGGTAAAAATCACGGTCGGTTGTTTCGTGGAAATTAGCATTCACGTTGATAGTCGCATTATTAGTGGTGACTGTTGACAGTTGATAAGCCGTTTCCGCCGTATTATTGGATTCGTACTGATCTGGCAGGATATGACGTATAATTGCTATTCCGAGCAAGTAGTCGCCGAGTATTTCTGAATCGGTATATGGAAAAACCTTGAAATATACGCTTCCACCATTGGAGAGAGAGGCCTCTGGCCCTTCTCCGCCGTCGCAATTCGCCGACCAGTTATTTGTTCCATTGGCAGACATTGAAAACATACAATCCGCCGGGTAATGATAGTCATCGTAATCCCAGTCCAAAAGGAAAGTGCCGAATTCGTAACTATATCCGGCTGGCAGCACCACCTTGTAGTAGTCCATATCTGTTGAGATATGGATATTGGAACCAGTAGTATAAATAACACAAGTGTCATTGATAAAATTGGTGGGCAATGCATACGCCGCTGAAACTGTGTTGTTCTGCTCGTATATGTCAGGAGTCGGTGGCGAGGCGACACGGATTCTCACCGGGTTGCCGTATTCGGAACTGCCGGCATAATACCAGCTTGTTTCATTCGGGTTTTGGTACAAAAGCATAATGAAGTGCTCTCCTGCGGGCACCGTGATGTTGCCAGTGAATTCCAGTCCATTGGTATAGTGGTAATTGGCTTGCAAGCCGTTCGAGAGCGAACCCTGATCAATGAATTGTTCAAAGTTGCCGTCCAGGTCGGAAAGGCCCACCGCGACGCTGCCCGTGAAAGTGGAACTTCCCGCATTCAGCACATCTACGTTGATGGTTGCTGCCCTGTTGGCATACAGCACATCGCCTGTTGAGAAATAGAAATCCGAGTTCGTTTCGATACTTGCGGAATACGTGATGGTGAACTGAGCGAGGTTCTGGTACGTTGCATTGTCACGCACCAGTCTGAATGTGTTCAGGTCGTTCGTGTCGATAGCGGAAAAAACATTCACGATGTAATTGCCTGGAACAAACGGCATATCGCCGGAAAAATGCACTGATGCCGTGTTGGTATGGTTGGACGTTATGGTCGCATAATTACAAGTGTGTGCGACGGGGTTGCCGTAGTTGTCCGTCACCATTACAATGATGTAGCCGCTGAAATTCGCTGCCCCGCTGTTCTTTACGGAACGTGTGATCGTAATGTCGTCACCCCAAATATACGATGACGAGTTGGTCGTCAGTGTGGAATTCATTACGAGGTCATAGTTCGGATGCGATATCGTTTCCGCTGGCACGCATCCGAGGATTGCGCGTTGGTAATCAGAATAACTTCCGCTTCCTCCTCCAATTTGTCCTGCACCCGGCGACAACGCTGAAAGTTGGTAATAGCCATTATAATTGCCACCCCAGCCCCAGTTGAAATGGAAAGAGTTGTTGTTATATCCATCACATACGAATGCGTGGCCTCCTCCGTGTTCAAGGTCTGAGCCAGCATATAGAATCGGGCGTCCATTGTCCAAATCATTTTTCAAACGTGCCAACCATTCTTCTGCATTGAGAAAGTTATCCTTATAAAGAAGTTCAAGATTTTGCGAATAATTGAAGTTTTCGACAAGAGCTCTTTCCACATTTTCATACGTTGCCGAACTTCCCCCGACAGAAGCTGTCCCGTATTGCATATTTGCACTCACGCCACACAAACGCATCAATCTCGCGACGGAATACACCTGCATCGTCGAACTTGATGATGACAGTGAGTTTGGCATTTCATTCCAATATATAGGAACCTCGAAATCGGCGCTCTGCCATCCATAGTTTTGGTCGTAATAAGTATGCGTGCCCGTTCCCACATTCGGATATTCCCAGTATTTCAAAACCTGAGCCATTGCAGTCGCAGCACATCCGGTCACCGTGTAGTCCTCGGCATCTTCGTCATAGGGACACAGCAGATTGTAATATGGTGACTGGTTCCAAGTGGTTTGTATCAATGGGGACACACTTCTTGTATTCCGTGTCTGTATTTGGCCTCCGGTGCGTAAGTTTTGCCACTCCGCAGCAATTTCATCGGTTGCCGGAATATCGTTCGCTATCAAATAATCAATTTCTCTATCGTAACCACGAAGCCAATCCACGACCTGCGGCGCGATGCTGTCCGTTCTGAAACTGCCTTTGTCGGAATATCCGAGCACTGGATACGATCTGTCATCCGCAGACATAATCACAAAACCATTGCCGTCTGAGGCATTAAAGATGTACAGATTGTTGAAATGCACAGAAGGTATTGCTCTTTGGAAAGTTTTTTCTGTCTTGGCGAACCTGATCTGCATACCATTTGCGTTTGCAACAACGTTGTTGCTCTTATAAAAATTGGTCGCCATTTGCAATGCAGCAGTTGAATCGACTGGTGCAGCCAATAGTTTCATAATTGAAAGTTGCAAAAGCAGCGCAACAAAACTAAACTTCTTCATCATAATATTTTTATTTGGGAATCGCAAATCCACGAGCTACTCACCCAATTTGTACAAATTCTGGAAAAACATCTCCTTGGTGTTTCCGCTTTGGTCATCTTTCACCAGGCAGCTGCTTTTATCTTTTATGGAAATGATCACGCCAGTCTTATAAGCTACTCCCCCAAACACTTTCCAGGTCACTTTATCGCCGACGCTGAACGAGGCCTTCGTCTCATCAATAGGAGCTAGCGATATGTCGTCAAATTCCATTTCCTTAATGCGGCCATTTTGCAAATCTTTTACCATACAATTGTCCTCATCCTTTATGGAAACAATTTCGCCATACTTGTTTTTCCCAAAGCTGACGCGGTCACCTACCCTAAACAAGTTAAACTCATCAAGTGAACTAATTACGTGAATATCAGAGAAATCAATGGTCTTCTGCTGCTCGGTCTGCAAATCCTTGACTACACATTCGTCATCGTTCTTTATGGCCATAATCGTTCCAACTCTTTTTTCGTCCCAGGAAACCAAATCTCCAACCTGGTACAAACAGGTGTTGTGCTTCTCACCCCAAACATCGCCGACCACGACGAACATATTGTCGAACATATAAATCTGGGCGTTCATTATGAACTCGCCGCAGGGAACGCTAAGAACGGTCTTGTCAATCGCCTCCTGGATGGTGGTGGCTGCAAAGTTTTGAACCGCATAGTCATCGAGTGTGATATTTTTCTGCAGCAATTCATAATTCTTGCTGAAACGAATCGTGCGGTTTGATAGCATATTGATGGCTCCAACCAATTGCTGCGCACTAGTGGTCACGGAAGCGAGTGCGAAAACAGTAAAAATGCAAAATACTTTAATCTTTTTCATACGAAATAAATAAAAAATATAAATATAATTAATTATTAATCAATATCTTACAAATTAAATAAAAACTTACTGTCCACCATTGATGCGAAAGCATAGCATCAGGAAACGTGTTGCAAAGATACGATAATTTTATTAAATGACATTCTGTCCGAGGGAAATGCAATTCCGCCTTGCCCGAGTGCTGTCATTAACAAATCACGGGAATAGAAGCGAGGTATAAGTTCAATTGAAAAATATTTTTCAAAAAGTGTTGACGGGAAAGAAAAAAGTTGTATTTTTGCAACCTCAAACGAGAACGATGGGGCGTTAGCTCAGTTGGCTAGAGCGTTTGACTGGCAGTCAAGAGGTCGTGAGTTCGATTCTCATACGCTCCACTCTCAAAATCAAGCACTTACAAGGAGACTTGTGAGTGCTTTTTCTTTGCTGCCGAACATATTTCGAACAGGAAATAAAAGTAAACGCTTTCGTTGCTTTTCATTTCTTGTCATTCCGGTTTCAAAAGATTGCTCATTTTTCTCCGTTTTGATAAGCATAGTGTAGGGGAAAGTAAATCGCTGCTATGTTCGGGTACAGGTACACGAAGTAGTCAAGGTGCGTGTACCGATGCGGAAATATGTATGCTCGCGATAGAAAGGTATAGACCTAAATTTGACGAAGGCGTCGAGGTCAGGACACTTGCGCAAACGCCGTAGTTATACGAACTTAAACAATATTTGAATATTGTTTTTCGTAAAAATTTCCATATTTGAATATTGTTTTGTGTTTTTGCAAACTCTAAAACGAAAACCATGGACATCAATCCTGAAATCCTTTATCGCAATTCGCACCGCAATGTCACACAGGTGAGTATGAATTTCAAGCGGGAACTCCACAACAAAATCAACTGGAACGCCCGGATCATCGGCATCAAGGCGATGCCGGTAGGAGCGTTCGAGGCCGCACCCGATATCCGCTATGGTGGCGTACTCCTTCGCGTGCTTGCGGCACCGGGCGCAGTTGCTCTCGTGGAACGCAACCTGACTGTCTCCGTCGGCAAACGGGTCGCTACCGGTCAGAAATGGGAAATTCGGTTCGCCAAATCGGGAGGGGGCAGCGCGGCACGGCACTATAAATTACCAGCGCCGATACTGAACCTCATCAGGTCGAAGTCCTCCACGTCAAGCTGGATGCCGTAGCGCGGATTGTCGCCGCGATCTTTATCCATAATCTCAATGCTGTAGCATTTCCCATAGTCTTTTCGAAGCGTTTCAACATCAAACTCGTTTTTAAAGAACTTGCGTATGGAACTCAGCGCATTGGAAAAGTCGTTTGATTCGGTGCTTTTCAAAAACACAGAACTGATGCTGCCCGGATTTTTGCCACTGATGTTTTTATAAATTGAAGCGATTTCGGCAGAATACTTTTCCATCTCATTCTGAGAGAGATAGGGTGAAATGTTGCGATCGCGGTGGGCACGTTCCAATTGCCGTAAAAAGAAAATGTACAAAGCGTCGGCCACATCACCGCGCCCGAATCTCACTGTCTCTTTTTTTCCTTGAATAGCGACCTTGATTTCACTCCAATGCACTTCCACTTTGAAGGGCTTGTTATATTTGACTTTGTCTTTCAACGATTTCAAATCTTTCTCAAGCACCTTAACAATGTCGTTGTAATCGGTAGAATCACTGATGGTGCTGTTGAGTTCGTCGATCCGATTCCGCATTTCCTCAAGAATCTGCGCGGGGTCTGGCTGAACAACAATAAACCCCATAGTGCTACTGGAATGCCGCCGGGGATGACGGGCTTCTTCTTTGGCATTAAGGAATTGTGAATATGAGGTGCCCGACAGGCGTTCAAAGTTTTCCTGCGCGGCGAAGCAGGCGAACGACTGGAGAGTGTCTAAAGCTTCTTCCGGACTAATGGCGCCAAACTCCTCAAAGGTGCAGAGGGTGCAACGTCCCTTGTTCACCGTTTCGTTCTGGGCAGGCAGACAGCGCACGGTGAGAACGCCGCCCTTGTCGGCCGCCAGACAATCACGCAAAGAATCGATGGCTTCTGTCACCAAGTGGTCTTCAAAAGCGCCAGACATCCGAGCGCGCAGATTTTCAGCCATCAACTCTTCTTGCGAAAGACAGCTCAATTTAAACGGGAAGGGTTGCAGTTCGGTGTCGGCGAACAAAAACCGGCCAGAATGCTCTATGGCGCTCATTACTTTGTTTAACTCCTTATTCTGTTTGCTTTCAACATAATAAATGGTGTCAAAGGCGAGATGTCCAGAGACGGAATACTGGACGATGGGAAATTTTTCAAACATAGTGCTGTATGGTTTGTTTTTTTATAAAATGTTACTTTGTCATACGGTCAGCCCAAAAGCCGGGCATCATCTGCACGTCATTTTCTAATGCGAAGCGATTGATATTCGCCACATAACAATTCTTTGCGACAATATTGAGTTCGGCGGAAAGATTGCGCAGGGCCTTTATTTTTACCGGCTTATCATATTTATAATTGTTGAAACAGTCAGCAATATTGGGCTCCTGACCATTCAACATCAGACTATCTTTATATGTGTCTGTTGGCAAACTCTTCATAATGAAGGTCTTGCCAACCTGACGAGCTCCAATCAGCACTACAATCGGGACCAAATCGAATGCTTTAACGATGGCGTTGATATACTTTTGCCGGGTGATTATCTTCAACGTGTATTTTTGTGCAAAAGTACTAAAATTTTTGTGTTTACAAAAATTTTAGTACTATTTTTTCACAAACAAGAAAATTTTGGCACTTACGCCAGTTCTCTGATTTTCGCCAGCACTTTCACCATTGCGAAGGTGTCGAGCTCGCAGTAGCGGAGCAGGGATTCGCGCGCGGCGGCACGCTCGTCGGGCGACATTGCAGCCATACGCGGGTAGATGTCCATCGCCTCGCCGCCGTTGTGTACCGAGCCCGCCAGGTTGTGGTAGTCCAGCGACGGGTCGTCGGGGAAGAGC
>JAZQOJ010000131.1:0-9609 GCA_045627805.1 Bacteroidales bacterium
TCGACACTGCCGCTCGCCTCATCTGGTCGCTCAGGGCATACGTTTCCTCCTTCGGGAGCTTTTTCACCATTGAATACACCATTTCCGTCACCTGCATAGCTTTTTGCCATACAATCAAATCCTTGTAACTTCGAATCATAGTTGTTAGTAGTTATATGAGTAAAATTATTTCTAAAATCCAAAACCTGAGCCCTATCTCCTGAACCCTGTCCCCTAACCTCCCACTCCGTCCACGACAAACGCAACGCATTACCCTTCTTGATGTTGTGATAGGTTTTCAGTGGAAGCATATTCAAATCGAAGTCCACAATGGAGGAAGTCTCCTTCAGCATCTGACTCTCGGCAATCCACAATGCGGTGGTTGCGACATCTGCCGCGAAATCGTTGATTTCGATGCCATAGAACTGATGAATGGAGACTTTCACCGGATTGGTTTCTTCAAAACCCATTTGTACCTGTCCCTTAGTCTGAAGACGGATGGCCTCATTTTCCAAACGGCGCAGCGACAGGTAAGTCTCCGTCAGAAAGTTGCCACTTCCGCAGGCAGGATCCAGGAATTTCAGTTTTGAAAGTTTCATCTGGAATTCCGCTGCCTTTTTCGTTTGCAATTTTCCTACTTTCTCCGCTTTTATTTCATCCAACTCGCGGCGCAAATCATTAAAGAACAGCGGGTCGATAACTTTATGGATGTTTTCGATAGAGGTATAGTGCATACCGCCCGAACGGCGCGTCACCGGATTCAATGTCGATTCGAATACGGCACCGAAAATGGTGGGACTGATTTCGCTCCAGTCAAAATCGTCGGACGCCTTTTCCAGAATCAGCGCGAGCAGTTCGTCGGTGAAATTCGGAATCTCGATGTTGCAATCCGAAAACAGACCGCCATTCACATACGGGAAGGCCGATAGCGCTTCATCCATATACGGGTCGCGGTCTTCAACTTTGGTGTCTAAAACTTTAAACAAGTCAATTAGCGCGCGGCGGAAATTGCGGGCATCGAATTCCGACATATAGTCGTGAAACATACTGCGTTTCCCGAAAACGCCCGCATCTTCGGCATACAGACAGAACACCAGACGCACGCAGAGCATATTCAAGCTGTGGAGGGTTTCGGCGCTGGTGGGATCCTTGTACTGCGGTAGCAGCGCATCATAAATCTTGCCCACCAGGTCGCCCGCTTTTATGCTGACCTCCATTTCCTTTTTCAAATGGGGATTCGCGGTGGCGGTTAGGAACGAAAGACGATAGTACTCTTTGTCAAAATTTTCCAGCAAAATCTCAATGGGCTCGCCATTTGGATTTTCCATATCGTAAACCAAAAACGACTGAAAGTTGCTCACCACCACCCAGCGCGGACGCAAGGAATAAGGCAGTTCGTTGGCATAGCGCTTGGCCTGCTGAAAAGGCGTCAGTATGGAACCATCGCTCTGCTTGTAGCCCTTGTGCAAATCCACATCAGAACTTTTCTGCTCAATCAAGACTTTTGTGGCTTCGATGTAAGCATCGATGAAACTCACGTGCGCAAGCTGCACACGCTTTTCAAACTCGATAAATTTCTGTGGTTCAGCGATTTCAAATACAGTGCGGAGCAACGACATCCAAAACTGTTGGGTCTCGCTTTTTTCATCTCCACGATTTCCCCATTCTATTGCGAATGCCTTGGCAGCAGATTTTTGTTCTTGTGTAGTCATCGTTACCATTTTTTTGTTAATGAGGGAATGAGAGCCATTCCGCGCCTATTCGTCCATAACGTGTGCGGCCAGCACCTTCGAAAGCGTCCGCACGTCAATGTCGCGCTTGAACTCCTTCTTATACGGCTCCGGAGAGCCCTTAATCCACAATTTCATCTCGCAATCGTAATCCAGTGAGCCCGCAGTTTCCACGGAAAAATGGTTGATGGATTTGTACGGAATGGAGTGATAGTCGCGTTTGTTCCCCGTAACGCCTTGTACATCAAGCATAATCAGGCGCTTGTTGGTAAACACCCACTTGTCTCTGAAAATACGGAAAGCGGTTTCCAACTCCTCGCCGGGAATCAGAATCGCATCAAATTCCTGTCTGATTTCGTCCAAATTCACTTCGGTAGCATTGCCGAAAAGATGATTGATGAATCCCATAATCGTTTATGTTTTTATGTTAAAAGCGACCTCTTCTGTCTAAAAAAAACTGCCGTGAAAGGTCGTTGGCACAGCAGTTCAACGAGGCAAAAATACAAATTAATCCGCTCTGATTTCACAAGTTTGCAAAAAAATCAGGATTTATCGAGATAATCTTGATACTGGCGTTGGATTCCCTATTCATCGCGCACGCAACGCACGGAAGATCCAATCTCTACAAAATTATCGTTAAGAAGCACAGACTGACTATCGTATGAGAAAAAAAATTGGCGCGCATAATTGCCACCGCCGGAAGAAGTCCAGAAGAAAGCCCTTCTTTCAAAAAAGTCGTAAGACTGGCCGAGGCAGTTGCCGGCTGGGACAATAGAAAATCCAGTGGCATTGTTAGACGACGTGTTGTTCCCCACAGTGCATTCTTCCTCGGAATTTTCCCATCCGGTAGCAGCCGACAGCGCTTTGGCTATATAAAACTCCCCATTGCACTGGTACTGGCTCTGGTCATTGACACTGTTTATCAACTGCGACCACTCCGAGCCGGATGGCACGTGCCAACCTTTCGGGCAGATTCCTTGCACGTCAGCCGGATTTTCTTCAGAAACCACAGCTCCCTTCATTACGGCAGGCCAGTTGTACAAGCAGCCGTAAACAGCCACATTGGCGCTGTCGTTGGCAGGATAATATCGGTAAAAAGCAGTGTTGCTCGCTTCATTTCCAGAAGCCAACGGTATTGCGGTGCCGTCGCTGTAATGAGTGGACTTCAGGTTTTCCCTGGTCCAGCACTGCGAGCCGATTGCGACGGTGGCGTAGGTGTTGCCGTCGTAGTCGCGAACACGGCTCTCGCCACAAACAAAAGGCATTACGACAGAGATGGAGTCAATTGTGTGCTGGAGTGTGCTGATGATTCCGTTTTGCGCTTCAATTTTGGCATTGAGTTTGCCGAGGGTGTCGCGCATACATTCCATCACCTGATCGCAGTTCACGGGAGCGGGAGCAGACGGTATCGCGCCGACAGTCTCGTTGTCGCCAATGAAGCCGGCATCACCGCCGTCGCGCAAGCAACGCACAGCATATCCACTGAAACAGAACGCACGAGTAGTGAAGATACCAGTATGTGAAGATGCCAGTTCGTGAACATAAGCAGAAGCCCTACTATCGGACGCAGTTGCGCTCCAAAAATTGCCAACCGTATAGAGACCAGCAAAACTGGTACCGTATCTGTACCCCGTGGGCAATATACTCAGCCCAGATACAGAGAACAATGGATTATCAGGATCGTTAGGGGCATTAAGCATTGTGGAGTTGGTAACCCATTCGTTTCCAGTGGCCAACATCGAAGCAATAGCAGTATTGGCACCTCCATATTGGAGTGGAGTTCCAAAAGCAGGTTCAGGCGTAAGGTCGGGCTGGTGCTCAGCTACCACCGTTTTTTCCATCTCCGTCCACTCGGCATTGCTTGGGACGTGCCACCCCTGCGGACAGATTCCCCTGCGATGGCCAGTGAATTGAGGAAGAACCTGAACACCTTCGCTGCTTCCCAAGCTCAGTTCGCCCGATGCCACATCGAACGTGTCCACCGCGCCCCACCAATTGTACAACAATCCGTACCCGCCTTCAGCTTTGGCAGGATCATCGTCATAATAATACGCCCTCTTTCCCGCGTAGGCCTCATCCGCGGCGGGCTTCTCCAAGATGACCGTATTCGTGCTCGGAGAGGTCGTGCAGCGCATATTCTCCTTCGTCCAACATTGGCCTCCGATTTTTACAGTATTGTAAATATTTCCCTGATGATCATAGACTTGGGAAGATCCGCATACAAACGGAGCATCAAAAGAAAGACGGGATATCGAATCTGCCAGGCGGTCCAAACTGTCCATTTTCGAGTTCATCGCACCTATCGCATCGTTTTGTGCTTCAATCAAGTCGGAAAGTGCCTGCAACATATTCTGGATGGAGACGTTGCCCGAGAAATCGCAGTTGGCCACGCTGTCGCAAACGTTAGTGTTGAAGGTGTTCACGCGGTTGGCGAGGGCCGAAAGGGCGGTGCTGCTACTTTCGCCGGCGTTGGCGGCCTGCAAAGCGTACGGCACGGGCGCCACGGGGTCGGTGAGAACAAGGTCGCCGGAGCTGAGCGCGAACGTCTGGCGGAAACTCGCGTTGCTCCAGTCGGTCACGTCGGCAATTGCGCCTGCAAACGAGGTTCGCCCGACCGGATTTCCGATATAGAACGACACCATACCGTTGCGGTCGGTGGTGGCTTCGCGCGTTTCGCTGTACTTCACTTCCGCACCTTGCAAAATCTCAACGGTGAGAGTGAAGGTTGAATCTTGCACGAGCCGGTTACTGGCGTTGCGCACCACCGCCTGATAGGGAAACATCGGTGTGGTTTGCGCAAAAACCGCAACTGAATTCACCAACAATAAAGCCAGAATCGCCAAGTTTTTTTTCATTATTCTCATTGATTTTAATATTGATTCAAATTGTGTATTTTCAACTACTCCCTTAATAATCCAGCACGCAGCGCACACTATATCCGTTCAGTTTTTCGCCGGGCACGATTTCAAAGGTCCCGCACGCATCGCCAAGGCGGCAGGCGTGTGCAATCGTGCTTCCTTCCGTCTCTGTCGTCCAAAAACAGCCATAAACGTAAAGTCCCTCGTACTTGTCGCCAACAGCGCTATACGCTCCCGCCGGAAGGAACGAGAATCCATAGTCGTCGGTTCCGTCCGCCGGCAGCCAATGCAGCTGCGGGTCGTCCGACATCAGCTCCGTGGACTCGAACATTGAAAGCAGGTACTCAACCTCCTCCCCTGTCGGCACGTGCCAGCCGTCAGGACAAACGCCTTGCATCCGCGTCGCCGCCACATTGTATTGAGTGGCATCCTCCCAAGTGTAAAGATGGCCGAACGCCTCCGCCATATCCGCCACGCCCGGAGCATACGAAGCGGGAAAAGTCAGCACACTGGGCACTGAAGATCCGTCGGCGTAATGGAGCGTGCGCAGATTCCGCGCCGTCCAGCAGTAATGGCCGAGACTCACCACCGGGTAAGAATGGCCGTCGAAATCCGTCACCGCCGGATGCGCTGCCGCACAGTCGAAAGCGCGAATAACGACCTTCAGCGGGCACAACTTCGTCTGTCCAGCCACCGAAGCTGTCCACAGCACATCGGTGGTCGCCCCAACGGGATAGTCGTAGGGATTGGTGCGGTCAAAAAGCAACGTCACCGGACCGTCGGGGGCGGTCGAGCCGGCTGGAAGAATCTGCGGTTCGGGAAGCGTCACAGCGTAGGTCGCCGCTCCCGACACCGACATCGTATGCTCGCAGTCGCTGTTGCAAACCAACTCATACACCTGGCGGTGGCGTTGCTCATCGTACCCTTCGGGAGTTAGCCCGATCAACAGCGTGTCGCCGGGCCGGTAGTCCTCCATCTCATCGGAGAGCAGCAACAATGTGTCGTGAGCCACAACCGCATAACCTTGCTGGAGGCCTTCAGCGACGAGCGGCACCGAAACCTCGGAGGGGGCGTGCTGGTTGAAAGTTTGCCCGACGGAATAAGCCACGCCCTGTCTGCTGTTTCCAGCCAATACGAAGGCGCGCGTCACGTTCTGAGCGAAAACGGTACCACACAAAAGAGTAATGAAGAATGCGGATAATAACTTTTTCATTATTGATTCTTGAAGTTTTATTGCCAAAACAATGCGATTCTCAACAATTGTCCGACGAGCAGAAGGCCATTTACATTACAAAATATTAGAAATTAATCAATTACATAATTCTCAAGCACACTTGATTTGAATGCAAATATACGTTTTTTCCAAAAAAAGTTCTCCTATTCAACATAAGTAACAATGAAACCCACTTAATTTTTTAATGAAATCACAAACAAACAACCGACATTTTTGTTATTTTTGTTGCATCAAAATTATCAAAATGAAAAGAATCATTTTCCTACTTTCATTCTGCGCCACGATTACAGTTTTCGGACAGAATCCGCTTCAACTCAATCTTCAAGAATGTATACAATACGCTGAGCAACACAACATTACACTGCTCAGCGGTGGGTTGGATGTCAACACGGCCGAAATCCAACTCAAGCAAAGCAAATTGCAAATGACGCCCACCGTTTCGGCAGGTTTGGGGCAGAGTTTCTCCTACTCGCACGGTCAGGAAGCGTTCTCCCTCGGCGGCAACTACTCCATCAATGCGGGCATTGACATCTTCAAAGGGCTCAGCATCCGCAACAGCATCAAGCAGAGCGAACTGCAACTCACGCAAGCGCAACTTCAGGTGGAACAGTCGAAAAACCAGATTCGCATCAACATCATCCGCTCCTACCTCACCATTCTAATGAACCAGGAAATGCTTGATTATCAACGCACCGTACTGGAAACAAGCCGCCAACAGGTAGCAGAAGGCGAGCAACGCTACAAGGTGGGACAGATTCTGGAAAGCGACTTTCTTCTCCTACAGGCACAATACACCGCCGACTCAGTAAACATTGAGAACACGCAGATTGCGATTGACAACGAGTATGTCACGCTGCGCAACCTGCTGAACGTGAGCAGAGACCAAAACCTCTCCGTCGCCACGCCCACGGAAGCACAACTCGCGCAATCAATGAGCGTTCCCGCCCTCGACGAAGTGCTGCGCCAGGCACTCGGCTACCTTCCCGAAATGAAAGTAAGGGAAAACGCCGTCGAGATTGCGGAATACGACGTGAAAATCGCCAAAGGTTCTTACTACCCCTCCATTTCGGCCAGCGCCGGCATCGGAACGGGCTACAACGCCGCCTACGGTAGCGAGGTTAGCGGCCTGCAGTCAGGACTTTACAAAGGACTTGGCGAGAATATCGGACTCAACGTAAGCATTCCCATCTACAATCAGGGCCGCGTCCGCAACAACGTGAGAATCAAGGAAATACAAGTTCAGCAGGCACAAATGGAACTGCAAAACGTGGAAAACGACATCACCCGTGAAATCGAAGAATACTACCTCTCCGTAAAAAAAGCATACAACAACTACACGCTCTCCGAAATGCAGAAGAACGCCTACTACGCCAACTTTATGGCCTACAACCAGAAATTCCAGTACGGAGCCATCACCGCCGTGGAACTGCTTCAGCAACAGACCAACTACCTCAACATCCTCAACAACTTTATGCAAAACAAATACAATTTCCTTTTGGAGAAAAAAGTGCTCGATGTCTATACCGGCAAACAGGTGGAATTGTAGTTTGGCAGAAGGGACAATGGGAAATGAACAATTTACAATGAACAATTTACAATGAACAATTCACAACTGATAATGTGATTCTCGATTCAACAATTCAACAATTCAACAACAAATACAATGACACAAAAAACCACAAAACGAATCATCATTGTGAGCGTCATCGCGGCGATTGCCGTGCTGTTGCTCATCCTTTTCTTCGTAGGGAAAGGGAAACACAGCGGCCTCCGCACGGAAACGGCCCGTCCGCTTACCGACAGCATTGAAATCACCGTCACGGCCACCGGAGAAATCCAGCCCGTGTACAAAGTGGAGGTGGGCACACAGGTTTCCGGTATCGTGGAGAAACTCTACGTTGACTACAACTCACACGTCAGCAAGGGACAGCTCCTGGCCGAGCTCGACCGCTCCACGCTGCAAGAGCAGGTGAAGACCGCCCAAGCCAATGTCTCCAACGCCGAAAGTTCCCTGAACTTCGCCAAGCAGAACTACGAGCGCGTGAAGGCGCTGTACGAAAACAAAGCGGCCACTCAGGCGGCTTACGAAGAGGCCTGCAACCAATACACTCAGGCCCGAAACCTCATCACGACCGCTAAATCAGACCTTCAACGAGCGCAGGTAAATCTCTCTTACACACAGATTTACTCCCCCATTGACGGCATCGTACTGAGCAAGTCCGTGGAGGAAGGGCAAACCGTGGCATCCTCCTTCAGCACCCCCACCATCTTCACCATCGCCAACAACCTCAAGCAGATGCAGGTGGAAGCCAACGTTGACGAGGCCGACATCGGGAAAGTGGCCCTCAACCAGCCCGTCACCTTCACCGTTGACGCCTTCCCCGACGACGTGTTCACGGGAACCGTCAAGCAAATCCGCCTCGAACCGACCGTCACTTCCAACGTGGTCACCTACACCGTCATCATCGACGCGCCCAACCCCGACGAGAAGCTGATGCCCGGTATGACCGCCAACGTGAGCATCATCGTGGAAAAAGCAGCCGGCCTGTGCATCCCGATGGAAGCCATCTATTTCACAATTGACCCCGCAATGCAACAGCAACTCACGAAAGAGGGTGCTACCATCAAGTCACTTTTCAAAACCCAAGAAGAAGAGGCCAACAGTTTGAAAGACATCACCAAAAAGACCATCTGGGTAAAGAACGGACAAACCTACGAACAGCACAGCGTGACGCCCGGCATCAACGATGGCGCCAAAACGCTGATCCAAGAAGGGCTCAACGCCAACGACGAAGTGGTGGTCGGCATCAAAGCCCTCGTGCCCGGTGACGGCAAGAAGCAAGGCGGTGCCAAATCCTTTATGCCGGGACCTCCTGAACGGAAAAAACGTTAGCCAGCACGTCGCAACAAAAAGAAAATCAAATATTTGAATATTTCTTCAAATAAAAAAATCAATCCGGCAATATGGAAGAAATCATTAGAATAGAGAATCTGCGCCGCGACTTCCAGGTAGGAAGCGAAACCGTACACGCATTAGACGGGGTGTCGTTTTCCATTGAGAAGGGCGAGTTCGTCAGCATTATGGGAACGAGCGGTTCCGGGAAATCCACCCTGCTGAACATTCTCGGCTGCCTCGACACACCGACTTCCGGCGAATACATCATCAACGGGACGGCCATCAGCAAGCTGAACAAGAATGAGTTATCCACATTGCGCAACCGCCAGATCGGTTTCGTCTTCCAGAATTACAACCTGTTGGCACGCACTTCGGCACTCGACAATGTGCAGCTGCCACTGATGTACAACTCGGAAGTCAGTGCGAAAGAGCGCAAAGAGCGCGCGATTGCCGCGCTGGAAGCGGTCAAGTTGGAGGGCCGTATGAACCATATGCCCAACCAGCTGTCGGGCGGGCAGCAGCAGCGCGTCGCCATCGCCCGCGCACTCGTCAACGACCCCGTCATCATCCTGGCCGACGAAGCAACGGGCAACCTCGACACTCGCACCTCCTACGAGATTATGACACTTTTCCAAGAGCTGCACGCGCAGGGAAAAACCATCGCCTTCGTGACGCACGAACCCGACATCGCCACCTTCACCACCCGCACCATCAAGCTGCGCGACGGTCACATCGTGAAAGATGAAAGCGTGGACCAGCAGTCAGCCGCAGCCGCTCTGGCTGAATATGAAAAGAACCTCAAAAACACAGCAATCTGATTATGAACATACTCAACCTCATCAAAGTCGCCATCACCGCGCTGCTCCGCAACAAGGGTCGGTCGTTCCTTACAATGCTCGGCATCATCATCGG